>JAAXIY010000061.1 GCA_012270125.1 Paracoccaceae bacterium
TCTTTTCAATGCTGTCTTCAGCATATTTTTCCTGTGAGCTGTCATTTGAGTTAATTCCAATAACACCAATATTTTTTGCTATTAAATCATTAGTAAAATCAACTAATCCTTCATTTATGTGCTTTACAAAAGGACAGTGATTACAGATAAACATCACTAAAAGACCATTATTTTCAGAAAAATCGCTATTTTTATAGTATTTTTCGTCAATTCCTTTTAGGTTAAACTCAGGCAATTTAGTACCTAAAGGCAACATTGTTGATTCTACGTCCATTTTTCCTCACTTTTTGTTAAATATTTCACAATTATACAAAGTCTTAGGGATAATGAGACCTAAGTCTTGCCTTAGAGTTACATAAAATGTAAAATTTTCATTAAATTTGCCTGAATCCAAGGATTAATTTTCATATAATTAAGAGTGATTATTTTATAAATTAATCAATATAAAAATCAATCGTTAGGGGGATTGTAAATATGAAAGAATCCATACAACGCGTTGGCGGTGCTATGTCAGGAATGGTTATTCCTAACATTGGCGCATTCATCGCTTGGGGTTTGATTACAGCACTCTTTATACCTACAGGTTGGGCTCCAAATGAGGGCCTATCCGAAATGGTAGGACCAATGATCGTTTATCTACTTCCAATTTTGATTGGATACACAGGTGGAAAAATGGTTCATGGTCACAGAGGAGGTGTAATTGGTGCAGTAGTAACAACAGCAATAGCAGTTGGTGCTTCTGACCCACAATTCTTTGGTGCAATGGTCTTTGGACCTGCAAGCGCTTGGGCAGCTAAGAAAGTTGACGCAGCACTTCAACCTTCCGCACCGGAAGGCTTTGAAATGTTAATTGATAACTTTTCATTAGGTATCCTAGCAACAGTTCTTGCAATAGTTGCAAAGCAAGTCATTTCACCAATTATGCAAGGTATCCTTGATGCACTTGGAGCACTCTCCGAGGGCATTGTTGATGCTGGATTACTTCCTTTGGTCGATTTACCAATCGAAGTAGCTAAAGTATTATTTTTAAATAATGCTATTAATCATGGATTGTTTGGTCCTTTAGGTGTTGCTGAAGCAGCTGAAACTGGACAATCAGTTTGGTTCATGCTTGAGTCAAGCCCTGGCCCAGGCCTAGGTATGCTAATAGCTTATTGGATTGCTGGAAAAGGAATGTGGAAACAATCCGCTCCAGGTACTATCATAATTCACTTCTTTGGTGGAATTCATGAGGTATACTTCCCATACATTTTGGGACATCCAATTATGATACTTGCCATGTGGGCTGGTGGAATGTCACAAGCTCTTTGGTTCCAAATAACTGATGCTGGACTTGTTGCAGCAGCATCTCCAGGAAGTATTTTGGCATATTTGCCATTAATACCTAGAGGAGGAGCAGTCGGTGTGCTTGGAGGCATGGCAATTGGCGCAATAGTGTCTGCAGTGGTAGGTACTATAGTATTAAGAGCAAGACCAGTTAAAGAAACTGATGCTGGTGTTGAAGACACAATAACTATGGACAATGTTCCTGGTGTTGGCTAAATTTCTTAATAAATAATAATTAAATTTGTGGAGGTTTACCTCCCCAAATTTTTAGGTTTTGAGGAGTAAAATGACGCAAAGTTCAATTCCCGCAGATGAAGTAAAAAAAATTGTTCTGGCTTGTGAAGCAGGTATGGGATCAAGTTTAATGGTAAAAAATACTTTGATTAAAAAAGCCAAAAAAGCTGGTTTAGATATTTTAATTGATCATTCACCAGTTAACTTAATTCCTAAAGACGCAGATGTTGTTGTTGCTCATGCTGGTTTATCAGCAAGAGCAAGAGAGGTTGCTGTCAATTCAGTTGTAGTTTCATTTAACATGTTTATGAATGATCCTGCAATTAATAAATTAATAAATGATTTGTCTGAAGGTAATGAAATAAAGAGTAGTTAAATTGGAGATATTAAAAAAATCTTCTATCTTTACATCGCAAATTATCAATTCAAAAGAAGATGCAACAAAACTTGCAGGAAAAATACTTTATGATAATGGGTATGTTTCTAAAGAATATATCGATTCTATGTTGGAAAAGTTGGAAAAGGAAAGCTTTGCAACATATATTGGCAATGGAGTAGCAATTCCACATGGAATGGAGAGTGGAAAAAAATTTGTTAAAAATACTGGTATCTCTTATATTCAGTGCCCAAAGGGAGTCGAGTGGAATGGTGAAACAGCATATCTTATCGTAGGTATTGCATCAAAAGACGATGATCACATGGGAGTACTACTTACACTTGCTTAGCTAATCGAAGATCCCGTAGATGCTAAAAATCTATGTGAAGAAGAAGACAAAGATTTAATTTACCTAAAGTTTACTAACTTTGAATAATGAAAAAGGCAGTTCATTTTGGCGCGGGAAATATTGGTAGAGGATTTATAGCACCCGTTTTAATTGAAAATGATTTTCAAGTCATTTTTGTTGACGTTGATAAAAGTGTAGTAGATCACATAAATACTATAAAGAAATATAAGATTATAAATTTTGTTAATATAGACGGCACTTTTTTAGAAATTGAAAATATTAGTGCCGAAAATTTTAAAAACACAAATAATTTAGATAAATTATTGCGTGAAGCAAACTTTATTTCTACGTCTGTCGGACCACAATATATACAAAATGTTTACGAAGTAATAAATAAGATAGATTACTCTCACGAGGTGCTTTTTATAGGATTTGAAAATATGTACCGTGCTTCTACAACAACAAAAAATAAATTTATCACTCAAAATTCTAAAATCACTCCTTTAGATGCTGTTGTCGACAAAATCATACCCCCACAAGATAATGCTTCATTAGATGTCGTTGTAGAAAGTTTTGGCTCAATTATATTAGAAGATAGAAAATTAAAGCCATTAAAAGAATCTAACATAGTGGCCTATGGCGATTATGAAGATGAGTTTTTAAAAAAACTTTGGTTATTAAATGGACTACACCTTCAACTATCATATTTTGGCATCTCAAATGGGCTAAATTATATCCATGAAATATATAGTTCAAATACACTAAGATATTTTCCACCTATAGCATCAAGAGAGCTCTCAAATGCTTTTAATATTTTTACAAAAAATAAATATAAAGTTTCAAGTTATGTTGAAGATATACACAAAAGATTTTCATCTCCAGAGATAAAAGATGAATTAACAAGAGTCGCTAGAAATCCTCAAATTAAATTTTCAAAAAATGAAAGATTTGAAAAACCACTAAAAATCCTTATTGAAAACAACAAAGAAATTGATTCATTTAAAACTATATTCAATTTAATTTCAGAAAATGATTACTCAAATATTGATGGTTTTAGAGAATTTCGTTATAATTTTGAAAATGGTCTTGAGGAATTTTTTAAAAATTATTGGACAATAAACGAAAAAAAATTAAAGCTCTATATTGAAAGGTTAAAATAAAGTGTCTATATCAAAAGAAATTGAAGTTAAAGCAAATGTAGGATTACACGCTCGGCCTGCTGCAGAATTTGTAAAATTAGCACAACAATTTAATGGCTCGGTAAAAATTAGATATGGTGATAGAGACGCTGATGGCAAAAGTATGATTGGAATATTAAAACTGGCTATAAAACAAGGCGAAAAATTTGATTTACTTCTTGATGGCGAAAATGAGGAAACATTTATGAATAAATTTGAAGCATTGGTTCAAGAAGGTGAGTAGTGATTTTAAAGAGCTGATTAGCAAATCATCAAAAATTAGTTTTGACAATCAGTGGGATGCTAAATATGAAAACTTACCAGTAGTGTTTGCATTATCAATAGATGACCTAAATGTAGCGTTAGAAAAGTTAGATGAAGTAGGAGGGTATGGCTACGTTGCAATTTGGAGAAAAAACCTATTTGCTTTTAACACTAAATTAATTTCGAAGAGATGTGGTTTAATAGATGAAAATGCAAATTTGTTGAAAGCTGCAAGAATCCCAAAAAAGTAATTATTTACTTAAATTCCATTTAAAAATATTTTGAATTGTATACATTGATAATATCGTGACACCAAGTTTCATAAGTTCTCTTAGCCACCATATATTTTGAGGAACCTCCATCACATTTCCCATAGCTCCCCCTATTAAACCGCCAAGTAATCCAGAAAGAATTAATAACCTATAATCTCTTCTGTTTACATTCTTGACAAATAAAGAAGCTAATAATCCATAAAGTAGCCAAACAGATATAAAAGTTACGACACGCCATACTAATCCCATCAGTACAGTCTACTATAAGTTAGTTGACTTATTTTTTGATATTTTTTTGACGACAGTAGATTCAATTCGCCTATTGTCTAGTTCTGAAATTGTAATTTCTAAACCATCTATTGTAATTTTTTCACCTTCTGAAGGTAGCTGTTCAGAGTGGCTTAGGAACAAACCGCCAACAGTAGCTATATCTTTATCGGTTTCATCTAGTCCAAAAAATTCTTCGAAATCATCAATGTCTGTTTTTCCATCAACTTTCCATTGACCTGGCCCGAGTCTTCGTATTCCTGAAAAACGTTGATCATGTTCATCTGGAAGATCACCCACAAATTCGGATAAGACATCTTTAATTGTAATAACTCCTTCAATTCCACCATTTTCATCAATTACGCAAGCAAAACTTGATTTATTCTCACGCAGTATATTCAATGCTGACAACACAGTTGTGTACTCAGGAAGATATATTACATCCTTTACAAGGCTTTCAATCTCAACCGAATCTGAACTTAGTTTTAAATTAAACAAGTCCTTAACATAAACAACTCCGAAAGTGTCATCCAATGACTTAGATCTTGACACAGGCATTCTTGAAATTCTTTTTTCATCAACTATATGTTTAACATTTTCAATATTTATAGGAAGAGATAAGAACAACACATCAACTCTCGGTGTCATAATCTCTTTAATTGGACGATCTGAAAAA
>JAAXIY010000003.1:0-1329 GCA_012270125.1 Paracoccaceae bacterium
GTGCGAAAATTTTAATGACTGCTTGCTATGAGCCAAAACAAATGATTACCGCATGTGCTTTGAAAGCTGACTATGTAGCTCCCTATGTTGGCAGAATGATGGATGCAGGCTTGGATGCGATGGCCAACATGCAAATTATTCAGAAGATCGCTCGTAAAAATAAATGTATTCCTGTTATTGCCTCTCTGAGAAATGCAAAACAGATGTTAGAAATTGCAGAGATAGGTCACGACTGTTTTACAATTTCTCCTGAAGTAGCGAGAGATTTATTCGATAGCAAACTGACAGATGCAGCGGTGATTGCCTTTGAAGAAGCGGCAAAGGGGGACGAAAAATGATCGTTGTTGGTGGTGAAAATCTAATTGATTATGTCCAAGTTTCAGAAGGAGATGATTTACCTGTTTATAGAGCTATTCCAGGCGGATCTTGTTACAATGTCGCCATAGCCGCTGCTCGACAGGGGCAGAAAGTTTCTTACATTACTCCAATTTCCAGGGATAGTTTGGGAAACATCTTGGCGCATCGTCTAGAGACAGATAAAGTAGTTGTTTCTGCACCGAGAGTGGATGAGCCAACCTCGCTGGCGGTTGTATCACTGAATAATAGCCAGCCTAACTATCAATTTTATAGAGATGGTACTGCAGAGCGACAAATAAATCACGAGATGCTGACTGAAACCACTCCATCCGCAACAAAAATTTTTCATGTTGGCTCTATCGCATTAATTGATGGAGAAGATGCCAATTTATGGGAGCAAAAATTTCGTGAACTTGCGGAGCAGGGAGTTATTACTAGTCTTGATCCAAACATAAGAGAGTTACTTGTAAAAAATAAACAACAGTATTTGGATAGACTTGATCGTATGAGTAAGCATGCAAATATCCTAAAGTTATCTGATGAGGATTTAAATTACATGCGCCCAGAAGCTTCTTTAGGTGATGCCTTTAATGAAATTTGTAGCAACATTGAAGCAGAGATCATAGTTTTGACGATGGGTGCAAAGGGCGCGCGTGTCAAAGCAGGTGAAATTTCTTTTGAAGTGAGTGCTGCAGTTTGCGATCCATTAGTTGATACAGTTGGTGCTGGAGATACTTTTATGGGTACAATCTTGGCTGAAATTAATGAGAAAAAAGCTTCTGCCGCAGCACTTTCCGATATTACTAAAGATGAATTAATTCATATTATTGAGCGTGCATCGAAAGCCGCGGCACTTAATTGCGAAACTGCGGGTTGTAATCCTCCGTACAAGCATGATTTCTAAAATTATGGCGTTGGAGCATCTGCTCTCAATAGCTTTCTCTCTTTCAATGAATTCCAGAATTCAGTAGG
>JAAXIY010000003.1:1429-4849 GCA_012270125.1 Paracoccaceae bacterium
CTTTTGGAGCAGGCGGGGAATAATTCATCCAATGCTGTTTGCTCTAGTAAAGTGTAGCGACCAGCCAATAGAAAAACATCCCAAGAGCCTATCTCTAGAGCATCCAAGCAAACTTGGTTTTCGTTTACACCAAGGCCTATTGCTTTAACTATTTTGTTTTCACGTAATTCTGCAAGAGCTCTATAGCCGGTATCAGCTAAATTTTTAAAGTGCTGTGCATTTTCTTGGCCGTGTTGAAAAGTTCCGATGTCATGTACGAGAAGTATATCTATTTTTTCCAGCCCCAGTCTTTGTAGGCTATCTTCGTAAGCCCTCATGATACCATCGTAGGTATAATCATAAACGGGATGAAATGGCATTGGATCTACCATTCCATAATCCATTGGTGCGGCTACAGCTCCTGGTTTTAGTATTCTGCCAACCTTAGATGAAATTATAATGTCTTTATTGCGAAGCTGATCGCCGACAACTCTTTCAGACCGTCCAAAACCATACCAAGGCGCTGTATCAAAATAAGAAATGCCGGCATCTAACGCAGCATTCACGAGTTCTGCTCCTTGATTATAGGTTAAATCCACAAAATTCCCTCCCAGAGGAGCACAACCTAAACCTAGAGTGTCAATTTTAAGTTTTGTTTTACCTATTTCTCGTTGCTGCATATTTCCCACCACTAATTAGGATTAAGTTGATTATGCAGTTTCGATTAAATTTTTGGCAATAGCTTTTTAAATTAATTAATTTCTAGTCAATTGACCCAAGGTAAAGGTGTCTATGTGTTTTTTTTAGAGTTGGTTGAATTTCTTGCACTACTGTTCAGGTAGGGGAGATGAACAACATGGTAAATTCGGTAGGATCAAAACTAAAAATATATAACGTAAATACTGGGCAAAAATTTGAAGGTGTCGTTGTCCGTAATGGTTCAAATTTCATGCAAATAAGCGCTCGAAACACGAATACGGGGCTGTCTTACGGTATGATTAGTTTGCAAAAGGATGAACTAAATAATTGGCGGCAATCGGAAACAGAAAATACATTTATACTTTTGTAAATCTTGTTTCAAAGAACTATTTAACCTAGCCTAGACAAGCCCTTTGGGAGCCAAATCGCCAATAGATTTGGCCTCCAAAGGCAACTTTGCAGTACTTTTCAGATTTTCAGGAACTGGTGTGTCAAAAGCGTACTTCGGGTCGCTTTTTTGGATCTTCCAAGTTTCCAACATTTCTTTCCATGCTCCAAGTAAAGTCTTTGGCTCTGGCATATCTTTTTTGATTTCTCGGGCTAATTTAGGAAGATTATAGCATGGGATCCCTGCATACATATGATGTTCTGTATGCCAATTCATGTGCCAATAAAGGTATTCTACAAACTTAGGTAAACGTATGGATCTAGTGTTTTTTCTAAAATCAGTAGTATTTTGTCTCAGCCCACAATGTTGGGTTAATCCTAGAAAATAGCTAAGCCAATTAGCAGTATAGCTTGGAATTGTTATTATAAGCGGTAAAACCCACAGTTCAGTCCAGACCGTGACGGCCAAAACAAGAACATGGAAAGTAATTAAAATTCGAGACCATCTAATTGACGCTAATTTTTGTTCAACTTGATCACTGTGAACAGCTTTTAGCCACTCATTGGCTGGCACTTCACTAGAACCGCTTTTCCCAAGGGATGAAAGTATAGTCAGCCAAACAGCTGAAATGAAACCACCTTTACCAAAGGTTCTTCCTGGTTGTGTTATTAGGTTGAAAGTGAACATTTGAAATAAAAAAGTTGCTCCAACATTTGGGTGGACGGGTAAAAGTACCTCTCTGTCACCCTCAGGATGTAGAGTGTAGCGGTGGTGATAGGTATGACTTGCTGCGTAATCAAAAGGGTTCCACCAACTAATAAGACTAAATAGGTATAAGAAAAACTTATTGAGCCATTTTGTCTCAAAGACCGTGCCATGCCCAAGTTCGTGAACAGCCGTCCCCTTAAAAAATGAAGAAACTGTTCCATGAAGAAAAAGAGTGAGGCAAAACACAATCCAGTAGCCATAGAACCATGAAAAATAAAGCGAAATGCCAGTGATACAAAACAAGCCAAAATGTCCACCGGCCTGAATAAAACCCTTATAATCACTTCTCTTAGAAAAAGCTCTAAACTTATCAGGGTTCATTTTTGACCTGTACCACTGCGGTTTTAAATTATCGCGAACTTCTGAGAGAGGAGCAAAAGTCATTTCTTCTCACCGATTTTGAGTGATCAAGTTAATTAGCGTAATTTTTAAAAATCTGAAAATATTTTTCAATAATCAATTTTGGAAGTACACTCAAATAAATAGAGAGGTGGCAATATGGATACACTAACAGTTGCAAGAGCATTTTTTGATGCGTGTGATTTTGGTAAAGGATGGGACGGCTGCAAACAATTCTGTCATCCAGATGCGTCTTTTGAAACTGAAGCAGAAACTTTAGCGAATATAGATACTTTGGCTATATACTGCGACTGGATGATAGACGCATTAGAAATGCTAGATAAAGATGTGAAGGTCAAGGTTAAGGCGATAGCTCATGATCAAGATACTGATATTGTTTTGCTTTATGGACAAATTGAAGGGACAGTAATTATTGGCCCTGAACCAATGCCCATGAAAACAGACTATGTTTATGCGTTAAATTTTGAAGACGGTAAAATTCGTCATGTATCGAAAATTTGGGAATTCAATATATAATCGCCAACATTATTCCCGATATTTACTGTGACAGGCCTTACATCCCTCAGAAACTTTCATCAAAGTGGGTCTCAAATCATCTATATTTTCTACCAAGATAGCTAGTTCACTGGTGTTTTTAGCTAACTCGTTCGAAAGCTTGGTAAATTCATCAAATTCATCCCAGATATTTTGCTTGGCCTCTGATTTTGGATCAGTCGCGTTGACTTCAAAAACTTTTGGAGTTTGTAGGGAAAGAGAAGACAGTTGTTCCAGGGCTCGTTTAACTTCATTGAGCTCAAAAGGCGTTTGTTTTTTTAACATTTGCCCAATAAGTTTAGTATTGTCTGCCATAGCCTTCATTAGCATCATACGTTCTTTTACATTTTTGTCCTTAACGCCACTATGAGCGAAAGCGATAGATGAGGCAGTGATCGCTATTACTATAAATATTTTAAAGAAATTCATGTTATTTGCCCTTTAATTTAGAGTATACCGTTTTCTTGTTGTAGTTCTCTAACGTAAGAAATAATTGCTTTGACATCGCCTTTTGTTAATCCCTCAACCGCAGCCATATTCCCGAAAGGCCAATGGTGTGATTTCACGCCCAAGGCAACTGCCCGATAGAAAGACTGATCAGAATGGTGACTTGGTTCGTAAATTTTATGCACTAATGGTGGTCCTATTTCATGACGGCCCGCGGCATTTATTCCATGACATGATTGACATTT
>JAAXIY010000056.1 GCA_012270125.1 Paracoccaceae bacterium
TCATAAGAGCCTTCCAAGCTTAAGGTGCGGGTTCGATTCCCGCTACCCGCTCCAATATTTTGGTAGTAGTGTTTTAATACCGTAAAGCGTAAAACGTACGGCCGATCATCTCTCTAAAATACAAATTACTGTCGTTGAACGCCTTTGACTGAGGTAAGAAGTCTAGAATATCCAACTTTTTTGTTGTTTGGCGAAAATCTACAGCATAAGGGATTACATTTAAGTCCTGATTTTGGAAAACTGTTACAGCTCTGGGCATATGAAATGCAGAAGTCACCAAGATGATTTTACTATTCTTGGGAAGCATCTTGGAGATAGCCTTTGCTTCGTCATTAGTGTTTTGAACGATTTCGGTGAGGAGAATTTTACTAGGATTTATTCCTTGCGACTTTAGAAAATCAGCCAAGTATTCTCCCTCTGACAAACCTATGCTCCAGGGTAACTTACCTTTGGTGAGAATTATTTTTTGCGCTTTGTTTAATTTTAAAAGCTCCATCCCACCAATAATTCTATCGACTGCATCTGAAAATTCGTAATGAATGCGGTTTTCCTTTTTAATTGACCTAACCATACCACTTAAAACGACGATGGCATCTGCAGTTTCAATAGTATTTGGTAAAACAGGTGTATAATTTTGCTCCAGAATTTTTGTAAGTTTTCCGGAAAAAATAGGTAAAGAAAGTAGTATTAATAGCATCAAAGCTATGATTGAAGGTAAAATTTTCTTTCTTAAAACACCATAACACAAAAAAAATATTACTAGTCCGAGTGGGCTAAAAATGATTGGCAATATCTTGTTGATATAAATCATGTAAGTCTATTACCTTAAAAATAATATGTAATGCACCTAATAAAAAATTAATAAATGAACTTGCAAAATACACGAGATTTAAAATGAAAAACAAACCAAGTCTTGAAAATGCTTATGACCTAAAATCTCCTGAGGATAATATTCAGTTATATTCCGTTTGGGCAGATACTTATGATGCTGATTTTATAGAAAAAATGCATTACAGATTACATTTTTGTGTAGCTGACGAGTTTATTTTAAACGGAGGTAGAGGCTTAGTATTAGATGTGGGTGCGGGGACAGGTGCTCTCGCAGAGCAACTTATAAAAAGGGCAGACTTAATTCTCGACGCCACGGATATTTCCAAAGAAATGCTAGAGATTGCTAAATTAAAAAATATATACAATCGAAGTTTTTTGAGTGACTTAACTAAAGAGATTCCAGTAACTGATGACTATTACGATGGTGTGGTGAGCTCAGGGACATTTACGCATGGTCATGTTGGTCCTAGTTCAATGCGCGAATTGGTTCGTGTGACCAAGCCTGCTGGTCTCATTACCATTTCTGTAAATGAAAAACATTGGACAGCTTTAGATTTCAACACTGAACTAGAAAACATTAGTAAATCCGTCAAAAACTATACTTTAAAAAAGATAGATATCTACGGAGAACAATCGGTGCATGATCACAAAGATGACAAAGCTATTATACTTACGATAAACGTCTGATGATGAATTATTACAAATAAGTTGATTTTTTTGCTGCAATGAAAAGCTTCTCTTGACCAAGATACATTCTTTCGTTTTTAACAAGCTGACGGGAGAATTAAAGAATGGCAAATAATAATGCGGCAGTAGCCGATCCAAGAGACCGTGATAAATCAAAAAGGATCTCGGCTTTAAAGGAGCTGTGGCCATTCTTGAAGCCGTATAAATTAATGATTTTGGCAGCTTTTTTAGCGCTTACATTGACGGCTGCCGTCTCGTTAATCTTGCCTCTCGCCGTTCGACGAGTCGTAGATACTTTTAGCTCGGGCAATACTCTTATTTTAGATCAATATTTCATAGCTGCAATTGGTATTGCGGGCTTATTATCGATTGGTACGGCTTTGCGGTATGCGTTAGTAACCCGCCTTGGTGAAAGAGTTGTAACCGATATAAGAAAAGCAGTATTTAGTAGAGTCATTCATCTAAGTCCGCAATTTTATGAAAAGATAATGACAGGCGAGGTGTTAAGCAGGATAACAACAGACACAACTGTAATTTTATCTGTGATCGGCTCATCTATCTCAGTGGCGTTGAGGAATGTTTTTATTCTCTTTGGCGGTATGATTTTGATGCTATTAACCTCGCTAAAATTAACAAGTCTTGTTTTTCTAATTGTTCCGGCCATCATTATTCCAATCCTTGTTCTTGGCAGGAGGTTGAGAACTTTAAGCCGAGAAAACCAAGATTGGATTGCTGCAAGTTCGGGTAATGCTTCAGAGGCATTGATGGCTGTACAAACTGTTCAGGCTTTTTCTCATGAAAATCTTACAAAAAAATCGTTTAATCGAGTTGCAGAAACGAGTTTTAGCTCTGCGAAAAAAAGAATAACAACACGGGCTTTCTTAACGGTTATTGTAATATTTCTAGTCTTCTCAGGTGTTGTAGGGGTACTTTGGGTTGGTGCTCGTGATGTTCGTAATGAAATAATGTCAGTCGGAATGCTGGTACAGTTTGTTATTTACTCGATAATGGTTGCTGGTGCTGTTGCTGCTCTTTCCGAAATATGGAGTGAACTACAAAGGGCAGCGGGAGCGACAGAAAGATTAATAGAATTACTTAATATAGAAGACACTGTAAACGATCCTATAAAAGCCGTTTCACCTCCCAAAAAATGGACAGGTGAGATTGTTTTTAGTGATGTGACTTTTGCTTATCCATCACGAACACAAGATGCTATATTGTCGACCGTTAGCCTAACTGTAAAGCCGGGTGAAACAGTTGCTTTGGTAGGCCCGTCTGGTGCTGGAAAATCTACTTTTATTCAACTTCTACAACGCTTTTATGATCCTGATAAAGGAGCAATTTTTTTGGACGGCATTGATATTAAAACGATGAATAGATTAGAATTTCGAAAATCAATTGCGCTCGTTCCCCAAGACCCAGTCATTTTTGCCACGACTGTAATGGATAACATAAGATTTGGTAATCCAGTTGCCACTGATGCTGAGATTTTCGAAGCGGCTAGATCGGCAGCAGCACATGATTTTGTATGTGAATTACCACAAGGATATGAAACCTATGTTGGTGAACGTGGAGTGATGCTTTCTGGCGGCCAAAAGCAAAGAATTGCAATCGCACGTGCGATTTTACGAGATGCGCCTGTACTTTTGTTAGATGAAGCAACCAGCGCGCTGGATGCAGAAAACGAAAGATTAGTTCAAAATGCTTTTGACCACTTATCAAAAGGTAGGACTACAATAGTTGTGGCTCATAGATTGGCGACAGTAAAAAAGGCTGATAGGATTATAGTCCTCGATAAAGGTAAAATTGTCGCGCAAGGAAATCATGATAAGCTTATACGTGAAAAAGGGCTTTATGCCCATCTAGCAAGCCTGCAATTTACTCATGGAATGACGTAATTCATTGAAAGCGAGTTCTTTCTGATTTCTTAAAATTGTAATTTCATAAAGGGTACTTGCGTTTGCCGGTTAATGACAGCAAAATGAAGAAAAAAATCGCCCAACAGGGCTTAAAGGGGAGTGTATAATGGGTTTTGCTAACTTAGAAGATCTTCTAGCTATTGAAAAAGAAAGTAAATGGGAAGATCGAGACTTACCATCAACTTTATTTGGTTTATTATCGCGTACGGCTCAGTCCTTTCCAAACAGGCCTGCAGTTAGTTATCAGATTTTATCTGGTCCAAAAGATAAAGCTGAAACACTGACATGGTCCGAATTGCACACAAAGACTATTCAGGCAGCAAATATGTTTCGTTCACTTGGCGTAGGTAGTAAAGATGTTGTCGCCTACATATTACCAAATGCAAATGAAACTGTCTTAACCCTTTTAGGCGGAGCGATAGCTGGTATAGCAAATCCCATAAATCCTCTCTTAGACGCTGAGCAAATTGGGGCAATCCTTAGGGAAACGAATGCAAAAGTTGTTGTAACAATGAAAGCTTTCCCTAAATCAGACGTGCCGCAGAAGGCTGCGAAAGCTGTTGCTCTAGCGCCTAACGTCACTTCTGTTATTGAAGTTGATCTAAATAGATATTTGACGCCTCCAAAATCTTGGATTGTACCTTTAATTAGGCCTAAAAACCCTGTAGAGCATTCTGCCAAAATATATGATTTTAATAGCCTTTTGGGTCTTCAAAATACAAAGTTAGATTTTGAAGACGTAGAGGAAGATAGAGTTGCTGCTTATTTTCATACTGGTGGAACAACAGGTATGCCTAAAGTGGCGCAACATAAATACTCAGGAATGATTTATAATGGCTGGCTAGGCCATGAACTTTTATTCACCGAGGAGGACAATGTTATATGTCCGCTTCCCTTATTTCACGTGTTTGCCTGTCATGTGATATTAATGGCGATGATAAGTTCAGGTGCACACGTAGTGTTTCCCACCCCTCAAGGATATAGAGGAGATGGAGTTTTTGATAATTTTTGGAAGCTAATCGAGCGATGGAAAATAACTTTTGTCATAACGGTTCCCACTGCTATCTCTGCACTTATGCAGCGGCCAGTTGACGCTGATATTTCTTCCGTAAAAACTTCTTTTTCGGGTTCTGCTCCTTTACCTCTAGAACTTTTTCGAAGATTTGAAGAAGCTTCTGGAGTAACAATAGTTGAAGGCTACGGTTTAACTGAAGCCACATGTCTTGTTTCTTGTAATCCTGTAGAGGGTGAGAAAAAAGTTGGCTCAGTTGGTTTGAAGTTTCCATATACAGATATAAAAATAGTCAAATCTGAAAAAGGTAAGTTGGTGGAGTGTAAAACAGATGAGGTTGGAGAAATTTGTATATCCAATCCTGGGGTTTTTGCAGGAAATACTTATACTGAGGCCGATAAAAACGTTGATTTATTTTACAAGAAAAAATATCTGCGAACAGGGGATTTGGGCCGAAAAGATGGTGATGAATACCTTTGGATTACCGGTCGTGCAAAAGACCTAATCATTAGAGGAGGCCATAATATCGACCCTGCTATTGTGGAGGAAGCGCTGCTTGGTCATGAGGCTGTTGCATTTGCCGGTGCAATTGGCCAACCTGATCAACGTGCCGGTGAACTACCATGTGTATATGTTGAGTTAGTTGATGGAGCTAATGTAACTCCTGAAGAGTTAGATAAATTTTGTGGCGAAACCGTAAAAGAAAAAGCGGCTTTACCAAAACATGTGGAGATTTTAAGCGAATTGCCTAAGACAGCTGTAGGAAAGGTTTTTAAGCCGGACTTGCGGAAAAGGGCTATTACTAGAGTTTTTACAGAAACTTTGAGTAGTGCAAATGTCAATGCAACCATAACTTCTGTAGAAGATGATAAAAAACTTGGTTTAGTTGCTAATATTTCTTCCAATGAAGAAGACTCTATTATTAACGAAGTATTAGGTGAGTTTACAATTCCTTGGCAGCGTGTAAGTAAATAATTTTTCTAATGTAGATTATCAACGTTTATTTGGGTTTTGAAATTTTAAAAATGGACTGCACAAAACACGTCCTTATAATTGGTTCCGGGCCAAATGCAGTAAAGGCATCCGAATTAGAGACATCTTTTGATGCGATAGTCGTAATCAATAATGCTTGGCGGATACGTTCGGACTGGACACACTTAATTTTCCCTTATGACTTTCCAGAGGAAAGATGGCCGCAAGAAATTCAATCTTCGCAAACCGTGATAACGGAAAAAGAATTTGTCCCCATACAAAACGATTATGGTGGGTTTATTTATGCGGGCGCTACAATGGCATTTACAGCAGGCTATTGGGTCCTTGGTGCGTTTAAGCCAAGCCATATTTCTTTCATTGGATGTGATATGTATTACCCAAAGAGAGGAAAGACACATTTTTACGGCAAAGGGACGGCTGATCCTTTGAGAGAGGATATTTCTTTGATGAGCCTTAAGGCAAAATCAAATCGATTTTTTTGTATGGCTCATGAACAGGCTTGTCATGTCGGTAATCTATCTGATGGCCCAAGCAAATTAACTTTTCCTCGTATAAGTTCGACAATTTCATGGCCCGAGACGCCCAATCTAAGAAAAGATTTGATCTTTGAAGCTTTAAAGCGTGAGAAAGATTTAGGTTATTTTGATATATCCGGTCGTTATTGGGAAAATTTAGATAAGTATGACTGCAAAGAAATTAAAAAAATTGATAATATTTGGGAACAGGTATTTTAAAATCAATTTGTTTTCAAAGGAGGGGCTCCGCCTGAAAAGGAATTGCCATTAGAATAGTCGCATGGATCGTCTTGCATCATTAAGTGTAAATCAGTGCCATCATAAGGATGTTTTTCGGCTAGTGTTTCGTTGACCTCTATTCCCAGGCCTGCTTCTTGTGAAACCTCGATGTGACCATCTTCTACCTTAATTTTTCCATTTATTAAGCTATCATGAAAGGTGGTTTCAATTGACTCAGCAATTAGTAAATTAGGTATTGAAGCGGATAATTGTATATTTGCGGCCCATTCTATAGGACCAGCGTATAAATGCGGCGCTACTTGTGCATTGAATACCTCAGCTATAGCTGAAGTCTTTTTTGTTTCCCAAATTCCACCTGCACGTCCGAGGGCGGGTTGAATAATAGAGGCTCCTCCAGACTTGAGAACTTCAGAAAATTCTATTTTTGTTGTAAATCTTTCGCCAGTGGCAATAGGTATATTTAAAGCTCTTTGCACTTTGGTAAATTCTGATAGGTTGTCTGGCGGAATTGGTTCTTCAAACCACATCGGTGAGTAAGGCTCTATAGCTTTTCCTAACCTGATAGCTCCTGACGTAGTAAACTGTCCATGTGTTCCGAATAAAATATCAGCTTTATCACCAATAGCTTCCCTGATTGCTTTACAAAAGTCTACGGACAGTCTTATGTCGGTCATTGCAGGCATATGGCCTCCACGCATAGTGTAAGGACCTGCCGGGTCAAATTTGACAGCAGTATAACCTTTCTCAATGAGATTTAGCGCTGACTCTGCGGCCATATCTGGTGAAACCCAAAAGTCATTTAAATCATGATGTTCTAAAGGGTAAAGATATGAGTAGGCGCGAACGCGCTCATTTATTTTTCCACCTAGCAACTGCCAAGTTGGACAATCATAATATTTCCCCAAAATATCCCAGCAGGCAATTTCTAATCCAGAGAATGCACCCATTACCGTTAGATCAGGCCGTTGAGTGAAACCAGACGAATAGGTCCTTCGAAACATCCGTTCCATGTTTGAAGGGCTTTCATTCAGAAAGTATCGCTCAAAAACGTCCTTGATAACTGCTTGCATTGCGGTGGGGCCTACAGAGGACGCGTAACATTCACCCCATCCACTAATTCCATTGTCAGTTGTAAGTTTTACCAAGATCCAATATCGACCACCCCATCCTGGCGGCGGTGGGCGAGTTACAATTATTTTAAGGTCTTTCAGTTTCATTTTTTAGGATGCTTGTTTAGCTTCAAAAACAATTACGTTTCTTTTAGCTGATCCTAATTTAGTATCAGCTATTGCTTCATTTATTTGATCAAGTGTCCATGTTTTAGAAACTAATTCGTCTAACTTTAAACGGCCTTGTTCATATAGATCAACGATCCAGGGAATATCACGCTTAATTATCACATCGCCCATTTTAGATCCTATCATTCCCTGAGAAACCGCTGCCATCATTACCGGCTCATAGACTGACTTGTCTCCCGTTTTGGGCATTCCAACCATAACCACTTTGCCTCCATAGCCAAGATATCTTGGCGCAATATCATAGACTGAACTGTTTCCTACGGTAACGAAAACTATATCGGCTCCACGACCAACTAAAGATTTAGCTATTCGCCATGGAGATTTTTCAGTCGCTAGAACACCGTCTGTGGCACCAAATTCCTTTGCTATCGCTAATTTATCGTCATTTGTATCGACTGCCACAATTCTACGGGCTCCAGCAATTCTGGCTCCCTGTATCGCATTTAGTCCAACACCACCCGCACCAATAACAACAACATCTTGCCCTGGTCTTAGTTTTGCGGCGTTAACTACCGCTCCTATGCCGGTAATAACACCACAAGCCAATAGCGAGGCAGTAGCTAAGTTCAAATCAGTATTTAACTTCACGATTTGGCTTTGATCTACCACTACTTTTTCCGCAAAAGCACCACAATTCATAACTTGTTGAATGGTTTTACCTTTCAAACTTAAAATAGGAGGCCCAGCGTTACTGTTATCTTCGCATATAGTTGGATTACCTTCGGAGCAATTATTACAGTTTCCACATGATTTTATCAGAGTTACAACTACACGATCTCCAATTTCAAAGCCCTTGACAGCATCTCCAATTTTACTAATGAAACCTGCAGCTTCATGGCCATATACTGCTGGTAAATCTCCTCCCCAGTCGCCGTCAGCGAATGATATGTCAGAATGGCATACTGCTACCGCGCCCAAGGTTACTTCTACCTCGCCAGTAATCGGCTCTCTTAGGTCAATTGTTTCAATTTTAAGAGGAGCTCCAAATTCATGGCAAACAGCAGCTTTAATTTTTACCATTATAGTATCCTTTGTGGAATAACCGGCTTTTAGTTAATTACATTCAATTCAATTTCGTCAATTCTTAAAATTATCGATTTATAAACTTTTTTGGTGCCCAAAATAAAAAAATGCAAACAGAGATTGTTAACATGACGGCTGAGGCGATAAAGGGTGCCCCTGGAAAATATATTTCTGAGTTTTGATTAGAAAACTGAGATAAAATCCATGTCATGGATAGTGGTGTAATAATCATAGATACAGCAGTTAATGATGCAATAACGCCCTGAAGGCTACCTTGATTGCTTTCATCAACTTGGTCTGACATTAAAGCTGTGAGTGCTGGTTGCCCAATGACGCCAAGAGAGGCCAATGGCGTCAACGCTATAAGAAACCAACCATTTGTGATAATGGCTATTAATATCATAGCCACTATTTCCACGCCAAATCCAAAAAGAACGGTATTATATCGTCCTATTAGATTAATTGTGGGTTGAACGAGTACACCTTGGATAAATGCAAAACATATACCGTATACCGTGAGCGATAAGCCAATCATACCTGGAGACCACGAAAAACGTTCTGCAGTGAAATAGGGCCAAATTGCTGCGTAAACAGCTGTACTAATTGAATACAAAAGAAAAACCATTAAAAAAACTTTTAAACCATCAAACTTTGCTATGGCTCCAAAAGTTCTAAAGGGATTTATGTTTGTTAAAGAAAATCGTTTTTGGACTTTATTGTTCAAACTTTCTTGCAGGAAAAAATAACAGGCTATTGCGTTTAAGGCTGAAACAACTGCTGCAGCAAAAAAAGGAATTCTTGGACCAATTTCGCCTAATAAACCACCTATAATGGGTCCCAAGACAAAGCCGATTCCAAACCCAGCTCCTATGTAACCAAAACGAGCTGCTTTCTGCTCTGAAGTTGAAATATCCGCAACATATGCAGCTGCGGTTGCATGGGTTGATGCTGTTATACCCCCTAGAATTCGCCCCAAAAGTAGCAGCCAAATGCTTGTAGCTAACCCCATAATAATATAATCTAAGGCCATAAAAATGAGTGAAATTAAAATTACCGGCCGCCGACCAAATGTATCAGAAAGGCTCCCCAAAATAGGTCCAAATATAAATTGCATTACAGCGAATATACTAGCCAATATTCCTCCCCAAACAGCAGCCTCAGCAACTGTTTTTCCGGGAAGCACATCTGTCATTAGGCTTGGTAAAACTGGTATCATTATACCAATTCCAACTGAATCAAGAATTACGGTTAAGACTATGATTTTTATAGGTAAATTTTTTTTATTAATCATAGGCTTGTATGTTATTTCTTCTAGGGTCCATGCCCAGTTTCTTTAATGAAAGCTGATAATATCTTCGCATATTTTTCTGGTGCCTCGACACACGGAATATGCCCAACACCCTTAATTAAATTAAATTGTGATCCAGGTATGAGTTCACAGGTTTCTCGTACCAAGTCTGGTGGTGTAGATCCGTCTTCTGAGCCCGCTATTCCAAGTGTTGGTAACCGTAAACCCGAAGTCGGAGTGTAAAAATCTGTTCCAGAAATGGCATGGGAGCATCCTATATAACCCTCTAAAGGCTGTCTTTCGAACATATTTTTCCAAATATTCAATTCGGTGCTTTCAAAAAATTTTTTACTAAACCATCTTTTCATCGTTTGCTCTGTTAAAGCTTTCATGCCTGAAGATTTTACCTTGGATATGCGTTCTTCCCATATCTGACGATTTCCTATCCTCGCTCCCGTATTTGAAAGCACTAATGCTCTAATAAGGTCTAGCCTTTTTACGGCTAACCCTTGCCCTATAAGTCCACCTATGGATAGGCCAATAAATATGGAGTTTTTCAATCCAAATTGGTCCATCAAGGCTTCAATATCTCTTACTAGAGCTCCCATAGAGTAAGGTGATTTTGGACAGTCAGATAATCCATGCCCTCTTTTGTCATATCGAAGTATCCTAAGATTTTTTGGTAAATGCGAAATGACATCGTCCCAAATGCGCATATCGGTTCCAAGTGAGTTTGAAAAAACTATTGTGGGGCCATTTTGGGGCCCCTCAAGCTTATAATGAATGTTTGTTCCGTTCACCTCAATTATGGTGGCCATATATTCCTCTCGAATAAATTTCCTGCTTTTATGTCATTTCTATTGCTTTTCTAAAAATATCAGGATCGATATTTCCCCCAGAAACTACAGCAACCAAAGTATCGTTATTGCATTTTTTTGTATGAAACAGTGCTGCGGCTAATGCAACCGCTCCTCCAGGCTCAACAACAATACGGAGTCGCGTGAAGGCTAAAGCGATTGCTTTCATTACCTCCTCATCAGTTACCACAATACCCTCACCACAGTATTTTTTCATTAATGGAAAAGTTAATTCTCCTGGAGTTGGAGTTATAATAGCGTCGCAGAGTCCTCCAGAAATTTGTTCATTTACTTGTCGTTCTCCACTTTCTAATGAGCGGATAACGTCATCAAATCCCTCTGGTTCAACAGGCCTTGTTATAAAACTTGGCATCAATTTAGATAGAGCTACAGCAATTCCCGATGTAAGCCCCCCACCTCCACAGCAAACTAATACATCAGCCTTTTCAATTCCGTTTTGATTAGCTTGTTCTGCGATCTCTATTCCAATAGTTCCTTGACCAGCTATCACGTGAGTATGATCATAGGGTGGAATGAGCGATAGAAGATTTTCTTCAGAAATTTTTTTGCCTATATCTTCTCTGCTTTCATTTAATCGATCATAAAGAATAACTTCAGCACCTAAATCTTTCGTATTATTGATTTTTATTTCAGGTGCGTCCTCGGGCATTATTATTGTTGCAGGAATTTCATGAATTTTTGCTGCCAAAGCCACACCTTGGGCATGATTGCCGGAAGAATATGCGATTACACCTTTCTTACGTTTTTCAATTGGAAGTGAAGATATTGCAGAGTAAGCGCCTCTAAATTTAAAGCTGCCAGTGTGTTGAAGGCACTCTGCCTTTATAAAAATTTTTCTGCCAGCAATTTCGTCCAAAAAAGGGGAGTTTAAAAGAGGTGTAATTCTTTTCTTGTTTTTGAGTCGCTTATTAGCTTCAAAGATTTCATCAATCTGCATTTTTTTTCTTTTCTAGTTTGCAACCACTATCGCTCGGATCATGATGATTATTTTTAAAGCTATTGCAATGGGCTTTTGAGCTAATTTTTAGGCTTTGAATCCAAAGAAAATTATTTATCAAAAAAACTTGGTATGGTTTCCAAATTTTCTAAAATATGAGCAGGTTTGTTAGGCAATCGATCAATTGGGTCTTTTGATCTATTCACCCAAGCAGTTTCAAAACCAAAACCTGCTGCACCAGCTATGTCCCAACCATTCGATGATACGAATAAAACTTTCGATTTGGAGCATCCAATTACATTTTCAACCTGTTCATATACAACCGAACTGGGTTTAAAAATTTTTACAGTTTCTACTGATATAATTTCATCAACGACTCCAGAAAGATTAGACGATTTTACAGCAGAATTTAGCATTTCAGGAGAGCCATTGGACAATATTGCTGTTTTAATACCCTTTGTTTTCAAATTTTTAAGTATCGATGAAACTTCGGGATAAGGTTGTAGCTCCCAATAAAGAGCTAGAAGTCTTTCTTTTAATTCAAGATTTTCGTGCAATCCATGACTTTCAAGAGCATAGTCTAAACTATTTTTAGTGACTGTCCAAAAATCAGTGTACGAGTGCGTCATCGATCTCAGCCAAGTATACTGTAGCTGCTTCAATCTCCATTGATTTGAAACACTTGGCCAAACTTCTTTGAATGTTTCTCGGTTAGGTTCGTTCGCGGCTATTCTCGCAGCGGCGTTTACATCAAAAAGTGTTCCGTAAGCATCAAAAACACAAGTGGTCAGCAGCATTAAAAATTCTCCCAAAAAAAGTAAAATTAAAATCAAACATTTTGTAATTAGATCTCAAGTAAAACAGCACCGTTTCTGCCTGACTCTAAAGTTCTATTCTGTGCTAGGGCACAATCTTCAAGTTTGAAGATACTGTCGATCTTTGGTGTCAACGCTTTCTGTTCGAAGGCAGAGTGAAGAAAATTAATTGCTAACTCTCTTTGTTTTTGCGGTAAAATGTAAATTAGAAAAATATCTATTTTGATAGCCTTAAACAAGTATAGACCGAAAGGTATGGTAGGGTTCATCTCTTTAGCAGATCCATAAACTGCAATAGAGCCGTTCGGTTTTACAACTTGATGAAGCCAAGTTAAGTTTAAACCAAACTCGACCTCAATAACACGGTCGACACCCTCCGGCGCAACCTCAAGAATTTGTGATACTAAATTATCGCTGGAATAATCAAAAAAATAGTCAGCTCCGTTGTTAAGAATAGAATGAGAGTTGCTTTGTGACCCTGTTGAAATTACTTTTGCACCGCCCCACTTGGCCAATTGAACGGCCAAATGGCCAACTGCTCCATTACCACCCGAAACGAGTAATATTTGTCCTTTGACTGAACCAGATCCAAACACTCCTTGAGCTGCAGTGAGGCCAGGTATACCCATGGTTGCTCCTTCTTGAAATGTCATTTTATTGGGCATTTCAACCGTATTCTCGATAGGTATAGTGATATATTCTGCTGCAGTTCCAAATGGTCGCTTCCACTGACCATTTCTTATCCAAACACGCTTACCAATTAAAGATCGATCAAGCCCTATCCCGACGTCCTCTATAACACCCGATCCATCGGAATGAGGTATAATTAAGTCATAGTCGGGCTTTAAAACCCCTGGTCTATTTCCTGCTCGAGCTTTTGCATCTGAAGGATTCACTCCAGAATATTTTAATTTGATGACGACTTCTTTTTGTTTGGGTTTTTCTATTTTTATATCTTGAAGATTCAGAACTTCAGTAGCTGGACCAAACTTGTCGTAAGCAATTACTTTCAAGAATTATTTCCGACGCAATCGGATGATAACATCAACGGAAGCAATTTCTGCTCCCTTGGGCGCATTTGGAAGCTCTGAAATTTTTAATTGATCAGCAGGAGCGTCTGTAAGCTTTTGATCCTCTTCCCAGTAGAAATGAGGGTGATCGTTTGTTCGCGTATCGAAATAACTTTTTGATCCGTCCACGGTGATTTCTTGTACTAGACCGGCATCACAAAACGTGTGTAATGTGTTGTAGACCGTAGCTAAAGAAACCTTATCGGCTCGTTTATTAACCTGTTCAAAAAGACTTTCAGCTGTCACGTGCCTATGTTTTCCATCCCCAACTAAAATTTCAGCCAGCACCAAACGTTGACGTGTTGGTCTAAGATTTGAACTTAAAAGCCAATTAGTTGCTCTTTGGATGGATGTCATATTTGACTTCTTACTGTTTCTCTATAGACCATAATAAATCAAAATCGTTTTAAAGTTCAATGTTTTTTGCTGTTTGAAGTTGATCTATTTTTTGTTTGGCTTGCAAGCAAGTCTTTTGGAATGATACACAGCATCGAATACAAGGAAAAATTGAGCAGGAAAGAAGGTTAAAATGGCAGAGTATCCATCAAGTTTTAGTCGTGAGGATCTTCTTAGGTGTGCCAGAGGCGAATTATTCGGCCCAGGGAATGCTCAACTTCCTGAACCTCCTATGCTTATGATGGATAGAATTACTGATATTAGCTCGGATCAAGGTGAGCACGGCAAAGGTCACGTAATCGCTGAATTTGACATTGTTCCTGACCTTTGGTTTTTTGATTGTCACTTCCCTGGAAACCCGATCATGCCAGGTTGTCTTGGTTTAGATGGACTTTGGCAGTTAACAGGTTTTAATTTAGGTTGGCGAGGTTGGCTGGGGCGCGGCTATGCACTGGGAGTTGGTGAAGTCAAACTAACGGGAATGGTTCGCCCAGATCGAAAACTTTTAAAATATACGGTGAATTTCACAAAAGCGCTTCAAACAAGGAGACTCACAATGGGTGTTGCTGATGGAACGGTTGAAGCAGACGGTGAGCTAATTTACCAGGTGAGAGATATGAAAGTCGCTTTGTCTTCAAATTAATAATTGAATACTAATTATTCTGTGATTTTTATTTACTAATGCGAAGCTGATATTTATCAGCCAAAAAAGGAGAAGACTATGCACCGAGTGGTTATAACTGGATTAGGAATAGTCTCATCTATAGGAAACAATGCCGCCGAAGTATTGGACAGTTTAAAGGCTGGAAAGTCAGGAATTACTTCTAATGCGGATATGATTGAGCATGGGTTTAGAAGCCAAATAGCTGGAGATATCAAATTAGATGTCTCAGATTTTGTTGATAAGAGAACCTTAAGATTTATGGGTCCAGGAGCGGCATACGCTCACATAGCAATGGAACAAGCCATTAAAGATGCTGGTCTGGAAGAGCGTGAAATTTCCAATTATAGGACAGGTCTTATCGCTGGCTCTGGAGGCCCTTCAACGTCAGCCATGTTAGCTGCCCATCAAGTCGTTATGAAATCTGGTGCACCTAAACGAATTGGACCATTTGCTGTTCCAAAGTGTATGTCTTCTACAATCTCTGCAAACCTATCTACAGCATTTAAAATAAAAGGGGTTAATTACTCAATAACTTCGGCTTGTTCTACTTCTCTGCACTGTATTGGAAATGCTACAGAGCAAATTTTGTTGGGAAAACAAGATATTATGTTCGCTGGTGGAGGAGAAGAGTTAGATTGGACTTTATCATGTCTCTTTGATGCGATGGGCGCGATGTCGTCAAAGTATAATGACACTCCTGAGAAAGCATCAAGAGCATTTGATGTGGATAGAGATGGATTTGTAATAGGTGGCGGTGGAGCTATTTTGGTCTTAGAGAGTCTAGACCACGCAAAAGCCCGAGGAGCAAAAATTTACGCTGAAGTGACTGGATTTGGTGCTACTTCAGATGGCCATGATATGGTGGCGCCTTCTGGTGAGGGAGGAGAGCGCGCAATGCGTTTAGCTTTAGAAACACTACCTAAAGAAAGGGTGATTAGTTACATCAACGCTCACGGAACATCTACGCCCGTTGGGGATGTCGGTGAGATAGAGGCGGTAAGGCGGGTTTTCGGTGCGGGCTCAACGCCATTGGTGAGTTCAACCAAGTCGATGACAGGTCACAGTCAAGGGGCAACAGGCGCTCAGGAAGCGATATATTGCCTTCTTATGCTTGAAAATGATTTTATTGCACCTTCAATCAACATTGATAATCTCGATCCTGAGCTAAAACCTTTTGAAATCGCAAGCTCTCTGGTAAATGATGCAAAATTAGATACCGTTATGACTAACAGTTTTGGATTTGGTGGAACAAATGGATCAATGTTACTATCAAATTATGACGATTGAAATCTGATAGACCGAGGTAAATTATGTTACATCTCAGAGGCAAACGTGGGCTTATAATGGGCGTGGCTAATGAGCGCTCTATTGCTTGGGGTATTGCGAAAGCAATGTCTGATGCCGGAGCAGGTCTTGCATTTACATATCAAGGTGAAGCATTTGGAAAGAGATTGGAACCATTAGCACAATCCGTTGGTTCCAATTTGATGATGGACGTTGATGTAACTGATGATGCGTCGCTTGATAAAGCTTTTCAAACATTAGCTAGTAGCTGGGGATCATTAGACTTTGTCGTACACGCGATTGCATATTCAGAAAAAAATGAACTAACGGGTAGATTTTTGAATACCACTAGAGAAAACTTTAAAAACTCCCTCGACATTTCTACCTATTCCTTTATCGAAATAGCCCGTCGGTCACATCCGTTAATGATAGCTAAAGGTGGCACACTGCTCACGTTAACTTATCAAGGTTCAAACCGAGTAACCCCATTTTATAATGTAATGGGGGTTGCAAAGGCGGCACTGGAGGCCACTACACGCTATTTGGCAAATGATCTTGGTGCCGATGGAATTCGAGTGAATGCTATTTCTCCAGGCCCTATGAAAACGTTGGCTGGCGCTGCTATTGGAGGTGCAAGAAAAACTTTCAAGCATACTGAGATGAATTCTCCTTTACGATCAAATGCCTCTCTGGAAGCTGTTGGTGGTACAGCTGTTTATCTTGCGTCGGACGCAGGTGCATACACGACCGGAGAAATAATTTATGTTGATGGTGGTTATCACGTTTTGGGAATGCCGCAGTCAGAAAATATATGACGGCAGCGGTTTTGCACTGTGTTAGAAACTAGTTATGTAAGTTATTAGAATTATTCAAAACTTGGGCTTTCACTTCAATTCAAGACACGCTATCTGCATCATATAATATATTTGGATCACTTGAACATGGCACTTAATAAGCATTTTGACTCTGCAACGGTTGAAAGACGTGTTTCGGAGAAGTGGATTGGGAACAGAGCTTTTCGAGCTGGTGCAAATGCCAAAGACGGACAACCCAGCTATACGATAATGATCCCCCCTCCAAATGTTACTGGCGTTTTACATATGGGACATGCCTTTAATAACACTCTTCAGGATATCCTAATTCGCTGGAAACGTATGCAAGGTTACAACACTTTATGGCAACCGGGTACAGATCATGCTGGAATTGCAACTCAAATGGTTGTTGAGCGGCAGCTAGCTGAACAGGGAAAAAAGCGCACTGATTTCTCCCGCGATGAGTTTCTTGAAAAAATCTGGAATTGGAAAAAAAAGTCTGGTGGAACAATAATAAGTCAGTTGCAAAGATTAGGTGCTTCTTGTGATTGGGATCGCGAAGCCTTTACTATGTCTGGCGCTCCAAATGCGCCAAAAGATGAAGGTGGAAATTTTCATGATGCGGTAATAAAAGTCTTTGTGGATCTCTATAAAAAAGGCTTGATATATAGGGGGAAAAGACTTGTTAATTGGGACCCCCATTTTGAAACGGCAATTTCAGATTTAGAAGTTGAAAATATTGAAGTAGCCGGACATATGTGGCACTTTAAATACCCCTTAAAAGGCGGAGAAACATACACGTATATAGAAAAAGATGAAAATGGAAATATCACTTTACAGGAAGAACGAGATTACATTTCGATAGCAACAACACGTCCTGAAACAATGCTTGGAGATGGAGCTGTTGCAGTTCATCCATCGGACCAAAGATATAAACCTCTCATAGGAAAGTTTTGTGAAATACCCGTGGGGCCAAAACAATATCGTCGCCTGATACCAATAATCACAGATGAATACCCTGATCCTAATTTTGGTTCTGGGGCCGTAAAAATCACTGGCGCCCATGATTTCAACGATTATCAAGTAGCAAAAAGATCAAATATTCCCATGTATTCTCTGATGGATAAAAAAGGGGTAATGCGCGTTGATGGTTTACCTTATAAAGATGAGGTGGCAAAAGCACAGGCTATTTTAAATGAGGAAATTAGTTGGGATGAAGATCTAATTGCCTCTATGAATTTAGTTCCAGACGAATATCGAGGACTGGACCGATTTGAAGCTCGAAAAAAGGTTGTTGCCGAAATTACTGCTGAAGGATTAGCGGTAATGGTAGACGCCACAGATAATGAGGGTAACTTATCTACCAAGGCATTTGTAGAAAGTAAGCCTATTATGCAACCTTTTGGTGACAGATCTAAGGTTGTCATTGAACCAATGTTAACAGATCAGTGGTTCGTTGAGACTTCAAAAATTGTTAAACCAGCTTTGGATGCCGTCAAAAATGGTGAGATTAAAATTATTCCAGAGAGCGGTGAAAAAACTTATTATCATTGGTTAAATAATATTGAGCCTTGGTGTATTTCTCGTCAGCTTTGGTGGGGTCACCAGGTTCCAGTGTGGTTTGATAAAGATGGAAATCAATATTGTGCTGTGACAGAGAGTGACGCTCAAGAACAAGCGGGTTCAGATGTTCAGCTTACGAGAGATCCTGATGTTTTAGATACATGGTTTTCATCCGGATTGTGGCCAATTGGAACTTTAGGATGGCCCGAAGACAGCAGTGCTTTAAATCAATATTTTCCAACATCTACTTTGGTAACTGGTCAGGATATCTTGTTCTTCTGGGTTGCCAGAATGATAATGATGCAACTTGCTGTTAGAAATGAAATTCCTTTTGATACGGTCTATTTACATGGATTAGTTAGGGATGCCAAAGGTAAAAAGATGTCCAAGTCCACAGGTAATGTTGTGGATCCAATTGACATTATTGATGAGTATGGAGCCGACGCTCTTCGTTTTACAAATGCATCAATGGCTTCAATTGGTGGTGTTTTAAAATTGGATACTCAAAGGATTGCCGGCTATAGAAATTTTGGTACAAAACTTTGGAATGCAGCGAGATTTGCGTCACTTAATGAAGCAAATTTTGGGTTATCAGTTCCAGCTGCAAAAGAAACAGTAAATCGTTGGATAGTAGGTGAAACTGTCAAAACGCTTAATGAAGTAAATATTGCTTTTGATCAATTTAGGTTTAACGATGCTGCACAAGCTCTATATTCTTTTGTTTGGGGTACGGTTTGCGACTGGTACGTGGAGCTTTCAAAGCCTCTTTTAAATTCTGATGACTCTAAGATAAAAAATGAAACTCGGCAAACAATGGGGTGGGTTATAGACCATTGTCTAATATTGCTGCATCCTATCATGCCTTTTATCACTGAAGAATTGTGGGAGACCCTCTCAAAAAGAAACGAGATGCTAGTTCATTGTGATTGGCCAGAATATGATAGCGCACTCATTGATCATGCAGCGGATCTAGAAATGAATTGGGTTGTAAACCTTATAGAGTCTATTCGCTCAGCCCGAGCTCAATTGCGGGTACCCGCTGGATTAAAGATCCCAATGATTTTCGTGGAAATGGATTCCGAAGCTAAACAAGCTTGGGAAAATAATAGTGAAATGATACAGAAGCTCGCTAGAATAACAGAACTCACAAGTGCTGACGAAATACCTAAAGGTAGCATTGCGATATCAGCCAAAGGAGCTAGTTTTGCCTTGCCGCTTGAGGGCATTATAGATGTAGAGGAAGAAAAGAAACGTCTTAGTAAGTCGCTTGATAAGCTTCAAAAAGAAATTTCAGCTCTTAAAGGAAGACTCCAAAATTCAAAGTTTATAGAAAGTGCTCCGGAAGAAGTAATTTTAGAGACACAAGAAAATTTGATTTTGCGAGAAGAGGAAGAGGCCAAGTTGTCATCTGCAGCTTCACAACTGTAAAAATTTTTAAATATGACTCCTGAATTCGCCTAAGCTCTACTCCATATTCCTTCCTTCTGGACCAGACATATCAAACCCAAGATGGCGAGCGACTGTGAAAATGTCTTTATCGCCTCTACCGCACATATTCATGCAAATAATGTGGTTTGATGGGAGGTCAGGTGCAATTTTCATAACGTGGGCTAGGGCATGACTTGGCTCCAAAGCGGGTATAATACCTTCCGTAGTGCAACTTAGTTGAAATGCTTCAAGAGCCTCTTTATCAG
This sequence comes from Paracoccaceae bacterium, assembly GCA_012270125.1. Classification (GTDB taxonomy): domain Bacteria; phylum Pseudomonadota; class Alphaproteobacteria; order Rhodobacterales; family Rhodobacteraceae; genus Salinivivens. Next base: position 19,920 of record JAAXIY010000056.1, read on the forward strand.
TGATTGAAACATATTTTGCGCGACCTATTTCGTGAAGCCATGCATGTTCAGGGCCTATACCTGGATAATCAAGACCTGCAGATATAGAAAAGCCTTCCATGATTTGGCCATCATCATTCTGCAACAAGTAGGTGCGGTTACCATGCAAAACACCTGGTCTGCCACCAGTTAATGAAGCGCAGTGCTCCATCTTATCGTTTACGCCTTTTCCTCCAGCCTCTACCCCAATTATCTCTACTGAATTATCGTCTAAAAACGGATAAAATAGGCCCATTGCATTAGATCCACCCCCAATAGCAGCAACCAAGGTATCTGGCAGGCGACCTTCCACATTATGCATTTGCTGTTTTGTTTCTTTACCAATTATTGATTGAAAGTCTCTCACCATAGCGGGGTAGGGATGAGGCCCAGCCACCGTTCCTATGCAATAAAAGGTGTCACGGACATTAGTTACCCAGTCTCGTAATGCATCATTCATGGCGTCTTTTAGAGTGCCTCGACCTGATGTAACAGGCACGACTTCAGCACCGAGAAGCTTCATACGAAAAACATTTGGAGCCTGTCTTTCAACATCATGAGAACCCATATATACAACGCACTTTAAACCAAATTTTGCGCAAACCGTAGCTGTGGCAACACCATGTTGGCCGGCGCCGGTCTCAGCAATTATACGTGTTTTCCCCATTCGTTTTGCAAGAATGATCTGACCAAGTACGTTGTTGATTTTATGAGCGCCTGTATGATTTAGCTCGTCGCGTTTGAAGTAAATTTTAGCCCCCCCTAAATGATTAGTGAGACGCTCTGCAAAATAAAGTGGGCTAGGTCTTCCTACATAGTTGGTCCACAGATCATCCATTTCAGACCAAAAAGATTGATCAGTTTTTGCTTTTTCATATTGTTTTTCAAGCTCGAGAATGAGTGGCATAAGCGTTTCAGAAACAAATCTACCACCAAATTTGCCAAAACGGCCTTTTTCATCTGGCCCATTCATAAAGCTATTAAAAAGATCATTTGCCATAATTTTTGCTCCCTCGAACGGTTTAGCTTGCAGTCAAACAAACGTAAAGTGCGAAGCTCAATAAATTAAATGGAAGACATAAATGAAGCAATTTTATTTTCATCTTTGACACCTGGAGATCTTTCCACGCCAGATGATAAATCAAGTTGAGTTGCTCCAGTTAAATCAATAGCGTTTGCGGCATTTTTGCTATTAAGACCACCTGCAAGCAGCCAAGGGCAATCAAACTCAATATTTTTAATTAAATTCCAATCAAAGCTCAAACCATTGCCACCTGGTAAAATAGATGATTTAGGAGGTTTAGCATCTATGAGTAGTTGGTCTGAGACTTCAGAAAATATTGAAACTAATTTCAGATCTTTCGCTTCAGAAATGCCAATCGCTTTAATGACAGGTAATTGGTATTTTAATTTAATTTCTTTTACTCTTTCTGGTGTCTCTTCACCATGTAATTGGATAAAATCTAATGGCACATTTTCTACTATTTCATCTAGAAATCGAGTATCTGGGTTGACTGCTACAGCCACTTTCTTAATTTTATTCCCAGCATGTAGACTGAGCTGTCTTGCGAGTTTTGTCTCTACAAACCGAGGTGATTTTTCAAAAAACATTAGGCCAGCGTAGTATGCATCATATTTTATGATAGCATCCATATCCTGTTTGTTAGTTATACCACAAATTTTGACACGAATTTTGGAACGCATTACTCTAGTTTTTCATTTCGACTTTTTCTAGGAGTGTGAGCACATCATCTCCTTTGTTATCTTTTGCATGCATTTCAGATAGTTCGGTTTCTGCTCTCGAAAGTCTTTTTTCATTTAGGTTTGCTTCAACTCTAAATTTGTATTCCCTCAGCCACTCCCATACAAATCCTATAATAAGCCCGATAAAAATACCGGAAAAGAATACTAAAAATAAAGGTATATTAATAGAAATAGTGGTTCCCATAAGACTAGATAGATCTGTCGGTAACAGATAGAGGCTAACGTTTTCACTATTAGCTATTGAAATCACTACAAGTATTATTGCCAAAAAAATTAAGAATAGGGTGCGTACTAAACGCATTCTTTCTAAGCTCTTCCGTTAAGACGATCTCTAAGAAGTTTACCTGTTTTGAAAAAGGGTACAGCTTTGCTTTCTACTTTTACTGCTTCACCTGTTCTTGGGTTTCTTCCCATTCTGGCATCTCTTAACTTCACAGAGAAAGCCCCGAAGCCTCGAAGCTCAACTCTATCTCCCTTGGCTAGGGCTTCCGTTATTTCACTAAACACTGTGTTTACAATACGCTCTACGTCACGCTGATAAAGATGTGGATTCTCATCTGCTATAATTTGAATAAGTTCAGAACGTATCATCCGTAAAAACCCCCGTAGCTTTGATTGTCCCACACCAAAAGACTATAAACACAATAGCCATCGATAAAAGACATTTGTTTGCTAAGTCCATAATCTTAATGTATTTTTGTATGTTTTTTTAAAAAATTAGGACAATATTTAATTTTTTTATTTTTAGAAAGTAAGCATAAGGGCAGATATCTTTCCAAAAGCGAATCGAAATACGCCGCTACCGAAAGTTTCTGCAGCGGCGTTTTAATGAAAATTATAATAT
>JAAXIY010000016.1:0-1838 GCA_012270125.1 Paracoccaceae bacterium
GTCATGGGCAGGATTTGCAAAATAGCTGTAACATTAGCAAACGGCATATGCATTACAGCAGTCAGGAAAAAGTAGGCTGTCAGTGCCTCAGTGGCAGAGCGAAAAAAAATCAACCACTTATCTTGGCTTGGTACTTTTAGCTTGAAAACCCCCGTGTAAAACGCAACCAAAAGTAATGCGATGGTCGTCAATAAACCTCTAAAAAATAAGATTTGGGCTAATGGCAAGCTGTCTCCTGCCAAACGAACGAAGGCATCGTTGAGAACAAACGCAGCCATGCAAATCATCATCAAGACTGCACCACGAAAGTTTTCTGACATATATTACATCTCACTGAAGAAAGAGATTTATAAATCAGATACTGAAAGTGTGTAGGAAAGTGAAGCAGTTTGTACACCTACCTCAAAAAGGCAGGTGTACTTGTTTTGCTTATTCTTCAGCAGGTTCTTCTGTCGGAGCAGCTAGAGCAACAGCCTCCCGCGCCGCCTCCTCACGCGCTTCTATAACAATATTATCGCGATCTGAAGCAACTCTGCGAATTTGTTGAGTTGCACCACCAGTACCAGCCGGTATCAGACGACCAACAATAACATTCTCTTTAAGCCCAACTAGTTTGTCTTTTTTACCTTGAACAGAAGCTTCCGTGAGGACCCTGGTTGTTTCTTGGAATGACGCAGCTGAAATGAACGATCGGGTTTGCAATGAAGCTTTTGTTATCCCAAGTAAGATAGGTTCACCCTGAGCCGGACGATCTCCCTTTGATGCTGCTTTCTCATTCGCAGTATCAAACTCAAGTTTATCAACGTGCTCACCCTTCAGTAGAGTTGTGTCTCCACTATCAGTGATCTCCCATTTTTGAAGCATTTGACGGACTATCACTTCAACGTGCTTATCGTTAATTTTAACACCCTGAAGTCTATAAACATCCTGAACTTCGTCAATCATGTAGTTAGCTAAAGCTTCTATGCCCATAATAGATAGAATATCGTGAGGTGCAGGATTACCATCCATTATGTAATCACCTTTTTGAACAAAATCACCTTCGACAACCGGAATATGCTTACCTTTGGGAACCATATACTCAACTGTTTCCAAACTTTCATCGGCAGGTTCAATAGAAATTCTACGCTTGTTCTTATAGTCACGTCCAAATCGAACATAACCATCAATTTCAGCGATAATCGCATGATCTTTAGGTCGTCTTGCTTCGAATAGTTCTGCGACTCTAGGAAGACCACCAGTGATATCTTTTGTCTTGGCGCCCTCTCGAGGTATTCTTGCCACAACGTCGCCAGCTTTTACTGCTGATCCATCTTCGATAGACAAAATAGCGTCCACGGACATTGGATAAGTGATTGGGTTTCCAGCATCGTTTCTAACCGGCTCACCATTTTCATCCATCAAAATTATCTCAGGTTTTAAATCATTACCCTTAGGTGCAGTCCGCCAATCAACAACGATCTTCTGGGTCATACCGGTCGCATCATCTGTATCTTCTCTAACGGCTACACCATTAACAAGGTCAACGAACTTTGCGACACCATCCTTCTCAGCGATAATAGGAAGTGTATACGGATCCCATTCAAATAGTTTATCGCCACGTTTAACTTTAGACCCTTTTTTGACAAATAGTTTCGTCCCGTAATCTAATTTATGATTTGCCCTTTCCACTCCATGCTCATCTACAATGCGAAGCTTCATGTTTCGACCCATCACAAGCGTATCACCAGAAGCATTCTTAAGGGTAGTGGCATTATCAAACTCTATTTTACCATCCTGGCTAGACTCCAAGAATGACTGCTGCCCACCTTGGGCAACGCCACCGATGTGGAAAGTAC
>JAAXIY010000016.1:1938-4505 GCA_012270125.1 Paracoccaceae bacterium
CCTTGGGCAACGCCACCGATGTGGAAAGTACGCATTGTCAACTGAGTACCAGGTTCACCAATTGACTGAGCAGCAATAATGCCGACAGCCTCACCAGTGTTGACCATTGTGCCTCGAGCCAAATCACGTCCATAACACATCGCACAGACGCCCTCTTCGGCTTCACAAGTCAAAGGACTTCTGATCCTTGCAGATACCAAGCCAGCTTCATCGATTGCGTCAGCCATTAGCTCGTCAATTAACTGACCTTCGCCTACAATTATTTCATCAGAACCTGGAACCTTTATGTCTTCTGCAGCTACGCGACCAAGAACCCTTTCCGCAAGAGACGTTATAACTTCACCATCATTAACAGCTGGTTCAGCCGTAATTGAATTTTCGGTTCCACAGTCATGCATGCGCACAATGCAATCTTGAGCGACATCCACCAAACGTCTTGTTAAATAACCTGAGTTAGCAGTTTTTAAGGCTGTATCAGATAAACCTTTCCGCGCACCGTGCGTCGAGTTAAAATACTCAAGAACACTCAATCCTTCCTTAAAGTTAGAAATAATTGGCGTTTCAATAATATCACCGTTTGGCTTAGCCATCAGACCACGCATACCGCCAAGCTGCTTCATTTGCGTAACGGAGCCTCTAGCACCTGAATGTGCCATCATGTAAACCGAATTAGGTTCTGCTTCTGCTCCATTATCATCTTTCTGCGGTGCGGAAATTGTATCCATCATCGCATCGGTTACTTTATCATTACATTTTGACCATGCATCCACGACTTTATTATATTTTTCGCCTTGAGTTATTAGGCCATCCATATATTGCTGTTCAAAGTCAGTAACTTGACCCCTTGTATCATTTACAATTGACCATTTTGTTTCAGGTATCACCATATCATCTTTTCCAAACGAAATACCCGCCTTGAAAGCTTCGCGGAAACCCATGGACATGATTTGATCACAGAAAATAACCGACTCTTTTTGTCCGCAATATCGATAAACCGTATCAATAACATTCTGGACGTCTTTTTTCCTGAGCAAGTTGTTTACAAGTTCAAATGGAGCTTTAGCATTTTTTGGCAGTAGAGCACCAATCCGCACCCTACCAGGTGTGGTTTCAAAACGCTTTTCGATCTCTATACCGTGCTCATCAATTTGTGGGATACGAGCAGTGATCTTTGCATGCAAGTGGACATCGCCATTATCGAGAGCAAACTGTACTTCCTCGATAGAACCAAAGACCATACCCTCACCTTTCATACCTTCACGCATAATAGTGGTATAGTAGAGCCCTAAAATCATATCCTGCGATGGAACTATAATGGGTGCACCGTTAGCAGGAGAAAGAACATTATTTGTCGACATCATTAGAACACGAGCTTCTAACTGCGCCTCAAGGCTTAAAGGCACATGAACGGCCATTTGGTCACCATCAAAATCAGCGTTAAAAGCTGAACAAACGAGAGGGTGTAGCTGGATAGCTTTACCTTCGATCAGTACTGGCTCAAATGCCTGTATACCCAGCCTATGAAGCGTTGGAGCTCTGTTAAGCATAACAGGATGTTCTCTGATGACTTCATCCAAAATATCCCAAACTTCTGGTCTTTCTTTTTCAACCAATTTTTTTGCTTGCTTGACAGTGCTTGAGAGGCCTTTCGCTTCTAATCGCGAATAAATGAAAGGCTTGAATAATTCCAAAGCCATCTTTTTGGGTAGACCACACTGATGCAGCTTTAATTCAGGACCAGTAACAATTACTGACCGTCCAGAAAAGTCGACCCGCTTTCCTAAAAGGTTTTGGCGGAAACGCCCCTGTTTCCCCTTTAGCATGTCGGACAAAGATTTTAGAGGCCTTTTGTTGGCACCCGTGATAACTCTGCCTCGTCGACCATTATCAAAAAGAGCATCAACAGACTCTTGCAGCATCCTTTTTTCGTTACGAACGATAATATCTGGTGCTCTCAGTTCAATTAATCGTTTAAGACGGTTATTACGATTAATTACTCGGCGATATAGATCATTTAAGTCAGACGTCGCAAAACGACCACCATCAAGGGGCACAAGCGGTCTTAGCTCCGGCGGAATTACAGGCACAACTGTTAAAATCATCCACTCAGGCCTATTTCCCGATTCCAGAAAGCTTTCAACTACCTTTAATCGCTTAATAATTTTCTTTGGTTTTAGTTCACCAGTCGCTTCCTTTAGATCTGCTCTTAATTGCTCTGCTTCTGCTTCAAGATCAATTGCAGCAAGCATTTCGCGGATAGCTTCTGCTCCAATGTTTGCAGTAAAGGCATCCATTCCATACGTGTCTTGAGCATCCATAAATTCTTCTTCACTCATCATTTGACCATATGTGAGATCAGTTAGACCTGGCTCGATGACAACATAATTTTCAAAGTAGAGAACTCTCTCTAAATCTCTGAGGGTCATATCAAGCATTAAGCCAATGCGTGACGGTAAAGATTTCAAAAACCAAATATGAGCGACTGGAGAGGCGAGCTCGATGTGCCCCATTCTTTCACGACGAACCTTTTGCAGTGTCACTTCAACACCACATTTCTCACAAACGAC
>JAAXIY010000048.1 GCA_012270125.1 Paracoccaceae bacterium
GCATGATTCCTTCTTCATAGGATTAGTTTATGACTGCAACATTTTTTGATTTAGCACTTTATGCCGGAGGAATTTTTATTCTCTTTCTTACGCCAGGGCCTGTTTGGATGGCGCTTGTAGCGCGAACATTATCAGGTGGCTTTGGATCGGCATGGCCATTGGCTCTTGGAGTCGTTATTGGAGACATCCTTTGGCCGATAATAGCTATTCTTGGGCTTAGCTGGGTGGCAATGCAGTATGACGGGTTGCTTGATTTATTAAAATACCTTGCAACTCTTATCTTTTTTGTTTTGGGTTTTAGCCTGATTAGCAATCCTGACCGGGCTGTAAATAATGATAATAGACTTACACGGCCAGGTCAGTTAGCAGGTTTTATTGCTGGAGTTGCAATCATTCTTAGCAATCCTAAAGCGATTTTGTTTTATATTGGTGTTCTGCCTGGGTTTTTCGATTTATCACGCGTGACTTTACTGGATATCGTCGCAATTTGTACAATTTCTGCTGTTTTACCATTTCTTGGTAATCTTACTCTTTCGATAATGGTTGATCGTGTAAGGCACCTTCTTAGTTCGCCAGCCACACTTAGAAAAGTTAATATTATTTCTGGTATTCTTTTAATTCTTGTGGGGGTTATAATCCCACTGACATAAAGTGATTGATAAGTTTACGTTGCGATTTTAGTTACATCAAAGTTGGAAAGTTTAACTTGAAATGAAGATTGTACAGATTTCAGATATTCATCTTGGAGCTCCTGGTGAGGAGATAAATGGATGTCACCCATCTGAAAGGTTGCTCTCGTGTTTTGAGGATATAGTTGCTTGGCATAGTGATGCAGAATTTTGTGTTATAACGGGTGACTTAACGGAGTTTGCTGAACCTGCAGCTTATGAATTTCTAAAATCTACTTTAAAAGATTTTCCTCTACCGTGTTACTTGATGTTGGGCAATCATGACGATCGAGGGGTTTTCCAAAGTGTATTTGATGATTATTTTCAGGATGAAAATGGGTATGTCCAATATAGCCTCAAGACCAAAAATGGCGTTTTTCTTTTTCTTGATACAACTAAAGAGGGAACGGATGCACATGAAGGGCAGCTGTGCAGTCAGCGACTAAAATGGTTGAAGGACGCTTTAATCAATGCTGGTGATGAACCAATATATATTTTTATGCATCATCCACCCTTCAATATAGGCGTTCATTATGTTGATAAAATCAAACTAGTAGAAGTTGAGGATTTTGCAGAAACACTCAAACACGGGCAGAATATCAAACACATTTTCTTTGGCCACGTGCATCGCATGACCTCTGTGTCATGGCGAGGCATTCAGTTCACTAGTTTGCCAAGCTTGAACCACCAAATCCCGCTAGTACCCAATAGTGTTGGCAATGAGTTTTGTGATGAACCACCAGCTTATGGTGTAGTCAATATAGATGATGAGCAATTAACTTTTCATTATAATACTTTTATGCAGCGTAATGGATTGAACCAAACTTAAATGATTATTTACCAGCGTAATCCTCGACTAGCCAATACCCTTTGAGCTCGGTCAGGGTAATCAGTAATAATGCCGTCTACTCCTGCATCAACCATGTTTTCTAAGTCTTCAATTTCATTTACTGTCCAAGCGCAAACGACCAGGCCCAGTTCATGGGCTTCTTGCACCAGCTCCACTGTCACATCACTAAATTCTGGACACCACATTTGGCCTTTGTGACTGGCCACTGCTTTCGGTATTGAGATATCAAAGGAGGCAAAATCTGGGATATTAAAGTCAGAATATTCATCTAAGGTTTCATCATCTTTCCCAGGTAGTTCAGATAAAAAAGAGCAAGGAATTTCGGGTGCTACCCTTTGGCACTCTCTAAGCAAATCCCAATCAAAACTATGCAGTACGGTTCTGCTTTCAAGTTTTTTCCCCCGAACTTCATCGACTACTCGCCGAACAGCATTTTCAGCATCAAGTGCTGGTCCAGATTTTATTTCAAGTAATAAATATAAGTTTTCGTTATTTGGCAAACATGCAAAATCCAATAACTCTGAAAGCGTTGGTATCCGAATTTTCGATAAAAATTTTTGCTCAGGATAGCGTTGTCCATATTTTGAACGCTCATCTAGACCGCCAACATCAAATTCTTTCAATTCAGTCAAAGTAAGTTCATTTATACTGGGACCATCTTTTTGCAGCCATCTCCCAGTATTATCTCGCGTTGAGGCTGCAGAAAGGTAATCATCGTGAGTAATGACCGGCACATGATCTTTCGAAAACAAGACATCAAATTCTAATGCCGTAACACCTAGATCCAGAGTAAATTCAAAGCCCTCAATGGTATTTTCTGGCATTAATCCGCGGGCTCCTCTATGGCCTATTAGGCGTACAAAGCCTGGAAGGCTTCTAAAACCATTTAATTGAGGGAAGTCTTTCACTATCCAAGCCTTTTTTCTGTATCGGGATTGAAAACGTGAATGTTGGTTTCCTTTGCAGAAAATGAAACTATAGAACCAGCTTCTGCTGTTACGTGGCCTGACAAACTAGCAACAATCTCAATATCGGTATCTTCAAGAGTCCCATGGAGAAGGCTGTTAGAACCAAGTTGCTCTACCATTTGAATAACAATTCTAATGTTACCTTTTTTATCTTCCTCAAGATGCTCAGGCCTAATGCCAATTGAGACCTTTCCTTTATGTTTTAAACTTTTATTAATTTTTTTTCCGTTGCAGAGCGAAATACTTTTTTCGCTACAGTCGGCGGGAATGAAATTCATAGATGGACTTCCAATAAATCCCGCAACAAAAATTGTTTCTGGATGATCATAGAGTTCTATTGGCGTTCCGAACTGCTCGACAACACCATCATTTAAAACCATTAGCCTGTCACCAAGTGTCATCGCTTCAACTTGGTCATGGGTAACGTAAATTGATGTCACGTTAAGACGTTTCTGTAATTTGCGAATTTCTAAACGCATTTGGACGCGCAGTTTAGCATCAAGGTTTGACAAAGGTTCATCAAAAAGAAAAACTTGTGGATCTCTAACAATAGCACGCCCCATAGCTACGCGCTGTCGTTGCCCGCCAGAAAGTTGGCGAGGCTTTCGGTCTAAATATTCACTTATTCCTAATATTTCCGCTGCTTCTAAAACACGCCGTTCAATTTCTTGTTTTTCAATTTTTCTTATTTTTAAACCGTAGCCCATATTCTGTCGAACAGACATGTGTGGGTAAAGAGCGTAGTTTTGGAATACCATTGCTATATCGCGATCTGCTGGTTCAAGATCATTAACTGTTTTATCTCCGATACTAATCTTGCCGGACGTTATTTTTTCCAAACCTGCTATCATTCGAAGAAGTGTGGATTTACCACAGCCCGATGGCCCAACCACAACAACAAATTCACCATCTTGGATATTTCCATTTAAATTATGGAGCACCTCGACGTCGCCATAAGTCTTCACAAGATCTTCTAGTTTTATGGTTGCCATTTCAATTTATCCGTCATTTATCCGTTTCTGTTAATCCCTGAACAAAGAGTTTTTGCATTGCGATGACAACAAAAACGGGAGGGATCATTGCTAAGAGAGCTGTCATCATTATTATGTTCCATTCAGGTTGTTGCTCTGCCGACTCAAGCATTTGTTTGATGCTCATAACGATTGTGGTCATATCACTATCGGTGGTGATCAAAAGGGGCCAAAGATATTGGTTCCAGCCATAAATAAATAAGATTACAAATAATGCTGCGATATTGGTTCTGCTCAAGGGAATTAAGATATCCCAGAAAAACCTCATTGGTTTAGCACCATCAATACGAGAGCTTTCGAGCATTTCATCAGGAATAGTCAGGAAGACCTGTCGAAACATAAATGTAGCAGTTGCAGATGCAATTAAAGGTACTGACAGACCCCAGTAGCTATTGAGCATCCCTAAATTGGCAACAACCTCAAAGGTTGGTAAAATTCTCACTTCAACCGGAAGCATTAGCGTAATAAAAATTAACCAGAAAAACCCCATTCGAAATGGAAACTTGAAATAAACAATCGCAAAAGCAGACAGAAGAGAAATTGCTATTTTTCCAATTGCTATCATCATGGCCATTGACAGAGAGTTAAAAAGCATACGCCAAACTGGAGCGGTTTCTGCTCCAGATAGGCCTCTACCAAAAAGGGTGGTTACAAAATTTTCCCAAAAATAGCTGCCTGGTAGCAACGGTATGGGAGCTTGCGTCATTCTAAGTGGGTCGTGAGTTGCTGCTACAAATGTTATCCAAATTGGCAACGCAACAATAAGTATACCAATTATTAGAACAAGATGGCTAATTATATCTAGTATTGGGCGATTTTGAACCATCAGTATTCCACCCTTCGCTCTATGTAACGAAACTGTACTATAGTCATTGCAACAACAAGAAACATCAAGATTACTGATTGAGCAGCTGATCCTCCAAGGTCGAGCCCAACAAAACCATCATTATAAACTTTGTAGACTAAAATCGATGTGGCGTTAGCAGGTCCGCCCTGAGTAATTGCGTGGATGATACCAAAAGTGTCGAAAAAAGCATAAACTGCGTTAATCACGAGTAGGAAAAATGTTGTTGGAGAGATCATGGGAAAAATATGATCAAAAAATCTTCTAATTGGACCGGCGCCATCGATCGCGGCTGCATCTATTAGTGACCGTGGTATGGATTGCATTGCCGCTAAATAGAAAAGAAAGTTATAAGCAATCTGTTTCCATGCCGCTGCTATGATGACTAAGGACATCGCTTGAGATCCATTCAGATAGTGGTTCCAGTCAACGCCTACAAATTCCAGTAAATAAGGGAAAATTCCAAGTGTGGGATTAAACATGAATACCCACAAGGCTCCGGCAAGAACTGGAGCAACAGCATATGGCCAGATAAGAAGTGTTCTATAAGTTGTTGTTCCTTTTATTACTCTATCGGCAAATCCAGCTAAAATAAGTGCTAAAAACATTGAGAGAAAAGCGACACAAATAGAAAAGAGTATAGTCCTTCCAAAGCTGTCTAGATATATTTCATCAGTTGCTAAGTAAACGAAATTTTCGAACCATACAAATTCTGTTGACATACCAAAGGCATCTTCAATCAAAAAGGACTGATAAACGGCCTGAGTAGCAGGCCAGATGAAAAATATAAGTGTAATAATGACCTGCGGTGCCACTAAAAAATATGGCAAAGGAGACGTCGGAAAATGAACGCGCTTTAGCATTGAGGCATCTCCACAGGCGTTTTTAAAGAATTGCTCGGCGGCTCTATGAAAGAGCCACCGATGATTTGCTTAAATTATTTTGCTGATCGCTCAAATTTTCGCAATAGTTTATTTCCGCGGTCAACGGCAGCATCTAAAGCAGCCTTTGCGGTTTTATTGCCAGCCCAGAGAGCTTCCATCTCTTCGTTGATCACGTCACGGATTTGAACAAAGTTACCAAAACGTAAACCGCGTGAGTTTGGAGTCGGTGTGTTCAGGCTCAACTGTTTTGTAGCAGTATCAGTACCAGGGTTTTCTTTATAGAAGCCTTGGCTTTCCGATACATCGCCAGCTGCTGAGGTAATTGGAACATAGCCAGTTTCTTGGTGCCACCAAGCTTGAACATCAGATGAGGACAAATATGTTAGAAATTTTGAAAGTCCTTTATACTCGTCTGCCTCATGGCCTTGAAGAGCCCATAAGGTTGCTCCTCCTATAATGGAGTTTTGTGGAGCGCTTGCTACATCAGTATCAAGAGGCAACATCGTTTGACCGAACTCAAACTGCGCTTGCTTAACGATTGAACCATAATAAGCTGATGAGTTCATCCACATTCCACATTCACCATTTGTGAACATTGGGAGCGAGTCTCCTCTTCGACCACCATAGGCAAACAGTTTATCTTTTTGGCTGTCTGCAATTGCTTGTAATCTATTTGCAACATGATCGTTGTTGAAGGTGAATTCTGTATCAAACCCTGTGAAACCATTCTCTTTTGTTCCGATTGCGATATCGTGCCACGCAGAATAGTTTTCAATCATAACCCAACTTTGCCATCCAAAAGAGTAGCCACAATCCATACCGTTTGCGACAAGTGCTTTTGCGGCTGTTTCTACTTCATCCCATGTTGTTGGTACTGAAGCACCAGCGGCCTTTAGAGCGTCTGCATTGTACCAAAGAACAGGAGTAGAGCTGTTAAATGGCATAGATAGAAGTTGGCCTTCCGGTGTTTGATAATAAGAAACAACCGCTGGTAAGTAGGCTGACCCATCAAATGGCTCACCAGAGTCTGCCATCATCTGCTCTACTGGATATACAGCGCCTTTTGCGGCCATCATCGTAGCTGTACCAACCTCAAACACCTGAACTAGGTGAGGCTGTTCGCCCGCTCGGAAAGCTGCAATTGCTGCAGTCATAGTCTCGGTATAATTACCTTTGTAAGTTGGAATTATTTCGTAATCGCTTTGGCTTGCGTTGAAATCAGCGGCGATCTTATCGACGCGCTCACCGTTTGTGCCACCCATTGCGTGCCACCAGTGGACTTCTGTTTTTGCAACAACTGCACCTGCCGTCATGGCTAATGCGATTGCTGCAGAAAATAATGTTTTTGGAGCTTTCATGTTCTCCCTCCCTGAAAAATTATTTTTATAACTCGGGAGGATTTACGAATAAATTTAATAATGCAAGATAATTTTTATTTTAAATTTTATAACATTTTGTTATAAATAAGGAGAAAAATGGTATTTGAATAAATAAGTGAAATTGTATTTCCAAGTTACAGGATAGCTAAGTCATTGAAATTCAAATTAAGACAGCTTGAAGCTTTTCGTGCGGTGGCAGAAACTGGAAGTATGACACGTGCGGCTCAGAAACTAGAGATATCACAACCTGCCGTGAGCCGGCTCCTTTCTGATTTTTCAAATTCAGTTGGTTTTGACCTATTTCAAAGGAGGCAAGGTATTTTAGAGCCAACAAGTGATTCTAGGTACCTGCTTGCCGAAGTGACTAGAATTATTGATAATTTAGAGCATCTTGAAGATTTACGGCGTGACCTTACAGAAAGAACAGTGGGTCATATTCGCATAGCTTGTTTGCCTGGGTTTGCGACCAGCCACCTACCTGGAGTTTTAGTTAAATTCCTTGAAGACAGACCGGGTGTAACGGTTTCGCTTGAACCGGATAGGCCAGAAAGGATTTTAGAGTGGATTATCGGGCAGCAATATGATTGCGGGCTAACGGATGCTTTTTCAGGTCATCCGGCTACTATAAGCCAAGATCTATTCATAAGGTCTGTCTGTATTTTACCAAAAGGTCACTCGCTTTCTGACAAGGAAGTTATTACGCCGCCAGATCTAGCCTCTGAGCGATTGATACACACCAGACGAGATAGTTGGTTTTTCCAAGAATTGTATCGTTCATTTGGCAATAGTAATGTGGAAATAAATAGTTTAGTGGAGGTTCGGCAATTCACCACGGCCTGTATAATGGTCAAAGAAGGTCTTGGAGCTTCAATTGTGAGTGCATTAGATGCGGATGCGTTCAAGTCTTCGGGTATAGTAATCAAGCCATTTGAACCAAAAATTTTACATCGACTGTCGATAATTCAACCCGCCTCTGGTCCGAGTTCTCCAGTTATCTTGGATTTTATTGATGCATTTCGAGAAAGTTTAGAGCCCTATATATCTAAAGACGTTGAGTAAAAATTCTTATTTCTTTATGCTTCAACTTAGATTTCTCTGAGCGGCAAAAATATGGAAAAAGATTTAAGCCTTGGTGCGGCATGGATGAATGGTCATGTTTTACCTATTTCGCAGGCTACCATTCCAGTAAACGATTGGGGTTTGGTCCACTCAGATATAACGTATGATGTCGTTCCGGTGATAAATGGTGCTTTTTTTAGATTTGAGGAATATCTGTCTCGTTTTTTTTCTTCGATGGAAAGTCTTTATCTTGATCCAGGAATGAACAAATCAGAAGTTCAAAAAGCACTTCACCAAATGGTCAGTCAATCAGGTTTGCGAGATAGTTATGTAGCTATGGTTTGCAGTCGTGGAAGACCAAAAATACCAGGATCAAGAGATCCTAGGGATTGTGAAAATCATTTTTTCGCATGGTGTGTGCCTTATGTACATGTAATCAAACCTGAAATTATAGATCAGGGCGCAACGGCTTGGATTTCCCAAAACGTGTATCGAATCCCTGAAGAAAGTGTAAATCCTCGCGTCAAAAACTATCATTGGGGAGACTTCACTCAGGGTATATTTGAAGCAAAAGATAATAAATACGAGACAGTAATTTTGTTAGATTTTGATGGTAATGTAACAGAAGGTCCTGGTTTTAATGTTTTTGCCATCAAAGATGGAGTTTTAATAACACCTGATCGAGGAGTCTTGGCTGGTGTAAGTAGAAAAACAGTTTTAGAAATTGCTGATTACCTTGGTATAGGTACCAGTATACGCCCATTAAGTGTCGATGAACTTTTAGCGGCAGACGAAGTTTTTCTCTCTTCTTCTGGAGGAGGTGTGATCCCAATAGTTCGTGTGAATGAAACAATTTATGGAAACGGTGTGAAAGGACCGATTTCAGTTCGGTTAAACGAAACATACTGGCAATGGACTACGTTGGAAAAATATAGAGATCCAATTAATTACATCGCTTAATTAGTTTTCTTGATCTATGGGGTTAAATAAAGGTCTTTGTCCAAATATTGCGCCGCGTTTGCAATGTTCTTCCAGATCAAGAGCGTCCTGAAAATTTTCAACTAATAGATACTGATATTCCACATTAGTTCGAATATACTTTTTGGTCATTTGGTCTAGCGTTATTGAACCTTCTCTAAATTTATTAAGTTGAGAACTTTTAAGAGAAGGAATGACTATTCTATTTGATAAAAGAGAACAAAACTGATCTCCTGCTGCTCTTCCGCTGGCATGACTATTAAGCCGAGTTATCAACCCAAACTTATTTTTTCCTGATCTTAGTGCTTTGTCTAAATCTTTTCCTGCAGTACTAACGTAAAGTAATGTTTGTCCATCCCAAATTAAGTAAATACCAGCGGCTACTGCAGGAAAATTTTTTTGCGGCCAGTTTTTGAATTTAAATCTTTTTGAAAATGAATTTTTTAGCAAATCAGCAACTTTTTAAATCTATTAACCATTAAAATTTTTAAAAGTGGGCATAGGATCACCGGGTAGATTTTTTGCGTTGTAGAAGCCACGAGCAATTGCCCTAGCCATGCAAAGACTGGCAGCATGGCAAATTTCTGCAAGATCGTAAGTCTCGTCTCGCAAAGGTAACTCATTCGTTGAGCTGGCAAATATTAAATCACCATCGTAAGGAAGATGAGACGGGACAATTGCCCGTGCTATGCCGTCGTGGGCTGATGTCGCAAGCCTTAGAACTTGCGCCTTTGTTAAGGCAGCATCCGTGGCAACAATGCCAATTGTTGTGTTGGCTCGATCCTCGAGAGGGAATAACTCTGGCCTTTTAAACGATTTTGAATAATTGCCTGCACGTGGGGCTTCAAATCCGCCAAACTCATCATCAATTTCGAATGGTGCTGCCCAGAAATGTTTTCCTGTCTCATCTGTTGCATCGCCTGCGGGGTTTGCGGCGACTAATGCTCCTACTGTAATACCGTTGCTCAACTTGAAAGATGCCGAACCTAAGCCACCTTTCATTGTCCCACCCTGAGCACCGCATCCAGCTCCAACACTACCGAGTTCAAATTCTGTATTTAAATTTTTATATGCTTTTTTACCT
The DNA here is from genome assembly GCA_012270125.1 of Paracoccaceae bacterium. Classification (GTDB taxonomy): domain Bacteria; phylum Pseudomonadota; class Alphaproteobacteria; order Rhodobacterales; family Rhodobacteraceae; genus Salinivivens. The sequence goes on from JAAXIY010000048.1 coordinate 9,746, forward strand.
AGATTAGGATAAGGATTGTTAGCCCAATTTTTATGACCACCATTACTTAGATCAAACAAAATAGCTGCTGGAACGAGAGGAACTATGTGTCCAGCGACTTCTAAACCTTTACCATCTTGTTTTAATTTATCTACAACCCCGGAAGCAGCATCTAACCCAAAAGCAGAACCTCCAGATAATACGAGGGCATCTACGCCTTTAATAGTTTTATCTGGTGCAAGTAAATCTGTTTCGCGTGTTCCTGGAGCTCCGCCCATCACAAAATATGAGGTCACTAATGGTTTATCTGCGCTGAGAACTGTTACACCAGTTTTAATTTTTTGATCTTCTGCGTTACCGACGACTATGCCTTCCACATCGGTGATCAAATTTTTTGGTCCTGGTTGCATCATTATATACACCGCCCACCATCAACTTGCATGCAGACACCCGTCACCATACTAGCTTCTTCTGAGCACAAATAGCATGCTGCATTTGCAATATCTTCAGGTTGGGCAAATCTTCCAAGGGGAATCGTTGAGAGAAATTTCTGCCGCATTTCTGGTGTGTCCTCACCTAGAAAAGAGGCAAGTAGCGGTGTTTCACTGGCGACGGGATTAACGGCATTGACCCGAACCCCGAAAGGGGCAAGCTCCACTGCCATTGTCCGGGTGGCGGTATTCATCCAGCCTTTTGAACTATTGTACCAATTCAAATTTGGTCTAGGAGACACTCCTGCTGTTGAAGCTATATTTAATATTGAACCGCTACCCTGTTTTTTCATATGAGGAACAAACGCCTTTGCCATTAAATAAACTGATTTACAATTTATACGAAAAACGCGATCAAAGTCCTCTTCTGTAACTTCATCAAGCGGTGTGGGTAAGTGGGTAACACCTGCATTGTTAACTACAACATCCACACTGTCAAAATTGTCAAACACAACTTTCTTCAAATTTTCTACTGACTTTGTATCGCCGACATCGGTTTTGACTGCTAAAGTTTTTGGCCCTAGAGTTGCCGAGAGGTCTCTTGCAGCACTCTCATTGACATCAACGATGACTACCCTCGACCCCTCTCCAAGGAATTTTTCGACAATTGCTTTTCCTAAACCCGAAGCGGCTCCAGTTACAATTGCTGTTTTGTTTTCTAATCGCATTTTAAAATTCCTTTTTTATTGGTGATAGCTGGCTACAGTTTTCAAAGTTGAAAAACCATAAAGTGCTTCAAACCCTTTTTCTCGTCCATGCCCTGAGAACCCTCGTCCTCCAAATGGAAGTTCAACACCACCACCGGCTCCATAATTGTTTATAAAAACCTGTCCTGACTTGAGTTTTTTGGCCAATCGCATTTGACGGGCACCATCATTTGTCCAAATGCTTGCGACTAAACCGTAGTCTGTACCATTCGCGATGCTGATAGCTTCTTCTTCTGTATCGAAAGGCATAATAACTTGCACAGGACCAAATATTTCATCTTTGGCCAAAATATGATCTTCTGGAACATCTGCAAACAAGTGTGGGGCAACATAATGTCCTTTTGTTGGAGCACTGCTGTCTATTTCTCCTTGAGCAACTAAGTTCAGCTTCTGACCTTTAGAAATAAAATCTTCCACAATTGATTTTTGCCTTTCTGATATCAAAGGTCCCAAAGCTCCATCATTAATTGCTGGTCGAACGATTAAGTCTTTGTACTTTTGGGACATATGATCAACCACTTCGTTATATCGGGAACGATGGACTAATATACGGCTGCTAGCGGAACAAGTCTGACCGCCATTCTGGATCCCCGCGTTCACAAGAAAGGGAAGCGCACTTTCCAGATTTGCGTCTTCAAAGAATAATTGGGGTGATTTACCTCCAAGTTCTAACGTTACAGGAACAATATTATTAGCAGCTGATGCTTGCACCAAGCGGCCTGTTGTAACTGATCCAGTAAAACTTATGTGATTAATTCCTTTATGCGCGCAAAGAGCAGCACCTGCTTTGGCGCCCAGCCCAGGAACCACATTAAGCACACCTTTGGGTAGACCCGCTTCAATAGCAAGATTAGCAAAAGTTAAGGCGGTCAAGCAGGCTTCTTCAGCTGGTTTCAATACACATGTATTTCCCATTGCTAGGGCTGCGCCAACAGATCGACCAATAATCTGCATAGGGTAATTCCAAGGAACAATATGACCAGTTACACCGTGGGGTTCTCGCAAAGTATATACCGTGTATCCTTCTAAATACGGTATTGTCTCCCCGTGAACTTTATCAGCTGCGCCACCATAAAATTCCATATACCGAGCCAACGCTCTAACATCTGCTTGAGCTTGAGTTAAGGGTTTTCCCACATCAAGTGCCTCGAGTGTAGATAAAAGATCTATATTTTTTAGAACAAGCCTGCCTAAGTTGCTCAATATACGCCCGCGTTCCGCTGCTGGTGTTGTGTTCCAGCACTGGTCAAATGCATTTTTTGCATTCTCAATAGCCTCACCAATATCATTTTCATTGCCTGATGCGATTTCAGTTAATGTACTCCCATCAGATGGATTTTTTAATTCCAGCTTTTCAAGGTCGGTAGGATGACGCCATTGGCCTCCAATTAAGCAACAAGATGGATCGAAGGGTAGATGAGGAAGCGACATTATTTATAACTCCATTTGAAAACTAGGTAACTTAGGTGCTGCTTCAATTAACGTTTTTGTATATGCATTTTGAGGTTGTTCCAAAACCTTTTTGGTAAGCCCTTCTTCGATAATCTTACCGTCCTTCATAACCAGGCATCGATCGGTAATTGAGCGGATTACAGCTAGATCATGACTTATGAATAGGTAACTAAGGCCATATTCTTCTGCGAGTTGAGCGATCAAATCGAGAATTTGGGCTCTTACTGTTACATCAAGAGCCGACACCGCTTCATCAAAAATAACGAGTTTTGGTTTAATGATCAAAGCGCGTGCTATCGCAATTCTTTGCCGCTGACCGCCAGAAAATTCATGAATATATTTATTCTTGTCTGCAGATGATAGTCCAACATCTTCTAAAACATTGTCTATTTTACTTTCAATACTCTTGACCTCAAGAGCGTCTTTAATGAGATAAAAAGGCTCTTTTATAAGAGTTGAGACTTTATGTCTTGGATTGAAGGAACCGTAAGGATCCTGGAAGACGACTTGAATATTTTTCCTGGTATTTAGTGTAGCTTTGGAAATATCTTGATCTTCGACATTAATCGCGCCTTCGTAAATTGGCTCAAGGCCAAGTATTGCCCTGGTTAGAGTTGATTTGCCGCAACCAGACTCTCCAACCAGTCCAACTCTTTCACCATTTTTTATGTCAAAAGAAACATTTGAAACGGCCGTAAAATAATCACTTTTCGAAAAAATTTTAGTACGTGCTAACCTGTATCTGCAAGTGACGTTTTGGATGGTCAAAAGAAGGTCGGCACTTCTCTTTGCTGAGGGTAAATCAACTGAATGTCCTGATGCTGCAAAAAGTGAACGGGTGTATGGATGTTTCATATTTCGAAATAAATTTTGTGTTTCATCAATTTCAACAATGATACCGTTTTGCATAATCGCAATCTCATCTGCCATGTCGGAGACAACCGCAAGGTCATGCGTTATCAAAATTAAAGAGATATTGTCTTCTTTAACTAATCTTTTGAGTAGAGCTAGAATCTGGGCCTGAGTTGTTACGTCTAAAGCTGTAGTTGGCTCGTCAGCAATTACAATCGAAGGTTTCAATGCAATTGCAATCCCTATAACAACCCTTTGACGTTGCCCTCCCGATAATTCGTGTGGGTAGCGTTTTATTACTTCAGTTGCTGGGCTTAGGCCTACTCTTTCTAAAATATTGAGAGTTTCCGTATCGGCAGATTTTTTATTTTTTTCACTGTGTAATACGATTGTCTCGCTGATTTGATCTCCTACAGTTTTTACTGGATTCAAAGCTGTCATAGGTTCTTGAAATATCATGCCTATTTTAGCTCCACGGATTTTACATAACTCAAACTCGTCTTTTTCAGTGATGTCTTGATCTTTGAAAAATATTTTTCCCTTCAATTTTGCGTATTTGGGTTGAAGCTGGATTATTGAAAGTGCTGTCATAGATTTTCCAGATCCACTCTCGCCTGTTATGGCCAGAATACGGCCCTGACCAAGTTTAAATGAAATATTATTGAGAATACTTTCTGACCCTATTTTGAGACTTAAATTTTCAACAGATAAGATACTCATTCTCGGGATCTCCTCACTCGAGGATCAAGAAGATCGCGAAGACCATCCCCCATTAAATTCAACCCTAGAACGGTTACGATTATTGCTGACCCGGGAATGATTGCCAGGTGAGGAGCAAAGCTGACCATAGTTTGTGCATCTGCAAGCATACGCCCCCAGCTTGGTACCGGCGGTTGTGTCCCCAGTCCAACATAACTCAATCCCGCCTCTGCCAAGATACCTAGTGAAAATTGAATTGTGCCTTGGACTATTAGAAGGTTAGCAATATTGGGAAAAATATGTTCTGCGGATATTCGAAGGTCTGATTTACCACTTACCCGCGCTGCTAAAATGAACTCTTTTTGCCAAAGACTTAGTGCGGCTCCACGACTGACACGGGCAAAGACTGGTATATTGAATATTCCAATCGCAATGATAGCATTCATAGCTCCAGCGCCAAAGAGTGCTGTTATTAGGATAGCAATAACTAAAGATGGAAATGCGAATATTAGATCATTTGTTCGCATGATGGTTTCATCTAAAAGCGAATTTTTCTTAGTTGCTGCTGCTAGACCAAGTGGAACTCCAATAAAAAAACCTATTCCAACTGCTAAGATTGCAACGGCTAGTGAAGTTCGTGCCCCGATCATAATCATTGATAAAATGTCACGTCCGAAGTGATCTGTACCTAACCAATGCACTTCGTTTGGGGTCTGTAATTTATCAGGTATCGAAAGTTGGGTAATATCAAATGGGACCCAGAGAAACGAAACTAAAGCTGCGATTACAACCAATGCACTTAATAAACCGCCAAGTATCAAAGAGTTACTTTTCATACTCGCCGCCTTAACCTTGGATCAACGACTGCGTAAGCCACGTCTACGATAAAGTTCACAGTTATGACCGCAAAAACAAGGAGCATTACCACGCTCTCAACTACAATTAAATCTCTTTGTGTTATAGCTTGAAAAACTAACCGTCCTAAGCCAGGAAGGAAGAACACTTGTTCGATTATGATGGCACCAGCCATTAAAAAGGAAAATTGAAGCCCAATAATTGTTAGTACTGGAATAAGAGCATTTCTCAAGGCATGTCGCCAAATCACAGCTTTTTTACCAAAGCCTTTTGCTCTTGCAGTTCTTATATAATCCTCTGACAGAGTTTCAATTAGCGCACTTCGCATTACTCGTGATAGTATCGAAGCTTGAGGCAAAGCTAGAGCAATAGCTGGAAGTGTTAAAGATTTCAAACTTAGAAGAATACCGTTTTCCCATTCCACAAAACCACCCGCGGAGAACCATCTAAGCTTCAACGCAAAAATAACGACTAATATCATCGCAAACCAAAAGTTGGGTATAGCTATTCCAAACTGTGTGGCTCCCATGACTGCTGCATCGCCGGCTTTGCCTCTTTGAGTTGCGGCGTAAATACCGGCAGGAAAAGCGATGAAAGTGGAAATCAATAATGCATAAAGAGCTAGAGGCAAGGAAACCCAAATTCTCTCCTTAATCATATCTGAAACTGGACTGCGATAGGTATAAGATGTTCCGAAATCACCTTTGACCATACCACTGACCCAAGAAAAATACCTTGATAACTTGTCTTGATCTAAGCCCAACTCTGCTCTCAAAGCAGCAATAGTATCTTCTTGTGCATTAATGCCCAGCATGAATGAAGCTGGGTCGCCAGGAGCAATTTCTACGACTGAAAAAATAATAATAGAAGCTAGACACAGGCTTACTATCAGTGAAATAGCTCTTTTAAGAATATATCCCAGCATCTTAAATTTTCTAGAAAAGGTCAGAATTTATAATGTAAGAGGCGGGGAGAACTTTCCCCGCCTTCATAAGTGCTTTTTCCAAACTTAATCTGCCCAACTAACTCCTGTAAGGTCGGTAGCTTGCGTTGGCGCATTCTTCCAAAGGCCTCGAACTTTCGCATTTGCAACTGTGGTGAAAGCTAATTCGAAAAGATATCCATTCACGTAATCATCTGAAATAATGCGTTGCGCTTTTTTCAGCATGCTGCTCCGTTTAGCTGGATCCGTAGTCCCATTCAGTTCGGTCATAAGAGATTGAAATTCTGGGTTATCATACTGAAAATAGTAATCAGGTCTTGCATATATCCCAATATCCATTGGCTCAGTGTGGCTTACTATTGTAAGGCCGTAGTCTTTTCCTCTAAAAACTTGCTCAAGCCACTGTGCCCACTCCAAATTACTAATCTCAGTTTCGATTCCTACAGCACGTAATTGAGAGGCAATTATTTCTCCTCCACGCCTAGCATATGAAGGAGGGGGAAGTTTTAAAGTGGTTGTGAAGCCACCTGAAAGGCCCGCCTCAGCTAGAAGTTTTTTCGAAAGCTCTGGGTCATAATTTGAATTACCAGTTAGATCTACATAATCCGGATTATGCGGAGCAAAGTGAGTACCAATTGGAGTGCCGTAACCAAACATAGCACCGTCGATGATGGCTTGACGGTCGATTGCATGAGCAATTGCCTTTCGCACTTTGACATTATCTAAAGGGGGCATTTTATTATTTGTAGACAAAATAGTCTCACCTTCCGTTGAACCTTCTAAAACCTGAAACCTTGGATCAGCTTCAAATTGTGGAAGGTTTTCAGGTGCTGGAAAACCAGTAAAAACATCTACATCTTGCGCCATAACAGCTGCAAATGCTGCTGTTGGGTCTGAGATAAATTTAAAAGTAACGTTCTCTAAAGCAGGTTTAGCGCCCCAATAGTTTGGATTTCGAGATAGTTCTATTCGATCGCCTTGAACCCAGTTTTTAAAAGTAAAGGCGCCAGTTCCTACTGGGTTGTTTTTAATGCCTTCAATACTTTCAGGTGCAACTATCACAGCATCACCCCAGGCCATATTAAACAAAAAGCTTCCATTAGGCTTATCCAATGAAACTTTAACCGTGGTGTTATCTACGACAGCAACATCAGTTATCCCAGAGAATAAAGCTTTTTGAGCATTTGTACTATCTTCAGCTCTGGCTCGATCAAGGGAAAATTTTACGTCGTTTGCATCCATTGAGCTGCCATCATGAAAATTTACTCCAGAGCGAAGTTTAAACGTATAGACCGTACCGTCACTTGAAATATCCCAAGACTCTGCCAAGCCAGCTATTATTGATCCATCGGATGCAAATCGTGTTAAACCTTCAAAAACATTTGAATATAGAACACTATCAATTGCTCCGGCAGCTGCGCTTGTTGGATCGAGATGGGGTGGTTCTAGTTGCATGGCAACTGTAATATCAGATTGAGCGGAAAGGCTAAGTCCCGCGCCGGCAAATAAAGCGAAAGCGCCAGCTGCAATTATTTTTTTTGATTGAAACATATTTATACTCCCTTTCTAAAGGTCATTTTTATCTGCAGAAAATCGCCGATGTAAAAAATGTGTAAGAGAAGCTTATACTAGGATTGTTATTTTTAAATAAAAAAAGTGAATTAGTAAGTTTTTTGTTATTTTTACGAACTAGAGTTGGATAACTTTTTTAATAATAAAAGTATAAATTCAGCTAACTATCTGAATTCTTAATTTTTATTATCCATCTGTAATTTCAAATATTTTTCTTTGTTTTGAAACGAGAGCCGTGTAGCGTTTTCGGATAACCAATAAAAAATGTAAAAATGGATAAAAACAACTTATGGCGCATGAGCGCTTCAGAAATAGTTAAAGCAACAACTGCTGGTGAGGTGCGTTCTATTGACGTCATAACTTCAGTTGTAGACAGAATGCAAAAGGTAAATCCAAAGTTAAATGCTATCGTTTGTGATCTGTCAGATGAAGCTCTTAAAACTGCGGAACTTTTAGATCGAGCTCGGAATAATGGAAAGGAATGCGGACCATTACATGGTGTTCCAGTTACAATCAAAATTAACGTTGACCAGAAAGGTCATTCAACTTCAAACGGTGTTCTTGCTTTAAAAGACTGGATGGCACCTGATGACGCACCACTTGTCAAAAACTTAAAAAATGCCGGTGCTATTATTATTGGTCGTACTAATACTCCTGAATTTTCATTCAGAGCTGATACAGATAATGAGCTGTATGGGAGAACGAATAACCCCTGGGGTGGCCATGTTTCTGCTGGAGGTTCTTCAGGTGGAGCTGGTGCAGCCGTTATGTCCGGTATGGGAGCCTTAGGTCATGGTAACGATATTGGCGGTTCGCTTAGATTTCCAGCGGCGGCAAATGGTGCCTTTACAGTAAAACCAGGCCTTGGTCGTGTACCTGCTTGGAACCCTTCTCAAAATTCGGAAAGGGGAATTTTAGCGCAATCTATGTCGGTTCAAGGGCTTTTGACGCGAGATCCATTTGATTTGGATTTGGCAATGCCAATCCTAATGAAAAATGATCCTGTTGATCCATTTCACGTTCCGTTGCCTTATGACATGGGGGCTCGCAATAATAAGTGTAAAGTTGCACTGTCCCGTGAAACTCCAGGTTTTGAAACCCATCCCGAGATTTACAAAGGCTTAGAGTTAGCTGCTGATGCTTTGCGTGATGCAGGTCATGAAGTTGTCGAAGTTGACCCGCCCTTAATTCTTGAAACTGCCATGGCAGGTTATAGAGCTTTAATGGGAGAGGTAATAGAATTACTAGGTCCTGATATAAGAAAATTGGGATCCTCAGAAATTAATCGAATTTTTGATGAGTACTTCAAACAATTCAAACCATATGCTGGAACTGATTTACTGAAGATACTTGCAAAGAGAAGTTATTATGCAAGGGAATGGTCGATTTTTTTGACCAAGTATCCACTAATTTTAAGTCCATTTTTGCCACAACCATTTTTTAAGCCTGGAAGAGATTTGGAGGGTCAAGAAGGTGTTCGGGAAGTTCTCGGATCGGCTCTTTGGTCGTATTCGATAAACTTTTTAGGGCTTCCAGCAGGTTGTTTTCCAACTCATCTCGCCCAATTAGAGCAGGGGGCTCAAACAATTAATGTTCAATTAATTGGGCAAAGATGGCGGGAAGATTTAATAGTCCAAAGTATGAAAACAATCCGAAATCGATTAGGAACATTTTCAAATGAACTTTGGTCAATCATGGAAAAAAATAACTAGAAATTGGGGCTGTAAAAATGTCATTCCCGAGATTTAATTTAGAGCGCTTTGAAAATTCTTCTGGAGACGAAAGAAAAAAACAGAGTGATGAACTTGATAAAATTTGTAGTGAAACAGGTTTTCTAGTCATAGAAGGTCACGGCGTTTCCCAAAGAGCTATCAAAGACCAATGGAATATTGTTTCAAAATTCTTTTCGTCGCCTCTAGAGGTGAAAAGGGAAGTTAAAGTTCCCTACAGTGGATATCCCTACGGCTGGATTGGACCCGACCAAGAGGCTTTAGCGGCCTCAAAAGGTGAGGTAACTCCACCCGATTTGAAAGAGAGTTTTAATGGTGGTCCGTTAAACATTCCTAATAATATTAAAGATAATGCTGCTTATGAGTTTTGTTATCAACCTACACTTTGGCCAAAAATAGAAGGCTTTAGGGAAATTTGGGAAAGATATTATGCTGAAATGGAGCGCTTAGCTAAACGTATTATGGCGGCATTTGCTGAAGCTTTAGGTTTGGAGAATTCTTATTTTGACAGATTTATAAATAACCCAATTTCAGCGTTACGAGCTCTGCATTATCCTGAAACTAACGATTTTATAATTGATAAGCAGCAAAGAGCAGGCGCTCATACAGATTATGGTTCTCTAACAATATTACTACCGCAGGCTGGAACCTCCGGTTTACAAATAAAGAAAAAAAATACTTGGGTTGACGTACCTGCTCTTGAAGACTGTTTTGTTATAAACATTGGCGATTTAATGGAACTTTGGACAGCAAAACGTTGGATATCAACTCTTCATAGAGTTGTTGCAAAACCAAACCAGCCTGCACGGAAAAGTCTTGCTTATTTTCATCAGCCCGATTGGGAAGCCACTATCAAACCAATAAGTAACTCTTCTTCTGAAGCCGTTGTTTCTGGACCATATCTAATGGAGAAATTTAAAAGTACAAATTTATAGGTTTGATAATCAAACGAGCATTCCACGAGCGGCTACAGGGACTGTTTGTAATATTGTATTGTTTTGAACCATAACTAGTTCGTCAACCATATTGACCGCTACACAAACATGGTTAGGTATCACGGTAACAATATCACCTACCGAGGGCTTCATTTTGCAATCTTCAAGATCAAGAAACCCATGCTCTTCTGAAAATTTTATTATAGAGGCTTCTGGATACTCGTTTATGTGACCAAATCCATTTAGCCCTCCAGTATCAGAGGTTAGTGTTTTTGAACCTGCGTCTAATATTCCCCGATTTTCGTTTGCTCTACTGACAACACTTGTAAACACTCGAAAACCACAGTCTGCAAGTTGAGCGAAGCCATCTTGAACCATCATCATATCATTAAAAATGCATGTTCCTGCTCGATGCTCTGTGGCACCTTCAAGCTTCCCAATATTTGCAAAGTTTGGTGTCCCGCCGGTAGATATTATTTTTGCTTTAACTTTTAAATCATCAAGCATTTTGGTAAGTGAATTATGAAACATTTGAGTGTCATCCCAACCTTGTAGGGTTGGGTAATAGAGTAGTCCGGTAAATTTTAACCACTTATCTTCAATAATTGATTGCACTAAATTTGCAGCCTCTTTGGGATCTTCGACGCCTGCTCTTTTTTGTCCAGTGTCACACTCGATTAGAACATCAAGAGGCCGATTTGCAGCCTCCGCAGCCTTTGAATACTCTTGTAAAGATACATGATTGTCTGCACAGACTTTTAATGGAAGTTTTTTCTGCAAACTGGCTAAACGACCTGATCTGGCAGCTCCTAAAATATTTGTTGCTATTAGAATATCGTCTATACCTGCTTCTGCCATTACTTCGGCTTCCCCGAGCTTTTGACAAGTTATCCCGCGGGCGCCTGCATCTATTTGCATTTTCGCCAGGAGGGGTGATTTATGCGTTTTAATGTGCGGACGATTGGCTACTCCAGCTGCATCACAAATTTTTTGTGCACGGAGTATATTTTTTTTAATTATATCCAAGTCAATAACCGCACAAGGTGTGCCGAATTGGCTGATAATAGAAGACTTTAAACTGTCTAGACTATTCATAAATGGATGCTTTCTTAAAAAGTTTACTAAGGTTGTTCTACAGTTTCGGTTTCAAACTCTGCAGGAGATGTGATTTCGATAAGTTCAAGGTCATCGCTATGCTGGACTTCCCTATGCCTTATTCCAGGGGGCTGGAGTGCTGCTGATCCTGGCCTAAAAGTTATTTCTCCTTGTCCTTCATATTCAAAGGTAACCCAACCTTGAAGTATATAAATCATTTGAAAATCTAAGTGGTGGATATGCCAAGCTGGTTCGGCGTGCCTGCCAGGAACAGCTCTAATCACATTTGCTGAGAATTTTCCTTTTGTTGCATCATTAATACCTAAATCACGATATTCAAAAAAGGCTCGAAGACCGCCAGTAAAATGACTTTTGAATGTGCCTGTTCCATCTGCATGACTAACGCAAAATGCTTGGCCTTTCCATATACCTGATGACATCATCCTCTCCCCACGTCAAAGACTGTCGCTCCAGTAGTTTTCCGAGCCATAAGCATTTCAAAGGCTTTTGGTACATCTTTCAAAGCATACCTTTGATTAATATGCATTTTTACGTGACCTTCAGCCAACATTTTAAACATATTTTCGGAAACTTGTTTTAAGCTTTCTTTGCTTGATATGAAATCAAACAAAGTTGGTCTTTGAGCGTAAAGCGATCCATTTTTAGCCAAGTCTCCCATAGCAATATCCTTTATAATACCACTCGACTGGCCAAAAGAGACGAATAAACCAAATTTCTTTAAACAAGAGAGTGTATGAGGGTATGTTGCCTGACCTACGCTATCGTATGCGACATCAACACCAATCCCGCCCGTGATGCGCGCTACTTCTTCAACAAAGTTTGATTTGTTGTAGTTTATTACGTGATCATAGCCTGCATCCTTAGCGAGTTTGATCTTATCATCACTTCCAACGGTCCCTATACTTTCTGCACCAATGTACTTAAGCCATTGACCAGCTATCAAGCCAACACCGCCAGCTGCGGCGTGAAATAAAACTTTGTGAGAATTTTGGACTTTGAACGATCTATTTAATAAGTATTCGACCGTCATACCTTTAAGCATTGATGCTGCGGCTACTTCATCGGTAACATCATCGGGCAGTTTGACTAATTTTTCCGCAGGCAAAACCCGTTCTTCTCTATATGCTCCGTTAGGCGTGGTGTATGCGACCCTGTCTCCAATTTTCAGGTGACTTACATTTTTACCCAATTCTGCAACTATTCCAGCAGCTTCCCCGCCGGGGATTTGGGGACCGTTTTCTGGAAATGGGTATGTACCACTCGTCATATAAACGTCGATGAAATTCAAACCAATTTTGGTTTGGTGAATCAATGCATCATCTGGTCCTAAATGTGGTGTTTCTATTTCTCGCCAATCTAATACCTCTATTCCACCGGGCCTATCCGCACAAATTGCCTTTGGCATATAATTCTCCTATTAAGTTTATATTATTAAGCATATCAAATAGATGAAAATTTAATAGCGCCAATAGGTAAAAATTTAATAATTTAGATTTTAAACTGAATATGAAAAAGGGTGGATACGATGGCAGAAAAAACTTGTCTTGTGATAGGTGGTGGCAGGGGCATGGGCGCTGCTACAGCCAAGGAAATGCAAAAAAGAGGTTATAAACTCTCACTAATGTCGCCATCCGATAGTTGTGAACAACTAGCTGAAGAATTGAATGGTATAGCTTTACGTGGAAAAGCCGAGGTTCCTGAAAATTTGAAAAGTATTATTGATTTTACGATGGAGAAATATGGGCGAATTGACTCGGTTTTGGTCCACGTGGGAGGGCCTCCGAAAGGTGATCTTTTGGAAATTGAGGATGAAGACTGGGACAAAGCAAATCAAATGATAATTAAACCCGTCATTCGGATTGCAAAATTAGTAACACCAATAATGCTAGAACAAGGGGGTGGATCAATAGTTAATATTACTACTTTTTCTGCTTTTGAACCAAGTCTCACTTTTCCTACATCCAGTGTTTATAGGGCAGGGGTTTCTTCTTTTACAAAATTATTTTCAGACAGATACGGAGCAGATAACATTCGAATGAATTGCCTTCTGCCGGGTTTTACTGACAGTTTGAATTTACCTGATGAATTTGCAAAATTATCATCACTAAATCGTTTGGCTAGAGCTGAAGAACAGGCAAAGGCAGCGGCATTTTTACTATCTGATGATAGCAGTTACATAACTGGTCAAAGCATTAGGTCGGACGGGGGCGTTACACGGCATATGTAGCTTATTTGCTGCGACGAGTTATTGAAGTCAATTTTTATATTTTTGTGGTAACATGGCCATCACGATTGGAGCGCCTAAAATTACAAAAAATATTCTCAATAGGTGATGGGCTACAACGAAAGTTAAATCCGCACCGACAATAATAGCCAAAACAACCAGTTCACCCTGACCTCCGGGAGCAAATGATAGAATAGCCTCAACTGGTTCTGCTATTTTTAAAATTAAAACGAGGGCCAAGACACAGGTAGTTAGAAGCAGCAGCAGTATGCTGAAAATAAGTCCAGCTAAAATATCACGGCGTATTTCAATCGAAGAAATTCCTACATATTTTACACCTATGCCTATTGCGATAAAATATTGTGCAGCCCAAATTATTTCAGCTGGTGGGCGATTGGTTAAGAAACCGCTTAAACTAAAAACGGCAGCCAAAATTAGAGGCCCTAATATAGAAGCGCCAAATAAACCTACTTTTTTCGCAATTCTCCATCCAAAAACAGCGCTAACTAAAAGCAGTAGGAGCTGTAGGGGTTGGAGTTCCTTTATAGGCATTCCAGGAGGATTAGTAAGATTTATTTCCCAAAATGAACTTAAAACAATGGGCAAAAAAACAACGATAACTAAAATACGAGTTGCATGTATTAGAGAAACTGAACGAACATTGGCGCCCGCCTCTTCAGCAAACACAATCATATCTTGTACACCACCAGGCATTGATGAGAAATATGCTGTTGGAAAATCAAATTTGAAAAATTTTCTAAAAAATAATACACCTAATAGTCCAATAAGAATGGTGAACAATGGAATAATTAGAAGTGTAGTAGTTAAGCTTGGAATACTATAGAAAAATGCTGGGGTAACCGCTGCACCAACTGCAACCCCCAATATTGTGCGCATTCCATCTCCTAAGGGTTTGTATACTTTCAATTTATAGCCAAAAAGAGCAGCGATAAGGCAGCTAGTAAGGGGGCCAAACAACCATGGCAAAGGTGCATTTATAAAGAGAAATAAGCCAGCTCCAATTAAAGCTATGAAGTGAGTTCTGAGTATTGGAGAGATCAAAATTTAACCTTGGTACTTAAACCGCTGAGTGATTGCATGGTGTGCTCAATTTTACAACACCTAATCAATTCTTAAATGTTTAGAGCCAGTGTTCGTAGTCACTAACAAGCAGGTGAAGTGGATCTTCATCTTCTTCGATTTCTGCAAAGCGACCAATATCATCTACAAATATATTATCATACTCGTCGTCATTTACAGTTGATACTTCTCCGATTAAAACATCGCCCTTATCTCCCCAAAATGCATGCCAGTCACCGGGCATCAATGTTACACTTTCGCCGGGACTAAGCCTGAGTTTTTCTCCCGGAGCAAATTGAGTTAAAATTCCATCACGGTAAATCGTGCCGCCATTTTGGGAGCTAAATTTTCCATCTTCATCACTCCCGTATACTTCTATGATAAGATCCGCGCCGCCCCTGTTTATTATATCTTCAGCCTTTACGATGTGTGTGTGCATCGGAGAAATTTGATCCTTTTTTGAAACTAATAATTTTTCTGCATAACACATACCTCTCCCACGGGATAAATGCTCTAATTTTCCATTTCTCAGAGTGAACAAAAACAACCCCATTTCATGGAACTTTCCGCAACCATAATCGGTTATATCCCAACCACATCTTGACCTGATTATTTCAGATGCATCAGCTTTTTTTTTCTTAAATTGAGATGCTGACCAATAGGCAAAAGGGGGTAATTTGAAGCCAAATTTTTGAATAAATTCATCGGCTTCAAGCATAATATTGTTTATTTCTGATCTTTTCATTGGTTATCTGCTTTAGGTAAAATATTAGAAATTTCTGATCGTAAAATTAAAACTATGATTATTATTTTATCTAACTCTAGTTGAATGGAAGACTTTTGTATAAAATTTATTTAACTTTTTTGCTATTGATGGCCGCTAGCCACAGTTTTGCAAACAACATAATTGAAGGAAACCTAGGGTCTAAAATTCAGGGAGAAGTAATTTCAAAATTTAATTACCCCTGGTCACTGTCTTTCATAGACAACGACCATCTTTTGGTCGCAACGAAGCCAGGCAAACTATGGCTTGTAGACAGTTTTGGATCCAAAACTGAAGTCAAAAATATTATGAACGTTCAGTACGGCGGGCAAGGCGGAATGGGTGATGTTGTCCCACATCCAAATTTTAAAAAAAATAAATACATTTATCTCTCTTACATAGCCTCGGATGATGGAGGTAAGACAAGATATGCAGTGGTTGATCGAGCTAAATTAAACGACCTCAAAAGCCCCAAGCTAGAAAGCAGGCAGAGGATATGGGAGCAATTTCCAGCAGTGAAAGGCAAAGGACATTTTTCTCATCGAATAGTTTTTGGTCCTGAGGGAACTGTCCATGAAAACAAAATATTCATCACATCTGGTGATCGGCAAATGCAAAAACCTGCTCAAATGTGGGATACCAATTTTGGAAAGATAGTCCGTCTAAACGATGATGGAACGGTTCCACAGCAGAATCCTTTTCAAAGCAAAGGTGAATTGGCTAAAACATTTTGGACGACTGGGCATAGAAATCCTCTTGGCATAGCTTTTGATCAGAAAAATAACTTATGGGCCAATGAAATGGGCCCACGACATGGGGACGAATTGAATCTAATAGTGGCAGGATCAAACTATGGATGGCCATTAGTTTCAGAAGGTAATCACTATAGCGGAGCCCTAATTCCACCACACGAGACAAGGCCGGACTTCGCGTCGCCAGTTGCATATTGGGTTCCAACGCTCGCCCCGTCAGGACTAACCTTTTATATTGGAAATGAATTTAAAAACTGGGAGGGGCATGCACTTTTGGGTGGACTAAAGGGGAAGTCGTTGGTGAGACTGAAACTCAGAGATCAAAAGGTTATTGAAGAAGAAAGATTTTCATGGCGAGTGAGAGTCAGAGATGTAGAGGTTCAAAAAAATGGCCTTATATGGGTTATTGAAGATGGATCCGATGCTCGCTTGATAAAATTTTCATTGCCTGATTAGTGTACATGAAATACATCTTCGCGAAATACAGTTTCAATTTTTCTCTACTGATTTTCTTAGTGGTTTCTGGTGCAGACGCTGAAATCGCTTCCAAAGATACTTTGCTAAATGCGCTTGATAGTGTGAACGCAGATATCTTATTTTTACGCCACGCTTTGGCGCCAGGATTTGGAGATCCTGCTAATTTTGATTTAAAGGATTGTGATACCCAGAGAAATTTGGATGCAAAAGGGCGGTCTCAGGCTTCAAAAATAGGCGAAGAGCTCAGGCTTCGAAATATCAAATTCACAGAAATTTTATCAAGTCAGTGGTGCAGGTGTAAAGAAACAGCAAATTTACTAGATTTAGGAGAATGGAAAGAGTTTGCTGGACTAAATTCATTCTTCCAAAACTATGCTAATAAAGACGAAACGATGGCTTTATTGAACCACAAGTTAAAATTTCTCGATACAGGTTTGACGTTAATGATAACTCACCAGGTTGTAATTCGGGAGGTAACTGGCAAAGTAGTTTCAAGCGGAGGGATGGCAGCTTTTAATTCAAAAACAGGCCAATCTGTGGTTTTTCAATTAAGTAATTAAATTGATAGTTTTTTTAATGATTAATTATTAATCTTAAAAGAGTTTAAATGTGTAATTGCTCAAAAATACCATTTACACAATTTCAAATGAAATAAGTTATTGATTAATTTTTTAAACGAAAGCACACTCCTCTGGTGTAATGACAAGGGGGATAAATATGACTCTTACGCACCAAATAAGCCGAAGGTTAGCAATTGCTCTAGTAGCAAGTGCCGGCCTTTTCTCATCAGTTAGTGTTGCAGCTGCTGATAAAATAAAAGTTGCGGCGATTTATACGCTGCCGGTTGAACAGCAGTGGATCAGCAGAATTCACAAAGCGCTGAATACAGCTGCAGACCGTGGCGATATAGAATACACTTATTCTGAAAATGTGGCTAATACCGACTATGAGCGTGTTATGCGCGAGTATGCTGAGCAGGGGCAACAGTTGATAGTTGGAGAAGTTTTTGGTTTAGAAAGAGCTGCTAGAAAAGTAGCAAAAGATTACCAAAATACAGCTTTTTTAATGGGCTCATCTTTTGGAGGGGTCGGACCAAATTTCGCAGTTTTTGATAATTGGATTCATGAACCTTCCTATCTTTCTGGAATGATTGCTGGCTCCATGACTAAATCTAATAAAATCGGAATGGTAGGCGGATATGCCATACCCGAAGTGAATCGTTTAATGCACGCATTTATGGATGGCGCCAGAGACGTGAATCCAGATGTAAAGTTTATGGTTAACTTTATCGATAGTTGGTATGATCCACCCAAAGCAAAAGAAAGTGCATTTGCTATGATGGATGCAGGTGCTGATATCATGTATGCAGAACGTTTCGGTGTGTCCGATGCTGCTGTTGAAAGAGGCGTGAAGGCTATAGGCAACGTTATAGATACTTCAGGTGACTATCCGGGCACAATTTTAGCTTCTGCTTTATGGCACATGGAAGCTACCATAGATAAGGCAATATCAAATGTTGTGTCAGGTAACTTTGAAGCAGCAGACTATGGGCAATATAGCTTTATGGCCTATGGTGGTGGATCTCTTGTAATGGATGAAAGTCTAGTACCAGCAGATGTGGCAACCGCTGTTAAAGCCAAGCAGCAAGAAATACTAGATGGTTTGTTCCGAGTAAATGTAAATGATGCTCGGCCTCAATCTGACGGTTAAATTCTATTGGTCGGCACAATATTGTGCCGACCACTTCTAAAATGACTTCTCCACCGGTATTACATCTAAATGGTTTGACTAAAACATTTGGGTCTGTCCAGGCAGCTCAATCAATTAGTTTAGAGCTTTTTAAAGGTGAGGTGCTTGCTCTTTTAGGTGAAAACGGAGCGGGAAAAACCACTTTAATGAATATGCTGTTTGGTCATTACATGCCAGACTCTGGGACTATTGACATTTTTGACACTTCGGGAACTGCTAAGCCTTTACAGCTGGGCAATCCTCAGGCTGCTATTGCTGCTGGGATAGGTATGGTTCACCAGCATTTTACTCTGGCAGAAAATCTAGATGCTCTCGATAATATAATGCTTGGATCTGAAAGATTTTTTGATTTTAGACGAAATAAAACCAAAGCAATGCAAAAAGTTCAAAAAATAATGGATGATAGCGGTTTAGCTGCTCCCATGAATATTCCAGTTGGAAAATTGACAGTAGGAGAGAGACAGCGAGTCGAGATCTTAAAAGCGCTTTATCAGGACGTGAAAATTTTAGTTCTTGATGAGCCAACAGCAGTTTTAACACCGCAGGAAGCTGATAAGTTATTTGAGAATATTACAACCATGACTAAAAATGGGCTGTCAGTTATTTTCATATCCCATAAATTGAGAGAAGTTTTAGCCTTTTCAAATCGAATAGCAGTACTGCGTCATGGTCGAAAAGTAGGCGAGATATCAAGTAAAGAAGCAAATGAAAGAAAAATAGCGCGGTTAATGGTAGGCGAGGAGACAGAAATTTCTTCTCGCAAAAAAATGAAATCTGGAGAAGCAGTTTTAGAATTAGATAATTTGACTATTTCTGGCTCTTCAAAAAGAGAAAGTATTTCAAACGTTAATCTTATTGTAAAAAAACATGAAATTTTGGGAATAGCTGGAATTTCTGGGAATGGCCAAACTGTTTTGGCCAATGCTATCTCAGGTTTGTTAAAGCCGTCTTCGGGTAAGATTAAGTTAGAGAGTGAAATCTTAATCTCAAATGATCCGTCAAACATAATTCAAGCTGGAGTAGGGCGTATACCAGAAGATAGGCATAAGGATGGTATAGTTGGCCAGATGACCGTCGCAGAGAATATGATATTAGAAGACCTATCTAATAAGCGAATTCAAAGTCGTGGTTTGCTGAACCGTGAAGCAATAATACAGCACTGTGAAGATCTAAGCGTAAAATATGATGTTAGAGGGCCAGGCGCAAATGCTTCGGCACGTTTACTATCAGGTGGAAATATACAAAAATTAATTTTAGCACGCGTGTTTGAAGCTGCACCAAAGTTGATCCTTGCAAATCAACCAACTAGGGGACTGGATATGGGTGCAGCAGCTGACGTAGCAAATCGTCTTTTGGAAGCCCGTCAGCGAGGTTCTGGTGTTATTTTAATTTCCGAAGATCTAGATGAAATTTTAAGTTTATCAGATCGTATTATGGTGATTTATGACGGTGAGCTCAAAGCTGTTGAAACACATGACAGAGAAACAATTGGCTTAATGATGGCTGGTGAGGCAGCATGATACGAATAGAGCCTCGAAATACGAATTCTGCTATCTTTAGCTATGGTGTGCCTATTCTATCTGCGCTGGTGGCTTTAATTTTAGCTTCAATACCCCTTTGGTTTGCGGGCGCTCCTGTTTTGGTTTCATATGTTGAGATGGCTAAAGGAGTATTTGGATCTAAGTTTGCTTTTTCTGAGATGCTCACAAGGGCAACTCCCTTAATGTTCACAGGACTAGCGGCGGCATTAGCTTTCCGCGCTAAACTCTGGAATATTGGAGCTGAAGGCCAGTTATATTTAGGGGCAATGGCTGCTGTAGCTGTTGGAACAGGGGTTTTAGAAGCGCCGGCATTTATCTTGGTTCCCATAATAATATTGTTTGGTTGCGCAGCTGGATCGGTGGGAATGGTCGTACCTGCTTTCTTAAAGACACGATATGGTGCTGATGAGGTAGTAACAACTTTGTTGCTCAACTTTATTATTCTGATTTTCCTACAGTATATGTTAGAAGGTCCTTTGAAAGACCCGATGGGCTTAGGTTGGCCGCAGAGTTCTCCAATATTGGATCAGGGAATGCTCCCGCCTTTAATGGAGAGAATGCGTGTACACTCCGGTTTGTTAATTGCTGTTGCTTGCGCTTTGATTGCACAATTTATGCTGGTCAGATCTGTCTGGGGCTTCAAGTTGCGCGCAGTTGGTGAAAACGTATTTGCAGCTCGGCATGCGGGAATAAAAGTCAACCGAACAATACTTGGTGCGGCCATAGCTTCTGGTGCTTTAGCAGGAATGGCGGGCGTTAGCGAAGTTGCGGGTCTTAAAGGTTATCTCACTTCAGATCTGTCTCCTGGATTTGGCTATGCCGGAATAATTGTTGCAATGCTTGCAGGGTTATCACCAATCGGCGTTGTAATATCCGCACTATTTATAGCTTCAGTTTTTGTCGGTGCTGATAGCATGAGTCGAGCTATGGGTGTGTCTTCATATCTTGCAGATTTAGTTGTTTCAACTTCACTACTCTGTGTTTTAATTGGTGGATTTTTCGCCCGATTTAAATTAGTAAAAACAAGCGTAAAAGGTCAAAATTAAATGGCTGAGATTATTCAAATTCTTCTAAGTGATAGTTTTTGGGCAGCCTCCTTGCGAATTGCTACTCCACTAATTTTTGGAGTTTTGGGTGCTTTAATTTGTGAAAAATCTGGGGTTCTTAATTTAGGCATCGAAGGAATATTTGTGGCGGGTGCTATGTCAGGTTGGATGGCTGTTTGGTTGGGCGCTGGTCTGTGGGGAGGTGTAATAGTTGCTGGATTAGCTGGCGCATTTTTTGGTCTAATTCATGCAATTTTAACAGTCCCCTTGGGTCTTTCTCAACATGTTTCAGGACTTGGGGTTACTTTATTTGCTACCTCTGTAAGTTATTTCTTTTACAGAACTGCTTTACCTGATGTTTCTTCCCCGCCAAGAATTGAACCCTTTCGACCGCTGGAGATTCCAATTTTATCAGACCTTCCGTTTGTTGGGCCTGTTTTCTTCCAACAAACAGCTCTCACCTGGCTGGCCTTATTTATGGTTGGGCTTGTTTGGTATATCATGAATCGTACCGGTTTAGGCGTTGCCATTAAGGCGGTAGGTGATAATCCAAACAGTGTTGATGCCCAGGGTTTAAGTGTTTACGGGCTCAGGATTGGAGCAATTGTAGTTGGTTCAGCTCTAATGGCCTTGGGTGGGGCTTTCCTCACTATGTCAGCTTTTGATGCTTTTTTCTTTGGTATGGTCAACGGGCGAGGTTGGATCTGCATAGCTTTGGTTATTTTTGCAAGTTGGAAGCCAGGAAAAGCTCTGTTCGGAGCACTTCTATTTGGAGCGTTTGATGCATTACAAGTTCGAATGCAGACCGAGGTTGGTGCAAAAGTCCCAACTCAGGTTTTTTTGGCAGCGCCATACGTTCTTTCAATTGTCGCTTTGGTGATAGCTGCTAGGCGGGCAGAATATCCAAGAGCGCTTCTCACTCCTTGGTTCAAAGGACAAAGATAGGAGCTAATTATGTTTGATTTTATGGTTAAAAATGCCTCTCTGCCCGACGGCAAAGTGGGTATGGATGTTGGCTGTAAAAATGGAATTATAACTGCCATTGAAAGGAATATTTCAGCTGAGGCGAAAGAAACTATAGATGCTGATGGTCTGCTCTTAGCACCCCCATTTATTGATCCGCACTTTCATATGGATGCAACTTTATCGCTTGGGACTCCAAGATTAAATAAATCTGGAACTTTGTTAGAGGGTATATCTCTTTGGGGTGAATTAAAACCTGTCCAAACGATAGATGATATCATTGAAAGATCATTAAGATATTGTGATTTGGCTGTTTCAATGGGCATAGGAGCTATAAGGAGCCACGTTGATACTTGTGATGACGAACTGAAGGGTGTTCAAGCACTTTTGGAGGTCAAGAAACAGATTAAAGACTATATCGACCTTCAATTAGTAGCATTTCCTCAGGATGGTCTTTATCGCGCTCCTAAAGCCTTGGAAAACACAATTCGTGCTTTGGATTTGGGTGTGGATATAGTGGGCGGTATCCCCCATTTCGAAAGAACAATGTCAGAAGGTGCTCAATCGATTAAAACTCTTTGTGAAATAGCATCTGAGCGAGGTCTGTTAGTTGATATGCATTGTGATGAAACTGATGATCCAATGAGCCGTCATATCGAAAGTCTAGCTTATGAAACTCAACGGCTTGGTTTGCAGGGCCGGGTAGCAGGTTCTCACCTTACATCAATGCACTCGATGGATAATTATTACGTATCTAAGCTGATACCATTAATCGTTGAAGCAGAAGTGCACGCAATACCCAATCCTCTTATTAATATAATGCTGCAGGGCAGGCATGATACCTATCCAAAACGTAGAGGACAGACACGAGTGAGAGAGTTGCGGGATGCAGGTGTTTTAACGGGATTTGGTTCGGATTGCGTAATGGATCCTTGGTACTCGCTTGGGAAGGCCGATATGCTTGACGTCGCGTTTATGGGCTTACATGTTGGCCAATTATCTAGCCGTGAAGATATGGCGTGGTGTTTTGAAGCGGTTACAACGAATTCTGCTAGTATAATGCATCTTGAAGGCTATGGTCTGAGTAAAGGATCAAAGGCGAACTTTAATTTGCTTCAAGCAAAAGACCCAATAGAGGCTATCAGGTTACGAGCGCATCGGCTCGCCATAGTGCGAGGCGGAAGACTAATCGCAAAAAATACCCATTTGGCTGCAAATTTGTTCATAGACGGGCGCCCTGATATCGTTGATCCCGCTTCTTATGCCCCATCTCAAGATTAGTATGTTGCTGATAAGTATTCAAATTCTACTTCGGGTTTAAATGATTTACGCAGTAAATGAAAAAATAAAAAGTCATTTAATAATGCTTTTGTTTTCTTTGTTTGTAGCGGGATCATTTGTTTTTGGAAAATTGTATGCTGAGCTAATTGAGCCAGAAATTTTAACTTTTTATCGATTTTTGTTGGGTGCTACCCTTCTCGGTTTATATTTGATTGTTACGAAAAGACTATCGCGTGATCTCTTTTTTAAACCATGGCGCTACTTAATTCTTGGGGGAATTTATTCGATATATTTTGTTTTTATGTTTATAGCCCTCAGATATACTTCAACAATTTCAACCTCAGCAATCTTTGCACTTATGCCTTTTGCGACCCTTATTTTAGACTCAATGATTTTCAATAAAAAGTCTCATTCTTTGATCTGGTTGGCGCTTTGTATAAGTTCGGTGGGCGCACTTTACATTGTCTTTGATGGTTCATTGATTAACGCATTGAACTTTAAGTTAGACTTCGGTGAACTTATTTTCTTAATAGGAACGATTGTTTATTCTAGTTATGCTTTAGTCCAACCTAGACTGAATTTTGGGGAAAATTTGTTGATTACTACCTTTGGTGTTTTGACAGCTGGGACCCTTATTTTGGCCATGTCTATAATAATCCAAGGTTTAGATTTTACCCCAACAAATATTTCTATTGGGTTAGTTTTTTTAATAATTTATTTGGCTATCTTTGCCTCCATAGGAACAATCTTATGCCTAAACTTTGCTTCCTCAAGAATTCCAGGAACAAATGTTATGGCATATAGCCTTTTAATTCCCTTTTGGGTGTTAATGTTCGAAACTTTTACCAAAGATAGTTTTGCTCCAGGCTATTCTTACGTGGGTATCATTCCAATAGGTTTTGGGCTTCTGCTTTTATACCGGAATTCATAAGTATTACTTGGAAACTTACCAGGATTGCTTTATGCCTAGTAGGTTGCCTCAACATACCTAAATTCTCTAGATGCAGATCCGTCTAAAGCATCTAGTGCTGCTTGGTAATCTGGTCCGTTATATCCAGCATTTGCTGCTTCAATACTAGGCCATTCAATAACAACAGTTCGCGTCTTTTGCCCTTCCTCTCTTACGGCAACCGGCAATCCCCGGGCTAGAAATTTAGCTCCGGCTTTTTCCATTGCTGGTAATGCTAATGCTGCATATTTTGCTAATTTTTCTTCGTCTGAAACTGACTTATAGATGACAACCTGAAGGACTTTTGACATTTTTCTTCCTTTTATTTTGATTATTCTTACCGCTTATTTTTGCATCACAAATTCACTAAAGTTAAATAAATTTTTGTCAATTCGCATTTTTTGTTTGCATCTGGAAGTAAAATTAGACCAAATAGTAAAAAATTGACCATATGGTAAAAATATTTTGGAGGATAGTTAGTTATGGCTTCATCAGGACAAGTTGAGCAGCTTGAGTCAGGCCGGGTAACCAAAGAGCAATTGGATGCAAACTTCAGTGACCTTCATCCAGAGTTTGACTCACATGAAGCTGCAGTTGCTGCGGACCGATGCTACTTTTGCTATGATGCGCCATGCGTCACTGCGTGTCCAACATCAATTGATATCCCTTTGTTTATAAGACAAATTGCAACTGACATGCCCTTGGCATCAGCAAAAACAATATTCGACCAAAACATTTTAGGTGGAATGTGTGCTAGAGTTTGCCCAACTGAGACATTATGCGAGGAAGCCTGCGTGCGCGAAGCTGCTGAGGGTAAGCCTGTCGAAATAGGACGCTTGCAACGTTATGCGACAGACGTTTCTATGCGATCTGAAGAACACCCATATACAAGAGCAAAAACTACTGGAAAAAGCGTTGCAATTGTTGGCGCTGGTCCTGCTGGCTTAGCTGCCGCACATCGTTTGGCAATGCTAGGTCACGAGGTTGATATATTTGATGCAGGGGTAAAGCCTGGCGGTCTGAATGAGTTTGGGATTGCGGCTTACAAAGCTACTGATAATTTTGCTCAAGAAGAAGTTGAGTGGTTATTAAAAATTGGTGGTATAAAACTGCACTCAGGTAAAGCTTTAGGCAAAGACTTTACTCTTGAAGACCTCAGTAAATCTCACAATGCAACATTTATCGGTATAGGACTTGATAGTGTTCGCAAACTTTCCTTAGATAAAGAAAACCTCAGCAATGTCGAAAATGCTGTGGATTTCATTGCCAGGCTAAGACAATCTTCTGACTTTTCCAAAGTTCCCGTTGGCTCGAACGTTGTTGTAATTGGCGGAGGTATGACTGCAATTGATGCGGCCGTTCAATCAAAATTGTTAGGAGCAGAAGAGGTTACGCTAGTTTATAGAGGATCTCAAAAAAAGATGCCTGCTTCACAATATGAGCAAGAGATAGCTAAGTCGAAAGGCGTACGCATTATATTCAACGCAAAGCCGGTTAGCATAGAGGGCTCTACATCTGTAGAACATATTGAATTTGAACAAACTGAGAATGGATCAGCTGCTAACAAAAACTTTTCTGTAAAAACTGATCATGTTCTTAAGGCTATTGGACAGCTTTTAACGGACGAGCCACAAAATTTGGAATTAGAAGGGTCAAAAATTAAAGTTAACGCCCTTTTTGAAACGTCGGTCAAAAATGTTTGGGCTGGTGGAGACTGTGTATCCGCTGGCGACGACTTGACAGTTACTGCAGTTGCGCAAGGTAGAGACGCAGCTGAAAATATTCATTCTAAACTTATGGGAGAAGGATAATGGCTGATTTAACTTCAAGTTTTTGTGGTATTTCGTCCCCAAATCCATTTTGGCTAGCCTCAGCGCCGCCTACCGACAAAGAGTATAATGTGCGCCGAGCTTTTGAAGCTGGTTGGGGCGGTGTTGTGTGGAAAACTCTGGGATCTGAAGGTCCTCCAATTGTGAACGTAAATGGACCTAGGTATGGTGCTATATGGGGAGCAGATAGACGCCTCTTGGGATTAAATAACATTGAGCTTATAACAGATCGATCATTAGAAATTAATCTGGAAGAAATGGCTCGGATTAAAAAAGATTTTCCAGATAGAGCTTTAGTTGCCTCTGTAATGGTGCCTTGTGAAGAGCAACATTGGAAAGAAATTGTGCCTAGAATAGCGGAAACCGGAGTTGACGGTTTTGAGTTGAATTTTGGATGCCCACATGGAATGTCAGAAAGGGGCATGGGATCGGCTGTTGGGCAAGTTCCAGAGTATATTGAAATGGTAACGCGCTGGTGTAAGGAATCCACAGATTTACCAGTTATTGTTAAACTCACCCCTAATATAACAAATATAATCTACCCGGCTACTGCCGCTAAAGAGGGCGGTGCCGACGCTGTCAGTCTTATAAATACAATTTCATCAATTGTATCCGTAGATCTCGATGATATGGCTCCTAACCCAACAATTGATGGTAAAGGTACTGCTGGTGGATATTGTGGACCTGCGGTTAAACCAATTGCTTTAAATATGGTTGCTCAGATAGCTCGTACACCCGAAACTCATGGATTACCAATTTCTGGAATAGGTGGTGTTACAACTTGGCGAGATGCAGCTGAATTTTTAGCGCTTGGAGCTGGAAACGTTCAAGTTTGTACTGCAGCGATGACCTATGGATTTGGAATTATTAAGGAAATGACTGCTGGTTTATCTAGCTGGATGGATGAAAAAGGTTATAATTCTGTCGATGAAATAGTTGGAAGAGCGGTGCCAAATGTAACTGATTGGCAGTACCTAAATTTAAATTACACTACCAAGGCCAGAATTGATCAGGACTCATGCATAAGTTGTGGTCGCTGCTATGCTGCTTGTGAAGATACATCACACCAAGCTATAGCGATGTCAGCTGATAGAGTATTTACAGTAAAAGATGATGAGTGTGTGGCGTGTAATATGTGTGTTAACGTCTGTCCCGTTGAAAATTGTATTACAATGGAGCAGCTATCTCCTGGTGACTTGGATGAGAGAACTGGAAACCGTGTAGCTGCCGAATATGGTAACTGGACGCAACATCCTAATAATCCAATGGCAAAAGCCGCTGAATAGAATAAAATAAAGATCTATTTAAGGGTGCCCCTATATAAACATTAGGGCGCCCTTACACTCAACGTCCGTAACAAAACGCTTGTTAAATACTCCTCTGCATCATCAAACAATTCTTCTTCACTTTGATTTAAAATTGATTTCACCTGAATATCAAAATCTGCGTAATGTTGCGTCATAGCCCAAATTGAAAAGAATAAATGATAACCGTTTACATATTCTAATTTTTTTTCTTCAATCCATTTATCAATAACTGCAACTTTTTCGTCTAATGTTTGTTTTAAGCTGGTTGCTAAAACGTTTTGAGTCAGCGGCGCTCCATGCAAAATTTCGGTTGCAAACAATTTACTTTCTTGTGGTTTTTGTTTTGACATCTTTAGCTTTGCTTTCATGTAACCTAATAGCTCGTCTATTGGGTCCCCATCAGAAGAAATGTTATGAAGTGGGGCAACCCACTCATCCAATAAACCGCTTAAAACATCAAAATATATTTGATCTTTACTCGAATAATAGTAGAGGATGTTTGGCTTAGTAAGGCCAGAGGCGACGGCAATCTTATCTAATGTTGCACCACGCAAACCGTATTCTGAAAAGACTTCTAAAGCAGCTTTTTTAATAGTGCTGCGTTTTTCTTTTTGAATTCTTGAGAGGGTCTTTTTTTCTATCAAATTCATTTATTTTACTAGTCACTCTTTGTTTGCAGATCTAAATTTTCAAAACATAGATTTGGTCTTAAAAATTGTTGTGTGCTGCTGTTAATTTAAGCAACCTTAGAACAAGAATTAAAAAAAATTAAGAAAAATTGTCCAATTGGTCAAAAAATTCATTGACCGCCCTCGTTTATATGTTCCAATGTCACTTAGGGCCAAGATTGTTTTGGTTAATTTTTGTTATTGGGGGTTTTTAGTTTGGAAAGTATGAAAAATCTTAGGATCGATCCAGATCGACTTTGGGACAGTCTAATGGAAATGGCAAAAATCGGCCCTGGAATTGCTGGTGGAAATAATCGTCAAACATTAACGGACGAGGATGCAGAAGGCCGAGCACTATTTCAAAAGTGGTGTGAAGATGCAGGTATGAAAATGGGTGTTGATACCATGGGTAATATGTTTGCTTCAAGGGCTGGCTCAGATCCAGATGCTCTTCCTGTTTATGTTGGCTCTCATCTCGACACGCAACCAACGGGTGGAAAGTATGATGGTGTTTTAGGTGTTTTGGGTGGTTTAGAAGTTATAAGAACGTTGAATGATCTTGATGTGACGACAAAGCATCCAATCGTAGTAGTAAATTGGACGAATGAAGAAGGAACACGTTTTGCCCCAGCAATGCTCGCATCAGGGGTTTTTGCTGGAAAACACGATCAAGAGTGGGCTTATGATCGAGTGGATAGTGAAGGAAAAAAATTTGGTGATGAACTAAAACGTATTGGATGGGTGGGCGACGAGAAGGTCGGCGCCAGAGAAATGCACGCCATGTTCGAGCTGCATATTGAGCAAGGCCCTATTTTAGAAGCTGAAAATAAAGATATTGGTGTTGTTACCCACGGTCAGGGTTTGCGATGGATTGAGTGTAAAATTACTGGAAAAGAGAGCCATACTGGCTCGACTCCCATGCGTATGCGCAAAAATGCAGGTAGGGGTTTAGCGTTAGTTACCGAACTGGTTCATGAAATTGCCATGAAGCACCAACCGAATGCTGTTGGCGCAATTGGACATATTGATGTGTACCCCAATTCTCGAAATATCATCCCTGGGCAAATTGTCTGCACCGTAGATATGCGAACGCACTTGTTGGATATACTAGAAGCAATGGTTGCAGAGTTTGAGGAGAAAGCTCCAAAATTATGTAGTGACATTGGTGTTGATTTCGAATGTTCAATAGTTGGGCAATTTAATCCACCTGCTTTTGATGAGGGTTGTGTTTCAGCGGTTAGAGAAGCTGCAGAAGAACTTGGTTACAGCCATATGGATATAGTTTCGGGAGCTGGGCACGATGCTTGTTGGATAAATGATCTTGCACCAACTGCTATGATCATGTGCCCGTGTGAAGACGGTTTAAGCCACAATGAGGCCGAAGAAATATCCAAAGAATGGGCACAAGCTGGTACCGATGTTTTGCTTCATGCAGTTTTAAATACAGCTATCATTCAATAGTCATATCGTTAGGAGTTAAATAATGTCGAAGGTAATTAAAAATGGAACCGTTGTAACTCATGATTTGACTTACAAAGCCGATATTTTAATCGAGGGTTCAAAAATTAGTGAAATCGGACAAAATTTGTCTGGTGACACTGAACTTGATGCGACAGGTTGCTATGTTATGCCAGGTGGTATCGATCCGCATACCCATTTGGAAATGCCATTTATGGGCACCTATTCAAGCGATGATTTTGAGAGCGGTACTAGAGCCGGTCTTGCTGGTGGTACGACCATGGTTGTAGATTTTGCTTTGCCTAATCAAGGTGAAAGCTTGCTTGATGCTATAAAGCGTTGGGACAATAAATCTACTAGAGCAAATTGTGATTACTCTTTTCACATGGCGGTTACTTGGTGGGGTGAGCAAGTATTTAATGACATGAAAACGGTTATAGAAGAGCGTGGAATAAACACATTTAAGCATTTTTTGGCATATAAAGGTGCTTTGATGGTTAATGATGATGAATTATATGCATCTTTTTCACGCTTAGCCGATCTTGGCGGTATCGCGATGGTTCATGCGGAAAATGGTGATGTTGTTGCTGAATTGAGCGCTAAGCTTTTGGCCGATGGCAATAATGGTCCAGAGGCTCACGCGTATTCTAGACCCAGTCAGGTTGAAGGTGAAGCCACAAATCGTGCTATTATGATCGCAGATATGGCCGGTGTTCCGCTTTATGTTGTTCATACTTCTTGTGAAGAAGCTCACGAGGCGATCCGACGTGCTAGACAAGCTGGGAAGCGTGTTTGGGGTGAGCCATTGATTCAACATCTCACTTTAGATGAAACTGAATATTTTAATAAAGATTGGGATCATGCTGCTAGAAGAGTAATGTCTCCACCATTTAGAAATAAAAAGCATCAGGATAGTTTGTGGGCTGGTTTACAAGCTGGATCTTTGAGTGTGGTTGCTACGGATCATTGTGCATTTACCACGGAGCAAAAACGTTTTGGGGTGGGTGATTTTACTAAAATTCCAAATGGGACGGGAGGCTTAGAAGATAGATTACCTATGCTTTGGACGCATGGAGTGAGAACTGGCCGACTAACAATGAATGAGTTTGTTGCGGTAACGTCTACAAATATTGCAAAAATACTAAATTGTTATCCTAAGAAAGGTGCTGTGCTTGTGGGGGCGGATGCTGATTTGATTGTCTGGGATCCAGAAAAGTCTAAGACGATTAAGGCATCAACTCAACAATCAGCGATTGATTACAATGTTTTTGAGGGTCATACGGTAACCGGATTGCCCAGGTACACTTTATCGAGAGGCTATGTGGCGATTTCTGATGGCGAAGTTAATACTAAAGAGGGTCACGGCGAATTTGTTGCAAGAAAAGGTAATACCCCAGTCAACCAAGCTCTTTCGAATTGGAAAGATCTTACATCTCCAACTCCGGTGAAGCGCACTGGGATACCTGCCACAGGTGTTTAAGATTTAGGGACAACTAGAACTAGTGACTAACGAAACAGTGATTTCAGCGAAGTCGTTGGATTTAACCTTCCAAACCAACGATGGGCCAGTACATGCTTTAAAAGATGTAAACCTTAATGTAACAAAAGGTGATTTTGTAAGTTTTATTGGGCCATCAGGTTGCGGTAAAACAACATTTCTAAGAGTTATGGCGGATCTAGACCAGCCAACAGATGGGACCATCACGATTAATGGTGTGTCTCCAAAAGCTGCTCGAGAAAGTCGGGCATATGGATATGTCTTTCAATCAGCGGGACTGTATCCGTGGCGCACAATAGGAAAAAATATACGCTTACCTTTAGAAATAATGGGGATAAGCAAGTCTGAGCAAAAAGAGCGAGTTGAAAAAGTTCTAAAGCTAGTTGAGTTAGAAGATTTTGAAAAGAAATTTCCATGGCAGCTTTCTGGTGGCATGCAACAAAGAGTATCTATCGCAAGGGCTCTAGCATTTGATGCTGATATTTTATTAATGGATGAACCTTTTGGTGCTTTGGATGAAATAGTAAGAGACTATTTAAACGAACAGTTACTGAAACTTTGGCATTCAACAAAAAAAACAATTTGTTTTGTAACCCACTCGATACCAGAGGCGGTATACCTATCCACTAAAATTGTTGTTATGTCTCCTCGCCCAGGACGAATTATTGATATAATTGAAAGTGATTTGCCTGATAAACGACCCTTGGAGATAAGAGATACTAAAGAGTTTATTGATATTGCCCAAAGAGTAAGAGAAGGTTTAAGGGCTGGGCATAGTTATGAATAAGTCGCTCATTCCAATAGTAACAATCTCCATGTTTATAGTGCTAATTTGGTATGCTTTTTCAATAGTATTGAATTCGTCATGGGCTTTAGACAAGGCAGAAAGGAATAATCAGAAACTTAGTTTTTCTGAACTTGTTCATGATACCTGGTCTCAGAAAAAGCCTAAATTACCGACGCCTCATCAGGTAGGCTATGAAATGTGGAAGACGACTTTTGATAAAAAAATTACGTCTAAGCGATCGCTTGTTTACCATGGTTGGATAACGTTATCAGCAACATTGGCTGGCTTCATGTTGGGGACGCTTTTAGGTGTTTTATTAGCTTTAGCAATTGTACACGACAAAGCGACAGATTTAAGTGTGATGCCCTGGATTATTACGAGTCAAACAATACCAATCTTGGCATTAGCTCCTATGATCATTGTCGTATCTAGCTCAATTGGCTTTACCGGGCTCATGCCTAAGGCGATCATTTCAATGTACCTTTCTTTTTTTCCAATTGTAGTGGGAATGGTTAAGGGATTGAGATCACCTGACTTACTTGAAATTGATCAAATGAAAACTTGGTCGGCCTCGCAATTTCAGATTTTGATTAAATTAAGGCTCCCGAAGTCAATTCCTTTTTTGTTTACCTCGCTGAAGCTTGGAATGGCGGCATCGCTTGTTGGGGCAATTGTTGGAGAGCTACCATCTGGTGCAATCGCTGGTTTGGGAGCTAGAATGCTTTCAGGAAGTTATTATGGACAGACAATCCAAATCTGGAGTGCATTATTTGCCGCAGCTATCCTTGCAGCTTCATTGGTTGGATTGATTAGTTTAATCCAGGCCTTTGTTTTTAAAAGGATGATGATTGCTCAATGAATAGTTTTTTCCTATTTTCTATTGTTTTTTGGGTAGCCGCTTGGACACTAAATATTTTTATTAGTCAATCTAACCTTGTTAAAACTAAAATGGTTGTGCCTCCTATTTTATTTGGAGTATCTTTACTTCTGATTTGGGAGGCCTCAATTAGTGCTTTCGAGGTAAGTCCAGTAATTCTCCCAGCCCCGTCTTTGGTATTCATAAAATTTATTAACAGCGTTTCAATTCTTTGGGTTGATTTTGTACAGACTTTCGTCAAGGGAGCTTTAAGCGGATATATCTTTGGTTGTTCAGCAGCTTTTGGTGTAGCTCTTTTAGCAGATCGTTTTAAGTTCTTAGAACGTGGGTTATTGCCGATTGGAACTTTTATGGCAGCTCTTCCCATTGTTGGTACGGCACCAATATTGGTAAGGTGGTTTGGTTTTGACTGGGAGTCGAAATCTGCTGTAGTTACAGTGATGGTATTTTTCCCA
This sequence comes from Paracoccaceae bacterium, assembly GCA_012270125.1. Lineage (GTDB taxonomy): Bacteria > Pseudomonadota > Alphaproteobacteria > Rhodobacterales > Rhodobacteraceae > Salinivivens. The sequence goes on from JAAXIY010000048.1 coordinate 42,781, forward strand.
ATGCTGATAAATACTATACAAGGTTTGCAAATGTCCGATAAAATTCATCGTGATTTAATGCGGACATATAATGCAACATCTTTTCAAACGTTGGTAAAATTAAGATTAGCAGCTGCAATGCCTTTTATTTTTAATGGACTTAAAATCTGTTCTACCCTAGCATTAATTGGGGCGATTGTAGCTGAATTTTTTGGATCGCCGATTAAGGGAATTGGATTCAGGATTTCAACAGAAGTTGGCAGGTTTGCATTAGATATGGTCTGGGCAGAAATAACAATAGCGGCAATAACAGGATCGTTGTTTTATGGTGGGATTGTTTTGCTGGAAAAGGTGGTAACCTTCTGGCACCCGTCGCAAAGAGTAAGATTAAAATAAAATTGTAGTTAAAGGAGATTATATATGAAAAATTTATTTAAATTCGCCCTTGGTGGCATTGTTATGTTGGTGGCATCCATTGCCTCAGCGTCAGATGATGTAACAATTCAGTTAAAGTGGGTTACACAAACGCAGTTTGCTGGATATTATGTGGCACAAGACAAAGGATTTTATAAAGAGGAAGGTTTAAATGTTACCATCAAACCAGGGGGACCAGATATTGGGCCAATGCAAGTCCTTGCTGGAGGTGGCGCAGATGTGGCAGTTGATTGGATGCCATCTGCTTTAGCAGCAAGAGAAAAAGGACTTTCTGCTGTAAATATTGCTCAACCGTTTAAAAGTTCCGGAATGATGCTTACTTGTAGAAAAGATCGCGGAGTAAACTCTGTCTCCGACCTTAAGGGTAAAAACCTGGGTGTATGGTATTATGGTAATGAATATCCATTCTTGAGCTGGATGAATAAATTAGGTCTTTCCACAAACGGGGGCTCCGACGGAGTTACTGTTTTTAAGCAAGGTTGGGATATTCTTCCTTTAACTCAAGGTGATGCAACATGTGTTTCGACAATGGCATACAACGAATATTGGCAGGTTCTTGCTGAAGGCTTAAAACCGTCTGAATTAACAGTGTTTAAGTATGAGGATGAAGGTGTTGCGACACTTGAAGATGGTCTTTATGTTTTGGAAGAAAACTTAAAAGACGCGGCTTTCAAAGATAAGATGGTAAGGTTTGTAAGGGCGTCAATGAAAGGGTGGAAATATGCTGAGCAAAACCCAGCTGAGGCTGCCGAAATCGTTGTTGACAACGACGACTCTGGAGCTCAGACAGTTGAGCATAACACAACCCAAATGGGAGAAATAATTAAGTTAACTGCAGGCAGCAATGGAGCCCTAGATCCTGCAGATTATCAACGTACAGTTGATAGTTTAATGACCGGTGGTTCAGATCCGGTTATCACTAAAATGCCAAAAGGTGCTTGGACACACGAAATAACTGATCTAGCATTAAAATAATTTAAAAATTTTATTGAATTCAGAGGGGCAGCTAATGCTGCCCCTTTCTTTTAAAAACTGTGTTGAGAGCTTGTTCGAGATCATTTATGAGATCTACTGGGTCTTCAATTCCTGCTGAAATTCTTATAAGGTTTTCATGTACTGGAAAGTCATCACCAGAGACGGTTTTTCTGTGTTCAATAAGACTTTCAACACCACCAAGAGATGTGGCTGGATAGAAAACTTTACAGGCTCTAACAACATTTATAGCGTCAGTTTGTGAGCCTTTAACAATGACTGATAGCATTCCGCCAAATTGTCCATTAGTTTGATGTTTTGCAATTTGATGATTAGGGTGCGTTTCTAAACCTGGATATAGAACTTTTTCTATGAATTCGTGGTTATTGAAATGTTTAGCAAGTAACATCGCATTTTGACTGTTCTTTTCCACACGTAGAAATAGAGTTCGTAAGCCTCTTATTAGTAAAAATGCATCTTGTGAGTTTAAGACAGTTCCATGCAATTTCCTTATAGTAAATAAGTTTTCATACATGCTGCTTTGTTGATTAAATGACAGGGCACCAGCGGATATGTCGGAATGCCCATTCAGATATTTTGTGGCAGAGTGGAATGAGATATCTGCTCCAAGATCGAGAGATTTTGTCATTGTTGGAGGCGTCGCAGTAGCGTCCACAATCAATTTAGCTCCAGCTTTGTGAGCCAGCTCTGAAGCAGAAGATATATCTGTAACTTCCCAATTTGGATTATTTGGTGTTTCAACCCAAACTAACTGTGTAACTCCATTTTTAATGATGGACTCCATACTAGCGAGATCACCAGCCTCATAATAATCTACACGAATTCTATTTTTCGAAGCAAAGTTTTGAATTTGACCTAAGACGCCATGGTACATCACTCTCGGTACAGCAATATGAGCTTCTGCTGGCAACATTTCTAAGACAGCAGTACATGCTGACATTCCGGATGAAAATAAAAGTGAAGCATTAGCGTTTTCAAGCTCTGAGATAATTTCCTCAGCAAGTTGGGTGGTTTTATTTCCATCTCGTCTGTACCAGTAAGCTTGTCGTGGCTGATAATTTTCATCCCGTGAATAAGTCGCTGAGTGGTCAATAGATGGGACTACAGAACCTGTTTCAGGATCGCTAAAATGCAATGCCTGCGCTATTTTTGTAGAAATAGAAAGGTCTTTGTCATTCTTTAGCTTCATTTGCTGATTTTCTTTCGTACTAGATGTCTAAATGAAAGGTAGGCTAGATATTTCTCCTAAGCGGATTTTATTATCTTGACTATGAACTTCAACAGACTGTTTAGGTAACCAGTAATGCCGGTCGATTAAAGAAAGCCCTACATTTTTTTTTAGCCTTGGAGACCAAATAGCAGACGTTATTTGCCCAATTTTTTCATCTCCAACCATAACGGGCCAAGGCATTGAGCACGTTGGACACTTGTCTCCATCGAAAGTAACCCCTCTGATTTTCTTTTTTACACCGGAGGTGGCAATTTTTTCTAAAGCAGCCCGGCCTATGAAATCAATCGAGCCATCCAATGAACAAAATTTAGCCAGCCCTATTTCTAGTGGGTTATTTTCTCTCGTAAATTCGTTGCCATAGCTCAGAAGGCCTCCCTCGATCCTCTCTATTAAGTTTGGACAACCGGGTGAAATTTCAAATTCAATACCTGCCTCCCAAATTGTTTCCCAAAGATCCGAGCCAAGATTGCTATTTTGTAAATATATTTCGAAGCCACCCTGTCTGGAGTAACCAGACCTTGCAATTAGTTGCTGTGTCCCTTGAAATTCAATCCACCCAAATTTAAAAAAATCTATATTTTTTATTTGATTACCAAATATTTTTGAAATTAAATTTTCCGCTTTCGGCCCTTGGATGGCTAAAGGGCAAACATCGGGTTCAAATACATTCACGTTCATATTTGCGCCCAAGGCTAAACCTTTTGCATAAAGCAAAACGTCACTATCGGCTATAGAAAGCCAAAATCGTTCTTTGCCAAGTTTTAAAAGAACTGGATCGTTTATAATTCCAGCGTTTTCATCAATTATTGGCAAATAATAACAGTCACCAACATCTGCTTTCGATATATTTCTAGGTGTCATTAATTGAACTAGCTTTTCGGCGTCTGGCCCTGCTATTTCTACCTGTCTTTGACATGAAACATCCCAAATTTGAACATGTTCTCGCAAGTGCCAGTAATCCTCTTCAACAGATTTTTGGAAACCTTTTGGAAGTAACATATGATTAACGATAGAGTAGCCAGTCACACCGGCAGCTTCAACATTTTGGGTATAGGCAGTACGTCTTAATCTGCGCGACATATTTAAGCCATCAGTCATAAGAAGTTCCTTACTCTGGTTGAGATGCCCATGTTGAATAGCTATTTGGTGATAAAATTACCGGCATGTGATACCTGGCATTTTTATTTGGCATTGAAAATCTTAGCACGACTTCTGAAATTATTTGATTATCTGAAGAAGACAGTCCCAAAGAGTTCCAATATTCACCAGTTTCAAAAATCAATTCGAACCTATCTTCCTTTTGAGCTAAAGATAAATCCACATTTTTTTCCAACCGCCCGCTTGGGTCAATATGTGAAATAAAAACTTCCAAATTTTGTGTAATATTCATCAGACGTACGCGAATTCCACTAGCATGCGTTCCGTTCATTCCATTCAAAGTGTGTGAAGATACAATAGCCATTATTCAATAGATGCCTTGTCACGTTTATCAGAAGTAGCAGCAACAATTGGACTTATCACACCGCGGCATTTTACATTCAAGCAGGCCGTCTTTCCACTTTTTATTGCCCTTGCTAGCGCGGGTTTTAATTCACTTCTAGTTGTAACCAATTCTCCGTATCCACCAAGGCCTTCGAACATAGTGTGAAAAGGAATGTCACGAAAGTCAGTTGCGTAGTGCTGTCCGTTAGCAAATAAGCGCTCTTGTTGCTGACTTATACAGTCTAGACCCCCATTATTATCAATGACCACAATAATCGGTAGACCTTCCTGAAATGCACTTTCAATCGATAGACCACCTGAAAGAAACGCACCGTCTCCCGAAATAACAACGACATTTTTATCGGGATATGCTGCTTTCGCGGAAATCCCAAAACTAATTCCAACACCTAAAAGCGAATAGTTTCCAGGATGCATAATGCCTCCAAGCTTTTTACCCCGCCATCCAGAAATATTAACCGCAATTTCATTCCAAAAGTGAGTATTCCCACCATCAAAAACAAGCCAGTCCTCGTCATTCATTTCTGAAATTATATCGACGCCAAGTTGTAAAGGATGCATCTTTCGGTTTGATTTTGAATCCTCAATTTCCTCCTTCAATAAGTGATTTTCCCAGTCTTCAACCCATTTTTTGCGACGTTCAGTTTGTAGCTCAAACCAATTTTCCCACTTACGATTAATTGAAGTCATAGCATCGAGGAAGGCAGCTGGATGAGATAATAGTATTTCATCTGCAGCGAAATTATATTCTAACTCTTCGCTGCTACCATTAACGCAGATAAGTTTTGTATCCTTTGGAATAAACGGAGGGTTACCAAAATTCATTTGGTTATCCAGTCGACCACCGATCATTATTACTGTGTCTGCCTCATGAATAGCCATCTTAGAAGGATGATATTGATGAAAATCTGCAAGCCCCATATTGGCAGAACAATCCTCACCCAACAATTTTGTATGGTAAGGTACATTAAAAATAGGTATTTTAAGTTTTTCACCAACTTCTGCGAGGCTTTTCTCTGAATGTGACCACCAAATTCCGTGACCCCCAATAATCACTGGGCGCTCAGAGTTTTCGACAATGTTCAATATATCTGTAAGTCTTTTTGGTTCTGGCCAAGCTCTTTGTGGTCGAGTTTGGTGTCTTACCCATGGGCGTTCATCTCTGCCAGCATCTTCTTCGAAAGATGAAAACATGATATCTACAGGTAAACTAAGGTGAACAGGCCCTGGATAACCCGACGTGGCCGCTTGCCAAGCCCGTTCAACAAACTCACCTATACGTTCTCCATCGGTAATTTGAATAGAATATTTCACAAGTGGTTTTGCGATCGCTACGTCATCTATTTCTTTAAAGCCGCCTGCTCCTTGTCTCTTTAGAGTTGATGAGCCTGTAATGAAAATTACTGGACTGCGCTCCCCCATTGCTTCCAACATTGCGGGTACAGCATTAGCAAAACCTTCAGGTCCAACCAAACAAACAGTTGGTTTTCGATGTATTCGTGCATGGCCGTCAGCTAAATGACCTGCAATTTGTTCATGGGGAGTATTTATGACTGGCATTTGGCATTCCATGAACCCTTCTAGTGCTGGGTTGCAAAACCCCCCGGCTAAAGTGAAAACATGGTCAACACCTTTTTCCTTCAATGAGTGGGCTAGTAATGCTCCGCCGCGTAGCTTGGCTTTTGCCATTAATGATACTCCTGATTCACTTTATTTTATTTACCATTTATAACCATTATCGAATATTTTTGGAGATACCGTCATATAAAACATCTCCTGAAATTTTTTCTAAATCATTGATACCCAATTGTGCCATTACAACTCCTATCTCGTCTTTAAGAAGCGATAGATAGTCGTTAAGGCCTTTTTTGCTGGATGCTGCTAGAGCCATCATTATCGGCCTTCCTAGCATAACGAAATTAGCTCCAAGTGCTAAAGCTTTTACTACATCTTCTCCATTTCTGGCTCCGCTATCAAAAATTATTGGCATGTTGGGGCCAACAGTGTTTCTTATTTTGGGTAAAGCACTCAAAGCGGGAGGCGAGCTATCTAATTGTCTACCACCATGATTAGATACCCAAATTGCATCCACACCTGCGTTTTGAACACGGCTTGCGTCGTCTGTATCCATTATACCTTTAACAATTAAGTTGCCTTTCCATTTTTCCCTTAATGCATCAAGAAATTCCCAATTAGCACCGGCCCGACTAGCATTTCTATCAAACCTATTTTCGGATCCATGTCGAAAATTTTTTGGTTCAGGGATCCCTTTGAAAAGCGTACTTAGTGACCAGTGTGGATGAAGTGAAAAATCCACAAATTGTTTTAAACCTATTTTAAAAGGCACAATAAAGCCGTTACGGAGGTCGCGTACCCGACGCGATACCACAGGAACATCAACTGTCAAAATTAACGTTTTATATTCAGCTGCTTTAGCTCGATCTACTAACGTCCAAGCGTCTTGAGTTGGCCCGTTGACGTATAGTTGAAACCAAGTTTGGTCTTTTCCCCATTTTTTAAGATCTTCGAGACTTGAAGAGGCAGCAGTCGAAACACAAAGCGGAATATTAAATTTTTTAGCAGTTTCTGCTAAATTTTTGTCTGCACCTGGCCAAGCTAGATCGCACATGCCCATGGGAGCAATTCCAAAAGGAAAATCAAAGGAATAATTTAGAAATTTAGAATTGAGTTTAGGATCCTTAATTTCAGCTAAAACTTTTGATTTTAAGAAAATATCATTGAAGATTTCGGAGTTTCTATCAGAAGCGATTTCTCGACCAGCAGAACCTTCGATAAAATCAAATATCATTCTAGGCAATTTTCGTTTTGCCTTAGCTCTAGCATCTTCGAAACTTATTATGCTTTTGGAGCCCAACATAATTATTTTCCTTTGCCAAAGCGGGATTCCGACTTGAAAAGCTTAGCTGCTCTTATAAATTTGGACAAATAAAATATAGAATGTTTTACGTTACGGTAAAATTTATAAGATAACTTAAGGATCAGTTGATTAATTAAAATAAAAATTTTTCTATAATTTACTTTCACGTAAAATCCATCAACAATGATCACATTATAGATGATTGGGTAATGTAGCGATAGATGACTGCGCATGGATATAATAAGGGCCGCTTGAATCTTCCATTTGTTGGAATTTCCACTTTTGCAAAGTCCCCCTTTGTTGAAGATTGGGACGCTATTGAGGCAGATATCGCTGTTTTAGGAGCTCCTTTTGACTCAGGAACACAATGGCGATCCGGAGCTAGGTTTGGACCTAAGGCTATACGTGAAGCGTCTATGCTTTTTAGTTTTGGTCATTCGGGTGCTTATGATCATGAAGACGATATAACCTACTTAGATGAATCAGTCCGGATTGTAGATATAGGCGATGCCGATATAATTCATACTAAAACTGATCAAAGCCACAAAAATATTGAGGTTGGCGTCAGGAAGATTCTCAGAGCAGGGGCTTTACCTGTTGTCCTAGGAGGCGATCACTCAGTAAATATACCCTGTATAAACGCATTTGAAGAGTTCTGTGGCGATAATGGTCCAATACATATTGTTCAAATTGATGCCCATTTGGATTTTGTTGATGAAAGACACGGTGTGACCGCTGGCCATGGAAATCCGATGCGTCGCGCTGCTGAAAAAAGCTATGTTGAAGGGTTGTCACAATTTGGAATTCGAAACGTGTCCTCCACTGCGAAGGAAGGGTATGAAGATGCTAAATCATTTGGTTCAGACATATTGTCTGTTCGACAAATAAGAAAACTTGGCGTTGAACAGGTTATAAAAAGGGTTCCATCAAATAAAAATATATACGTAACAATAGATATAGATGCGTTTTGTCCGTCAATAGCAGCAGGGACAGGAACACCCAGTCACGGCGGTTTCTTGTACTATGAGGTTCTTGAGGTTTTACAAGGATTGTCTGAACAAAATAATATAGTGGGTATAGATTTAGTAGAAGTTGCACCAGCATATGACCCAAGTGAGTCTACACAGATTTTAGCAGCACAAATCTTACTAAATTTTTTAGGTTTTATATCGTACTTTAAAAGTAAGAGAGCCTAAGATGGCGTGATACCTCTTAGTTTTTCTGAACGTCTCCGCAGCATTTCAATTGTAATTAGTAGAGCTATAGAGATTGCAACGAGAATAGTAGCAACGGCAAGGATAGTAGGGCTAATTTGTTCTCTCAGACCCGTAAACATCTGCCAAGGCAAGGTCTTTTGGTTTGTTGATCCAACAAACATTACTACGACCACCTCATCGAAAGACGTAATAAATGCAAATAGTCCTCCAGAAATCACACCAGGCAAGATTAGTGGCATTTGAATTTTGAAAAATGTCTTTATTGGATTTGCTCCCATACTTGCTGCCGCTCGAGTTAAAGAGCTATCAAATCCAACTAATGTTGCTGTCACTGTAATTATGACAAAAGGGATCCCCAAAACACTATGAGCTAGAATAACTTTAACATATCCGACAAAATTCTTATCCAAGCCGATTGTATCCTCCAAAAAATTTCCCACATGAGAATAAAAGAAAAACATCCCTGTGGCAGAAATGATTAATGGGACAATCATTGGTGATATTAAAATCGCCATTATTGCTCTTTTGAATGGTACATGGCTTTGACTAAGGCCAATTGCTGCTAGAGTTCCAAGAGAAACAGATACCAGAGTTGCAACCGGTGCTATCAATAAGGAATTTTTGAAGGATCGTTGCCATTCGTTGTTAGTAAAGAAATCTCTGTAGTGCTTCAGTGAGTATCCCTCTGGCTCAAATTTAAGCATTTCGGGAGTAAAAGTGAAAAAATCTTGTGAATTAAATGATAAGGGCATGACAACTAGAATTGGCATAATTAGAAAAACGAAGATAACCCCACAGATAACCCTAAAAAGATAGTGCCACAAAACCTGGCTAGACGAGAGATAAGGCTGAAGCTTTGTTCTATACTTTCCTAGGTAAAGCCAGTACAAGTACCAACCCAAAAACCAACCTAATAAGAGGCCGAGTATAATCCCGACAATACCAAGAAAGTAAAAAGCTGCGAATGCAAAAAAGGCACATATGATGTAGCGCACTTTATTTTCATTCTGACCAGTAGAAATTGCTGCAATGCTTATGAAAACGACCACTAATATACCGATTAGCAAACCTAAAAAGCCGGAACCGTTTGCAACGCCGATTATTAGACCAATCAAACCGCCAACTAATCCCATCGAAGAGAGAGTAAATACAATATTATTTTGGAAAAGGGGCTGTGACTTATTCATTCTTTTATCCCCCTAATTTCACATTATCGATGCCGACAATTTTGTCATAGGTCCAATATAGAATTAAAACAGCGACTAAAAGAATAGTACCTAAAGCTGCGGCTAAGCCCCAGTTTAATGACTTCAGTATATGATAAGCAATACGATTGGATATAAACACGCCTTTAGTTCCACCGACGATTTCAGGCGTGATGTAGTATCCAATTGCTAGTATGAAAACTAATATTGAGCCCGCACCAATTCCTGGTACAGACTGAGGAAAATAAACGCGCCAGAATGCAGTCCAATTTGTTGCACCTAATGATTTTGCTGCACGCAAATAACTTGGAGGGATTGTTTGCATTACAGAATACATTGGTAAAATCATAAAAGGCAAAAGTATATGGGTCATAGCAACGATAGTCCCGATTTCATTATTAATCATGATGAGACGACCCTCATCTGATATAAGGCTAAGTTGCACGAGAACATCATTTATAACGCCTTGTTGCTGTAGCATGACTTTCCATGCCGAAGTCCTCACCAACAAGGATGTCCAAAAGGGTAACAAAACCAAAATCATAAGTAAGTTTGCTTGTCTCATTGGAAGGTTTGCTAAAAGCCAAGCTACTGGATATCCGAGAATGATGCATGAAAAAGTAATTATTAACGACATGATCAAGGTTCGCTGGAATAACTTAATTAATATAGTTTTGTCTTCTGGCTGCCAATCTGCCCCTTGGGCGGTCTTCCGCATATCCACTGCGTTCAAAAAATACCCCGAAGTGTAAGCTGGACTATGCGTTTTAATTGTTTGCCATACTTCTACTTCACCCCATCCTTTATGCACTTTTATTAATTTTTCTTTAAATGGACCATCAGTTTCAATATCCCATTTTTTTGCTTTTCTTGCAGTCTTTTTGAAAAGTGATGCAATCCCAGATTTTTCATAATTGAGCCTTAGGGCTACTTTAGTATGCACTTTGGCCTTTGCAGCATTCTGAATGTCTTGAGCGAATGCTTTGTAAACAGACTCGTCAGGTAATTCACCGCTCAATGCATCCCAAGATTGAATAGACTGTACTGTTAAAGGTAAAGTTTTACCTACTAATTCATTTTCGACCGATCTGGATAGCATGGAAACGATCGGCATTATAAATGCAACTAAAATGAAGATTAATAATGGAGCTATTAATAACAAAGCTCTCAGTTTTTGCTGTCGGAGAGAGCGATTTAGACTCTTCTTCAACGGAGTGCCATCTGCTGACAAAAGCACATTTGTGGAAGAGTTACTAACCATTAAGGTCTCATTCTAATGTATTAAAAATTCAGTTTGCAATTGAAGGGCCCAAACGAGCCCTTCAATATATGTTAATTTATTACTTAGCTAACCATGCTTGAAATTTTGCATCTAGATCATCTCTGTAATCTGCCCAAAAGTCATAATTCATCAAGAAGGCTCTTGATAGATTTTCAGGTGCTGTTGGCATATGAGGAGCCATATCTATACCAAGCTCTGCATGCTTTCCAACAAGTGGTGCTGAAGATGCTCTCGCTGGACCATAACTGATGTATTTAGCCTGATCAGCAAGCCGCTGCGTATCTGTAGCGAACATGATATAGTCTAATGCTCGAGCCTGTCTTTCTGGGCTTAATCCAGTAGGAATAATCCAACCATCTAAGTCCATAACTTGACCATCCCAAATCATTGCAACAGGTTGCTTTTGCTCTTCAATTAATGAAAACAAACGACCATTGTAAGTTGCACCCATAATGACTTCACCGTCAGCTAGTAACTGTGGAGTATCTGAACCTGATGAAACCCAAATCACGTCGTCTTTAATTGTATCGAGTTTTGCAAGGGCTTGGTTTTGACCTTCTTCCGTTGCAAGCACTTCATATATATCTGCTTTTGCAACCCCGTCGCAAAGAAGAGCCCATTCCATCTGATTAATAGGAACACTAAATAGTGAGCGCTTTCCTGGATAAGTTTTTGTGTCAAAAACTGCACAAACATCTGTTGGAGGCGTGTCACCTACTAGGTCTGTGCGGTATCCAAAAGTGGTTGAGTAAACAATCTGTGGAATAAAGCACTCAGAAACTAACATATCTCCAAAATCTTCAGAAGCTGGAGTGCCATCAGGCGCTGCAGCAAGCATAGTATCTGGGTCAATTTCCATAGCTAAGCCTTCGTCGCACAACTGCATAGCTGGTGCTGCTTCGACATCTACAACATCCCATGTGATGTTATTCGCCTCGTTCATTGCTCTTAACTGTGCAACTGCTGTTGATGAGCTGTCATCATTAAGTATAGTCACGCCAGTCTTTGCTGAATAAGGCTCGTGATATGCTTTCAGTTGAGACTTAGAATAAGCCCCACCCCAAGACACGATAGTCATTTCCATAGACATATGACTACCAGCAAAAGCAACACCTGAAATCAATGCTGCTGATGCAGTTGTCAAAATTGTTTTAGTGAAGTTCATAAGCTTCTCCCATGTTACCCGTTGTTTGAAAAAAAGTATTAGTCTTACGGGTTAATTAACTAATACTTTTATAGCTGGATCCAAAAAATGGATAAGCTAAATGTTAATTCTTTAGGCGTCCAAAGCACGGCAGCACGACGGTGACCAGCCAATCTCGATTTTTTCTCCTGGATTAAGTCTTACTTGATCAGAAGAGTTTCTAGTTTTTACAATAAAGTCATCACTCCCAGCCACTCGTAGCCTTGTACGGAAAACGTCTCCCATATAAATAAACTCAAGAACCTCTGCCGTCAAAGTGTGAGATCCTGGCGGCAACCTTTTTTTGTTCAATTCAACTCTCTCTGGTCTTATTGATACCTGTGTGCGTTCGCCCACTGTAGACACGTTCACTGGCTTACAATCAATTACTTCTCCACTATCTAGTTTGACTGTGGCAGTTTCATTTTTTAATTTAGCAACAGTTCCATTCAATGTATTGTTTTCACCAATAAATTGCGCAACGAAGCTATTTTCGGGTTCTTCGTAAAGCTGATCAGGCGTAGCTAATTGCTGTATACGACCGTCATTAAAAACCGCCACTCGATCTGACATGGTTAGTGCTTCTGTCTGATCGTGCGTAACATAGACAACGGTTATTCCTAAGCGATGAGCAAGCGCGGTTATTTCAAACTGCATTTTTTCTCTTAGCTGCTTGTCCAGAGCTCCTAATGGTTCATCCATTAAAACCAATTCAGGTTCAAATACGAGTGCCCTGGCTAACGCTATACGTTGCTGCTGTCCGCCGGAAAGTTGTGCTGGCCTTCTCCCTTTAAAATCACCCATCTCAACCATGTCGAGAGCACGGTTTACTTTTTCTTCACGAGTTGTCTTATCCAGTTTTCTAACTTCGAGAGGAAAGGATAAGTTCTCGGCAACGCTCATGTGAGGAAACAATGCATAGTTTTGGAATACCATTCCAATACCACGTTTGTGGGGAGGAATATTGTTAATAGAAATACCGTTTAACATAATCTCGCCATGGGTGGCTGTCTCAAATCCTGCTAGCATCATCAGGCAGGTCGTTTTCCCAGAGCCTGATGGCCCCAGCATTGTCAAAAACTCGCCTTTGGGTATTTCCAAATTTAGATCTTTGACAACGAGTGTTTCGCCATCATAACTTTTTTGAACTCTTTCAAACTTTACAAATGCCGACTTGCTATTCTTCCGTGCCAAAATTTATATTCCTTTGGGTCTTAAGCCTGATTGTATTCAACCTGTTATTTAAAACATATAGTTTACTCGTTAATCAAGTTGAATGAGACTATTTTTTTCCAATTTTAAGGCAGAGGTTTCTTTAAACAGAATATTATTTAAGCATTTTCTGAAGATAATTTCTTCATATGCCAGGCTAATGATTGATTGCTAGAAAAAACAGGTTTGTCTATTTGTTTGGATATTTCATCCAAACAGCCGAAAGTTCTTAAATTTGTGCAACTAATAAACACGGCTTCGACAGATATATTTTGACCAAGGCTTATCGCGGCTTTAGTAGTCGAGATCTCTGAAATTCTTGCGACTTTTTCTTCTTTTTCTTCTCCAAAAGTTCCAAAAATTTCTATACTTAAGCCACTATTTTCAAATGCTTTTCTAAGAGGTGTGTTCACTTCCTCAATATAGGGCGAAAGTAAAGCGAGCTTTGTTACTCCAAGATGCTTTGCATATTCCGTTGCTGCTAAAAGGGGGTTTGTGACATTTTTAACGGAACAGCCGGATTTTATTAAATCAGATATTATCTCAGAACCGATTATAGCGCTTGCTGAAGTACATCCATAGCCAACAACAGAATACTCCCTAGACTGTGGTAGCAGATTAGCGGCAGCCTTAATATTTCCTTCCATATTAGATAATTGCTTTGCTGTAACTTCTAAACCGCTTGGTATTCTTGTTACAAATAACTGGTCTTGAGAATCATTGAAAGCTTGTCGAAATTCGGTTTCAATTGTTTCGTCCACTTGAAGGACAATTAAACCCATCGGCGGAAGCCTTTGCTTATCAGAAGATAGTTTAAAATCAAACTTCATATTACTGGTAATTCTTTATTTACTTTTGGGCTTAGATATCGAGCGCCAGTTTCAGTTATTTCTATATTTTCTTCATGAACAATTATTTTATCACTTAACGCTATGCCAGGCTCCAAGCTTAACACCATTCCTGTCTCTAAAACAGTATGGTCGTCTGGAATTAATGAAGGCCACTCCGTCAAAGACATGCCAACGCCATGTCCCAGGCGCCCTGCATCGGTACCTGATGCATTCTTGGTGAGAACGGTATTCATAGCATGAAAAAGGTCTGATGCCATCGCCCCGGGTTTTGCAAGTTCGAATGCAGCATCGGAAGCATCCAAAAGTTGTGAGTAAGCTTTTTTTACTCCGCTAGAAGGGGCGCCAATCGACCAATTTCTATCATAATCGCAGAAATATCCATCCCAAACCAAACCGGTATCCAGCATGAGTAGGTCACCTCTTTTGAGGGGAGCCTCTTTTGCTGGTGAAATAACATCATCGTATCCTTCAGTATCTGCTCCACCAGCTAGATAAGGTACCCAATCAGCACCAGCTTCTAAACATAAAACTTGAAATCGCCGAAACACTTCGTCTAGTTGAATATTTTCAGAAGCAATTTCTGGAACACGACCGAAGGCTTCCTTAGCAATCATGCAGGCTTTTTCAATCTTTACAATTTCTTCTTTAGATTTAATCATCCTAAGATTTTTCACAATTTCAAAATCATGACTTAGGTTTACGTTTTGACTTAATTTAATTAAGTCATTTCGAGGTATTCGAACATGTGTTTCTGCTCCGCTAGGAATGCCGATCCTATTTTTTTTGGCCACCTCATTTAGTGTTTCTGACAGAAGATTTATGCCATCGTCTGTTAAATCTGGCGATGGCCATGTGCGGATATCCTCTACCCAAGTTTTACTCATCAAGGCTTCGCCTATTGATGGAATAACAGCTATTGGTTTTCCACTTTGAGGAATAATAAGGTACCAAGGTCTAGTCGGACTTTCCCAAAACCTGGTGAGGAAGCCAGTGAAATACCTAACGTTTGTCTCAGTTGTGAGCAGTAGGGCACCAAGCTCATGTTGTTGCATTAGTTGCTGGGCCTTTAATGTCCTAAATTCATATTGAGCTAGGTTAAACCCTCTCATTCTGCAATCTCCGATAGAAAACAGAGAACGTTAGAATTGGGGCCTAAATTAAGCAATTCTGCAACTTGCTCATTCATAGCTGCAGCAACTCCTGCTCCTCCTGAAGCTGTCGTCGCTAAATTGGATTTAGACATTTTTTCTAGACATCTGGTTACTTCAACATCATCGAGTGTTAAAAAATAGTCAGCATCTCTTGCCAAGCCATTGAGCGCAATAAAAGAAGGCTCTTTGCAGTCAAGACGTCCCATAATACTATCGGGTCCTTCTGTTAGAACGGGTTTGCCAAGCTCGATGCTTTTTTGCAAAGCTGGGGCGGCAGACGGCTCAACAACTGTTATCAATGGAGTATCGCCCCAAATTTTCCGAATATGGGCAGCTACTGCTCCAGCCAACCCCCCAACGCCAGCCTGCAAAAATACATGAGAGGCTTTACTCTTGCTCTGGTTCATTGCTTCATCAGCCATTTGTAGGTATCCCTCCATTAGTTTTAGAGGTTGGTCTATGTAATCCTTCCAAGAGCTGTCTGATAATAAAATCCAATCATTTTCTTCAGCTGCTTTTAAAGCTGCTGACATAGACGCGGCATAATCTATTCCTTTTCGAACTGGAACGGCTCCTTTTTCTCTTAGTCTGTCAGAAAAGCTTTCGGGGACTGTTTCTGAAATAAAAACAACAGCTTTAGCTCCAAAAATTTTGGCTCCTGCTGCGAGACTTAATCCGTGGTTCCCTGCACTTGCTGTCACGTAAGTTTTCCCTTCCAAAGTAGTAGAGCAGGGGTTTTCATCTAGTTCTTGTGCGTGGCTAGCAATTACGTAAGCAGCGCCAAGAGCCTTAAATGAACCTAATCCCATTCTGCCTCTTTCATCTTTTACCCATAGGGTGCCATGAGGTAAAAAATCTTCTAATTCCAATAAGGGGGTTTCAGATGCAATTGGGCATTTTTTAAGCAGGTTGGAAACTTTATCAACATTGGTAGATGGAAACGGGGCGTTATCTATTATCTTTATTTCCCCCCTGGCTGCGTTTTTAATTAACCGCATGTATTTCTCCTGATGAAAAGTTTCGTTAGTTATGCAATTATCCAATATTAACCTATATTAATTTTGCGCAACAAAAAACTTTTTAAGTGCCTAAAAGCTGGATGGATTAAATGTCATGAAAATATTGTCGGTTGGGGAGTGTATGGCAGAGCTTTCGCCAGACGAACAACCAGGAAAATTTAATCTTGGGTTTGCTGGAGATACTTTTAACACAGCCTGGTATATTGCCAACAACCATTTCGATGTAAATTCTGCTTACTTATCAAAAGTAGGTGATGATCAACTTTCAGAAGAGATGCTTCAATTTATGTCTGATAATCGTGTTGATATAAAATATGTAAAAAAAGTTACGGGCTCTACAACAGGTCTCTACCTAATCTCATTAGTAAACGGCGAGAGAACTTTTTCTTACTGGCGAAATAACTCAGCTGCTAAACTTTTGGCTCAGTCCCCGGATGATCTTGAGAATGCTATGAAAGAGCAAGATATTATATATTTTTCAGGAATTACTTTGGCTATATTAGATACGAATTCTAGAGAAAACCTATTTTCTAGCTTGAAATTGGCGCGGCATGCAGGGACAAAGATTGCATTTGATCCAAATATTCGACCTAAATTATGGACTGACAGAAATGAAATGTGTGAGGTCATTATGGCTGGAGCAAATTTGAGTGATATAATTCTGCCGTCATTCGAGGATGAGGCGGTTTGGTTTTCAGACACTGATCCAAATTCAACTTTGGATCGCTATCGAAATGTTGGCGCGGAAACAATAGTCGTGAAAAATGCTGGAGAACCTATTTCTTTTTTTTCAGAACAAGAAATGGGGATTCATAATATAAAAGCAATAGAAAAAATTGTTGATAGCACTGCTGCCGGTGACAGTTTTAATTCTGAGATATTAGTCGGTTTACTAAGAAAAATTCCGATTAATGATGCGATTAATAATGGTGTTAATTTGGCAAAAAAAGTAATCGTGGGAAAAGGCGCCCTAGTTCCAAGCAATGTGTAAATTAAGGTAAAAGTATCGATAATTTTTGATAGAAAATAAGTGGCTAATATACTAAGTTATAATAATAAATTAACGTGCTTTATACGACAGTGGGAAAATATTTGGGGCAAGGAATGCGATTAAAAATAATTCTAATTTTGTTTTTGACAAAAAGTTTAGTTTTTTGGTCAATTCCTGTTTTGGGTCAAGACTCAGAAACTGAGTACGATCCGTTGCTTCTTTTTCCTGATGTGAACCTTGATTCTGAATTTGATGAAAATTTGCCAGCAATCGAGGTCGTGAAGGAACTAGTTTTAAATGAAATAGATAATTATCCATATGTTATTGCTCGCTCTGATTTTGATAGTTTTGGAGAATGCACTGCTGAATTAAGAAAAATGTGGAGCCAAATTGCTGCAGAAGGTGAAGTTTTTGCTTACCCGTTTTCCATTTCTGAACTTCGGTTGTATAAGTCGACCCATCTAGAGATCCACTATTGCAATAGTAGTGAGTTGATTGTTTTTGTTGATGAAAACAAACTAGTGCCGCCACTTTGGCAAATGAACAAATTGTTGATTGAAGACTGGAAAGATGACATTGAGCTAGGGGCGGTATATTAACGCTTAATAATTTTGTATGGATAAATAATGAAGAAGTTTTTTATTTTTATATGTTTTTTGAGTTTTTCCCAGGGGAGTTTAGTCTGGTCTCAAGAGACTGAGGCGAGTGAAATTGGAACTTTGGAGAATTGTAAGACACTTGGGTATTTATCATTTCTTGCAGTCGAAAAATTTAAAACTTTAAGAAGTACAGCGACAGAAGAAATAGAGCTAGATGATGCCAAAGAACTTCTTGAACCAGTTGCTCTTCAGGCATTTAAAATGGTTGATGGTGGTAAAGATAAGGAAAAATTATTTGACGAATGGAATATGATGTTAACGGATATATTCTTGAACGAATATTCTGACCCTAAAGGTTATGCGAAGACTTATATTTCAGACTGTATGAGTTAGAAATTTTATTATTTATCTTGGTCACGTAGTAAAAGCTTCAAATATTTCTAGCTTCCTGCAAATTGATTTTTCCAAGTTTCTCGTTCTTCGTCAGATATCTTTCCAAACATTACCTCAGGAACCTCGAAAGCCCCGCTTTCTGGCAGTGAGTTTAGAGCGTCCCTTATGTTTTCTGGCCAGGTTCTATCTTTAACATGCATGGCGTCGAATATTTTTTGGGCAGTATCTGGGATAAAAGGTTCAGATAAAACACCATATAACTTTATCAAGTTAAGAGATAACCTAATTTGCATTGCTGCTTTATCTGGATCGGTTTTAAAAACGGACCAAGGTTCAGCGGATTGTAAATATTCATTTCCGCAAGCCCAAATGGCTCTGAGCTCATTTGCTGATTTTCTCACTTCTTTATTTTCCAAATATCGATCATAGTCCTTAACGCGTTTTTCAATTTCATCTATCAGGCTATTCTCACTTTGGGACCAGTCTCCTCCAGTAGGTATAATTTGACCAAATTTACTTCTACAAAATTTTGTGACTCGACTGACAAAATTACCAAGCACATCCGCCAAATCTTTATTTACCGTTTGTTGAAAGTTTTCCCATGTAAATTCTGAGTCAGAACTTTCTGGGGCGTGGCTTAGTAGCCACCATCGCCAATAATCGGATGGAAGAATTTCAAGCGCTTGGTCCATAAAAATGCCTCGATTTCGAGATGTTGAAAATTGCCCACCATCATAATTCAAATAATTAAAGCTTTTAATGTAATCGACTAATTTCCAGGGCTCTCCTGAACCAAGAATGGTTGCTGGAAAAGATAAGGTGTGAAATGGAACATTATCTTTGCCCATGAACTGGGTGTAAATAACTTCGTCTGCGCCTTTATCGGTCATCCACCATCTATGCCAGTCGGTGCCTTTGCCTGAGTCTACCCATTCTTTCGCACAAGCAATGTATTCAATTGGAGCATCAAACCAAACATAGAAAACTTTACCCTCCATGTCTGGCCAATCAGCTTCACCTTTTTTAACGGGAATGCCCCAGCTTAGGTCTCTTGTTATCCCTCTATCTTGAAGTCCATCACCATCGTTGAGCCATTTTTTGGCAATAGATGTCGTTAGAACAGGCCAATCAGATTTGCTATCAATCCATTTTTCTAATTCATCCCGCATCAGCGATTGACGTAGATGAAGATGCTTTGTTTCGCGTTCCTCTAAGTCTGTTGATCCAGAAATGGTCGAGCGTGGATTGATGAGTTCATTAGGTTGAAGTTGCTTAGTGCAGCTGTCGCATTGATCGCCCCGAGCTTCTTCAAAACCACAATTAGGACATGTTCCCTCGATGTATCTATCGGGTAAAAAACGCTGGTCTTTATTTGAAAAGACCTGTCTTTCAGTAATTTCTTTTATTAAGCCTTGCTCTGCAAGTTTTGCTGCGAAATGTTGAGTTAGTGAGTGGTTTTGCTGACTTGAGGATCTGCCAAAATGATCAAAGGAGAGCCTAAAACCAGAGGCTAACTTTGCTTGTATGTAATGCATTTCATCACAGTAATCGGCAACTGGTTTACCAGCTTTATCGGCCGCTAGCTCCGCAGGTGTGCCGTGTTCATCAGTTGCGCATAAAAATAATACCTCATTACCTTTTAATCTTTGAAACCTTGCAAATAAATCTGCTGGTAATTGACTGCCAACTAGATTTCCTAGGTGTTTGACGCCATTAATGTAAGGAATTGCAGATGTAATTAAATGGCGTTTCATATTTATATACAATCTTCATGGTTTCTTTACGATTGCTACATAAACTATTAAATTCTCAGGTAAAAGAGTATAACGACTGTGCTAAAGCCATTATTTTTTTTCTTGATCCCGTAGACGTTTCAGTAATCTTCCAATCAAGAATGACGTTCTCGGCGCGTATATATAAGGTGTTTTTTCAGTTAAAGTTGGTCGGGCACGCATCCTGGTAACCCCGAATATCACCAAAATAAGATGAGCGCATGCAATCATAATAAACATTGCATTGGGCCCAAAAAAGCCAATTAAGCTGGAGGCGAATAAGGGTGCTGCGATTGCACCCAGCGCATAAAAAAATAATAACGACGCGGATAACTCCACGCGCTCATCTGAGTTTGCAAAATCATGTGCATGTGCTGCTGCCACTGAATAAATAGGGAAAGTGGTAAATCCAAAGCCAAAAGCTAAAATAAATATGCTCAAAGAGCCATCACTGGATATTGAAATTGATGATATCGAGGAAAAAATAGCAGCTACAGAGAGCCAAATCAAAACCCAACGCCTGTCATATTTATCTGCTAGCCATCCTACGGGATACTGAGCAAGAGCTCCACCAAAGACGAAAGCTGATAAAAAGTAAGCAATTTGTTCAACTTGTAGACCGACTTGCGCCCCAAAGATTGGTCCAACCATACGAAATGCAGCCCCCGAAATAGCTGCGACCAGAACTCCAGCGACAGCCAGTGGAGATCTATGAATTGCTAACTTTGGTCGCAATCTTGGAGCTACTGGCGTTTCTGGCTGTTTTATCGTTGTAAGTGTAATAGGGAGTAAAGTTGCACAACAAACCAAAGCCAAAAGATTATATGACACATATTGGGCGGGTTCTAAAATGCCAATTAGTAATTGGGCAATTAGCGATGCAAATGTGTCAACAAACCTATAGGTTCCCATGGCTCTTCCACGGGTTTCGTTTGTGACTTTTGCTTGAAGCCAGCTCTCAATCACAGTGTAACAACCTGCAACGCACAAACCGGACGCTATCCTCATAATAGCCCAGGCATAAGGGTTTATTATTAGCATGTGTGCGATTAGCCCGATGGCGCCGGCCGCTGCAAAAGCAGCAAATGCCCTTGAATGTCCCACTGTCCCCATAATTCTAGGGGCGTACCAACAACCAATAAAAAAACCAAAAAAGTGAGCTGAGCCCAGAAGCCCAATTTCTGTACTGGAAAAGTTTAGGGCAAATCCGGATAGGGCATCAAGTGGTCCTACACCTCCCGTGGAAATTTGTAATAAAACAACGGATAAGAAAAGGGCTGCAAACGAAATCATTAATCTCATAAGAGTTTGCTTAAATTAATTTAAATTTAAGGTGATCACAAATTCGACAGCCTGGGTCGTATTCTGTCAGTTCTATCAAATTTTTTGAAACCCTATTTTGTAATTGTGAGATATCGCCCATAATTTAGGTGGAGCCATACGAGCTTTCAAACGCTGTAATCTCCATTTGCGTTTTAGATTTATATCATCATGTATTGGTGCCATATTCCAGCGCGTTTCCACCCCTTGGATACCTTCATATTTGTCTGATGTTAAAAGGATTACCATTACATTTTCTTTTGTTTTTCCACCAGCTAAGTTTATGCGACGAATTGGTGTTAAACCTGGATTAAACGAGGAAATATTTACTATAATTAAAGGGCAAGCCGCATAACGCATTGCTTCTTCTGTACACCATAAAATATCTTCTTTATGACGTATATTGGCAAATAAAAACCGTGCTGGGTTTACATATGGATATATCCCATCAGGATTTAAAGTTTGTTGATTATGGGCTTCGTTTATCCAAAGTATTGTCCCCTTTACTTTTTGTGCCAACCACAAGGCAAAAATTATTTTAGATGCACCTTTGCATTCATGAACACGGTTCCAAGCTAAAGAGGCCTGTGGTAATAGTTTTATGCCACTATCGGGATGGGTTTCATTATATTCTAAACGACTCAAGTTCATGGCTTTAAATTAATATGTTCTTGTTTTGTTCTCAATAGAATTATTTGTAATTTTGTTCTTTTCAATCTTGTTCGGCAGAGTGTACACCTTTTGAGGTTAAAAGGATTTAATAATGAAAAAAAAACCTTTAGGGCGAACTGGAGTTTTAGTTTCGGAATTATGCCTAGGCACAATGACTTTTGGAACTCAAACAAATGAGATTGATGCCCATAAGCAACTAGATTTAGCGCTCGCATCGGGCATAAATTTTATAGATACAGCTGAAATGTATCCTGTAAATCCAATTTCTAAAGAAACAATAGGAAAAACTGAAGAGTTTATTGGCAGGTGGAATATCTTGAACGCTGGTCGACGCTCTGACTACATTCTTGCAACGAAACATTCGGGGGAAGGCTTAAAACATGTCAGAAATGGCGTCCCAATCTCAGGAGATACTATTGAAAAAACGATCGAAGATAGTCTTAAGAGGCTGCAGACAGATTATATAGATCTTTACCAATTCCATTGGCCAAACCGTGGTTCATATATGTTTAGAAAAAATTGGAATTATGATCCAAGTTCTCAAAATAAACAAAAAACAATTGATAATATGATGGAATGTTTGAGAGTGTTAGAGACTCAGGTACAGAAAGGCAATATTAGGTACTTCGGATTATCTAACGAAAGCGCCTGGGGAACGGCTCAATGGTTGCGGCTATCAGAAGAAAACTCTTTACCACGCGTGCAAACAATTCAGAACGAGTACTCTTTGCTTTGTAGGCTCTACGATACAGACTTAGCAGAATTGAGTTTAAATGAAGATGTTGGCTTGCTAGCCTTTTCAGCACTCGCTGCTGGATTGCTCACGGGTAAGTATCAAAATAACAAAGTTCCAGCAGATTCACGCAAATCAATTTCGCCTGAGCTTGGCGGTCGGGTAACAGATAGAGTTTGGGCTGCAGTAGATAGATATATGGAGATAGGTGCTAAATATCAAATTGATCCTGTTCACTTATCTATCGCTTGGTGCTCAAGCCGCCCTTTTATGTGTTCTACGATAATAGGAGCTACTAATGTAGCACAACTATCGCATATACTAGGGTCAAAAGATGTTGAAATTTCAGAAGATTGTCTAGTTGATATCGATAACGCGCACAAAGAAGTGCCAATGCCATTTTAGTATAGTTGGATCGCACAATGTTGTTCGAACTTTTTTATATCGAGTAAAATTATGGCTCCAGAATTGTGGATAATAGCGACACTATGTGCAGCATCTTTTCAAACGATAAGATTTACGCTTCAAAAAATTCTAGCTGATGGAAACCTCTCTCCACTAGGAGCGACTTATTCAAGGTTTATTTTTGCGGCGCCCTGGATTGTTTTATTTAGTTTAATTTTTTTACTATTAACAAACGTTTCTATTCCAGATTTAGAGAGCCAATTTTTACTATTTGCCGTGGGGGGGGGACTTGCGCAGATATTGGCAACCGTCTGTGTTATACTTGTATTTAAATCTAGAAACTTTGCAGTTGGTATTACCCTCAAAAAGACAGAAGTCATTCTTACTGCGCTTGTAGGTCTGATATTAATTGGTGAAGGCGTTTCTACAATTTCGATGTTTTTAATTTGTTTAGGCGGCGCAGGAGTATTTTTTCTTAGTAAAAAAGTTTCATCAGTTGATCGCTCTAATTTTAGTATTTTAAATAAGTCTGCTGTATATGGCTTATTATCAGGATTGCTTTTTGCGATATCGGCTGTTTGTTACAGAAGCGCGACCCTAAGTGTGGTGTCAGACTTAGTCTATCTCCGCGCTGGCTTTACCTTATTGATCGTTATTTTGTCGCAAAGTTTTGTAATGACAATTTGGCTAGCTCTATTTGAGCCAGGACAGATAAAGTTAGTTTGGCTTGAACGTAAAAAAGGGTTTTGGGTAGGGGTAACAAGCCTTGGTGGATCATTTTTTTGGTTCACAGCTTTTACGCTTCAAAACGCAGCTTATGTTAAAGCTGTAGGCCAAATAGAGCTAATTTTCAGTTTATTGATAACCACTCTATTTTTCAAAGAACGAATTCTTAACAGAGAGATATTAGGAATGTTACTAATCGGGATCAGTGCATTAGGTTTAATTTTAGTTGTTTAATTAACCATCGCCATCATTGATATAATAAATGAGGCTTTCTTCTGTTGTATTCTGAAAAAAAGGTACGCGTTTTGGAGAACCGGTATTTGCTAAATTACCAGTGATCTCGGCTAGGACTACTTGTGTAATAAATGGCAGGTCAAATTTTTTCGTATCTTTGATAGGTATCCACTGCAGATGAGATAGTTCATCGGAAGCCATGCTAAAGTCGTCCAAATTGGTTTTAAGTTCTTCTGCTTCGATCAAAAAAAAGCGTGCATCGAACCGTCTAGGTCTCCCAGGTGGGGTAATCGCGCGAAAAACAAAGTGCATCTTTGACGCATCGGGCACATGCCCAGTTTTGGCAAATTCTTCCCAATTATTGGGTGCTTCTAACCATTCCCGCTTTACACCAATAATCTGACCTGTTTCTTCAAAAAGTTCTCGAATGGCAGCTGATACAAGAGCATTCCATTGCCCATTTTTATTTTCTTTTTTAAGTCTAGCTTTACAGACCTCGTTAATTGGATTTTCAAAATTTATTAAAAGATCTTCATCATCTACTGCTCCACCAGGAAAAACAAATTTTGACGGCATAAAGGCTGCATTAATGCCTCTTTGTCCCATGAGAACAGATGGATTTTTCTCTTTATTGCGAACAACAATAATCGTGGCAGCATTACGGATTTTTGTTTTATCAGGTTTCATAAATTGCCCGTTTTACTCATAATCGGTTACTGGCGTACCTGCGATTGCTGCCATATTTAAAAGTCCACGGGCGGTTATAGAAGGTGTCACAATATGAGCTTTATTTTTCATGCCCATCAATATTGGGCCAACTTCTAGACCTCCAGCTTTCATTTTTATAATATTTCTTACTCCAGAAGCTGCATCTGCATGAGCAAAAATCAAAACATTTGCCTCTCCAGTAAGGCGATTAGCTGGAAGAATACGATCCCTTAAAACTGGATCTAAAGCTGTATCAATATTCATCTCTCCATCATACTGGAAGTCTAAGTCCATCTCATTAAGGAGTTTTAAAGCTGCTCTCGCTCGCTCTCCAGTCCCACCTTCGAGGTTCCCAAACTGTGAGCGAGCACATAATGCTATGACCGGTTTCACTCCAAACCGTTGCACGTGCCTTGCTGCGCCCAAAACGGACAGTGTAATCTGCTCTGGTGTTGGTTCTGTATTAATATGCGTATCGGCGATAAAGAGTGGACCATCTTCGAGTATCATCATCGAAAGTGCTCCATGAGGAATACAATCTGGAGCCCCCAAAACTTGTTCCACATATTTTAGGTGCCATCTGTATTCGCCAAATGTCCCGCAAATCAAGTTATCCGCTTCACCTCGATGGACCATGACTGCGGCAATTGCTGTAGTGTTAGTCCTCATTATCGCTTTCGCCAAGTCAGGGGTGATCCCACGCCTGCTCATTTTTTCATGATAACTAGTCCAATAATCTCTGTAACGTGGATCGTCTTCTGGATTAACTATTTCAAAATCAATGTTTGGCCTTATGACTAGACCCAGTCGTTCACACCGCTGTTCTAGTACGGATGGTCGGCCAATAAGAATGGGCTGTTCACTAGTTTCTTCTAAAATGGCTTGAGCGGCTCTAAGTACACGCTCATCCTCGCCTTCGGCAAAAACAATCCTTCTTTTAACCTTTTTTGCTGCCTCAAAAACTGGACGCATTAGAAGCGCAGACTTAAAAACACCCTCTTTCAATTTGTCTTTATAGTTTTCTAGATCCGCAATTGGTTTTTTTGCTACACCGCTTCTCATAGCTGCTTGGGCTACAGCGCTTGAAACGACTACAGATAGTCTTGGATCAAATGGCTTGGGGATTAAGTATTCTGGGCCAAAAGTTAGTGCTTCCCCCTGATAAGCCGCTGCCGCTTCGGCGCTTGTAGTTTTCCTGGCAATTTCTGCTATCGCATCGATGCAAGCGAGTTGCATTTCATCATTAATTTCTGTTGCTTCTACGTCTAATGCCCCGCGAAAAATAAAAGGAAAACAGAGAACATTATTTACTTGATTGGGAAAGTCGCTCCGCCCTGTTGCAATGATTGCGTCTGAAGCCGCTTTACGCGCAATGTCGGGCATCACTTCTGGACTCGGATTTGCTAACGCGAATATAATTGGCTTTGCGCCCATTTTCTTTATCATTGAAGAGGTCAAGATATTAGGCCCTGATAAGCCTAGAAACATATCAGCATTTTCGATTACTTCATCTAAAGACCTTAGATCAGTTTTTTGAGCAAATGCAGCTTTTTCAGCATTCATATCAGTGGTTCTGCCCTCATAGACCAACCCATTAATATCACATAGCCATATATTTTTTTTCTTTACACCCAACTTGACCAGCATATTCAGGCATGCAATTCCTGCAGCCCCTCCCCCAGTGGAGACGATCTTAATGTCATTAAACTGTTTAGAAGCCACTAAGAGTGCATTTTTTGCTGCGGCACATACTACTATTGCTGTTCCATGTTGATCATCATGAAATACAGGAATGTTCATTTTGCTTCGGCAAATTTTTTCAACCTCAAAACAATCTGGTGCTTTGATATCTTCCAGATTTACAGCCCCAAAGGTTGGTTCGAGGGCGCAAATGATGTTTGCAAGTTTCTTGGGATCACTCTCGTTTATTTCTAAGTCAAAACAATCAATATCAGCAAACTTTTTAAAAAGGACAGCTTTACCTTCCATAACGGGCTTAGAAGCTAAGGCGCCAATATTTCCCAAACCAAGGACTGCTGATCCGTTAGTTACAACAGCGACCAAGTTAGCACGGGAGGTATATTTGGTAGCATCATCAGGATTATTATCAATTGCAATTGAAGCCTCGGCGACGCCTGGAGAGTAGGCTCGTGCAAGGTCTCTTCCGTTTGCCATAGGCTTTGTGGCTCTGATCTCTAATTTGCCGGGTTTTGGCTGTGCATGGTAATCTAAAGCAGCCTTTCGCAGTATGTCTTTTGAGTTCTTAGCCATTCATCCCCACAATATAGTTTAACGTTAAACTAAATTTAATATTACTCTAATTCTGAATAAAACTAAACTGAAAAAATGATAAAATACTATAAAAATATAAATTATTGCACACAGTTAGTTTAATTCATAATGTGTTTCTTGTTAAACAGGATTAGATAACATGCTAAGAGAAGCAGCTTTACAAGTTCAAAAAAACGCTTATGCGCCATATTCTAAATTTCAGGTTGGGGTAGCTATAAAATCTGGAAATGGTAATGTTTATTGCGGTGTTAATGTAGAGAATGTGGCCTACCCTGAAGGAACTTGTGCAGAAGCTGGTGCTATTGCTGCTATGATCGCTTCTGGCGAAAGCAAAATTATGGAAGTATATGTTATTGCTAACGGACCCAAGCCTGTACCTCCTTGTGGCGGTTGCCGCCAAAAGATTGCTGAATTCGCTGATCCAGATGTTATCGTAACCTTGTCAAACTTGGCTGGCGATGAAGAAAAGTTCACGGTGAAAGATTTATTACCGGGAGTATTCACAAAAGATCATATGGACTAAGAATTGCAACCGAGCGAAATAATATCCCTTGTTAAATTGGGTCAAACACCTGGAAATTCAGATTTAAAAAAATTTTGTAACGGACTTGCCGATGGTTCGGTCTCGGATGCACAGGCTGCAGCATTTGCAATGGCTGTTTGTCTCAAGGGTTTGGATATTAAGGGCCGGAAAGATTTAACGCTTTCTATGCGGGATAGTGGAGAAATTCTTTCATGGGATCTCGATGGTCCCGTTCTTGATAAGCATTCCACGGGCGGTCTGGGCGATTGTGTTTCTTTGGTATTGGCTCCTTTGCTTGCCGCATCTGGCATTTATGTCCCTATGATTTCAGGTCGTGGGTTGGGTCATACCGGGGGTACATTGGACAAGATGGAAGCAATACCCGGCGTTAGTGTGAACATCGACGTCAATAAATTTAAGGGTCTTGTTTCAGAAGTTGGTTGTGCAATTGTCAGTGCTAATAACGATATAGCACCAGCTGATAGGCGCCTTTATGGTATCAGAGATGTTACTTCGACAGTTGATAGTCTCGATCTAATTACAGCATCAATTTTATCAAAAAAATTAGCGGCTGGTTTGGATGGTTTAGTTTTAGATGTTAAGTGTGGCTCTGGTGCTTTTATGACAAATTTAGAAGACGCTGAGACGTTGGCCAACTCATTAGTTGAAACTGGTAATCACGCTGGATGCAAAACCTCTGCGATAATAAGTGATATGTCTCAACCATTAGCTTCTGCCATGGGCAATGCTGTAGAAGTTCGTGAGGCAATGAAAGTGCTAAGCGGGCAGACCAAAGATAGTAAGTTGGCTGAAGTTTCAGTAAAATTAGCTACTTTTTTAGCTAAGCAACATAATATTGGTGGAAAACACGTTGGGAAAAAATTTGAAGATTTGATTCAAAACGGTAAAGCAATCGAAACCTTTGGACGAATGATAGCGTCACTGGGTGGGCCCATAAAATTTACAGATGACTGGGATAGATATCTGCCAGAGGCGACCGTTATACTTGAGATTCCTTCGGTGAAATCGGGTTATTTAACTGCTTGGCGTGGACATGATTTAGGCAATACAATTGTTGCTCTAGGAGGTGGAAGGCGTGTTCAAACCGATATAGTTGATCCTTCAGTGGGATTAGATCAAATTCGACCGTTAGGGTCATATTTGCATCAAGGTGACATAATTGCTCGCGTACATGCGTCGAGAACAGATATTGCTCAAGAGGTAATTAAAAGCGTTCAAGATGCAGCAATAATTTCAGCAACTAAAAAAAGCCCTAATTCACTTTTCCTTAAAGAGATAATCTAAATGCCAAGAGTATTTCTAGTTGTTATGGACTCGGTTGGAATCGGTGGTGCGCCAGACGCAGATAAATATTTTAATGGAGAGATTTCAGACTTTGGGTCAAATACCGTTCTGCATATTGCACAATATATGGAAAAGTTAGGTCGTCCACTAAAGTTGCCCCAACTAAATTCTCTTGGCTTGGGTTCAGCTATCTTCCATTCTGTTGGGATAGAACATCCGGACTTGCCTGTTTCAAACAATGCAAATTGGGCAGTCGGTCGTGAAACTTCTAAAGGAAAAGACACCCCATCGGGCCATTGGGAAATCGCAGGATTGCCGGTTACATGGGACTGGCATTACTTTACAGAAAAAACAAATTCTTTCCCTAAAGAGATCATAAAGTCGATTTGTGAAATATCTGGAGTTAACGGAATTCTCGGTAATAAGCACGCATCTGGTATTGAAATAATCGAGGAATTTGGGCAGTTCCATGTCGAGACTTCAATGCCGATTTGTTATACATCTGCTGATAGTGTTTTCCAAATAGCAGCACATGAAACTGCTTTTGGACTAGATAGACTCTATGAGCTATGTGAAAAATTATCACCTATGATTCACAGTCTGAATATTGGGCGTGTTATAGCTCGACCATTTTTGGGTTCTAAAGATGAAGGGTGGAGAAGAACAAAAAATCGCAAGGATTATGCTATGGTCCCGCCAAGCCCAGTTCTAATTGACTGGGTTAAAGCTGCGGGTGGAAAAACTTATTCGATTGGAAAGATAGGAGATATTTTTTCAATGCGAAACATTGATTTTAATGTAACAGGCTCTGATGCCGATCTTATGCAGCAATTGGAAGAACATACACATTTTGCAGACAATGGATCTCTAATATTTGCTAATTTTGTTGAATTTGACAGTCTGTATGGACACCGACGGGATCCCCTTGGATATGCCAAAGCACTAGAATGGTTCGATAACGGTATAGCATCAGTAGTTAAAAATTTATTAGAAGATGATTTGCTTATTATTACTGCGGACCATGGAAATGATCCAACTTGGTCTGGCACGGATCATACAAGAGAACAAGTCCCAATACTTTTGCACGGCAAAGCTAATTTAATTCAATCTGAAATTGATTTAAATGTCATTGCAGCTCTAGCTTCCAGTCACTTGGGGGTTGCAATTGAAGACCCTTAGTATCATTCTTAATTATTGAATTTTGAAAGGTAAATTATGGTACAGCATCTTACTGTCGTTGATCATCCCCTAGTACAACATAAACTGACATTAATGAGAAAAAAGACTACTTCAACGGTAGAATTTAGACAGCTTCTGCGAGAAATTAGTCAATTTCTGGCATATGAAATCACTAGAAATTTACCAATGACTAAAAGAAAGATTGAGACGCCTTTAGAGGAAATGGATGCGCCGACACTGGATGGAAAGAAATTAGCTCTTATTTCCATCCTCCGAGCGGGTAACGGGCTTTTAGATGGCGTTTTAGAGTTGGTCCCATCAGCTCGGGTCGGATTTGTTGGGCTATATAGAGATGAAGAAACTCTTCAGCCCGTACAGTATTACTATAAAGTACCTCATGGATTAGAAAACCGAATGGTAATTGCGGTTGATCCGATGTTAGCAACAGGTAATTCATCCGCTGCGGCTATAGATTTACTTAAAAAATCAGGTGCAAAAAATATTAGGTTTCTTTGCCTATTAGCTGCTCCCGAGGGTATAAAACGAATGGAGGAAGCACATCCTGATGTTCCAATTGTAACTGCTGCTGTGGATAGCCATTTAAATTCGAATGGTTATATAGTTCCAGGTTTGGGTGATGCTGGTGATCGAATGTATGGTACAAAATAGATTTACTTAGGATATTTTTTTAAACTTATTAGTTGGACTAGCCACCACATATATTTTGTAGAGATACCCAGTTTGCATCAGGCAGACTTGTTTTTACTGGTGATGTCCTAATTTCTTCCGCTTCAATTAAATCAAGTGATCCTTCTCCGGTAATATCGATAGCTTCGGCATAAGGTATAAGGCTCAATTGTTTTTCGTGAAATGTTCTAATTATCTCTGCTGATTGTATTGTTTCCTGAGGCTTAGTCACAAGATAGTCAGCGTAGTCCATCAAAGTTTCCTTTTTTACTAACCCGGTTGTAAGAAGCCTAAATGTACTGATTAAACTCATATTTTGGAGCATTTCTTCAATTGGATCAAAAGTTTTTGATCTAATTTTTTCTGTGATTAGGTACCCTGCGAGTACGTCTGGGTCTTCAAAGTCTTCGACCAGATTGCGGTTAGCTAGTAAAATATTACCAGGTAGATTTATTGTCGTTTTTATTCCATCTGGGACAATAAAAATTACATTTTTTCCATCAAATAATCTCTCACTTAGTAATTTAAGAGAGGTTTTTGAAAAATCAGCCTCACAGGCTGGACCAGTAACTCTCTTCATATGTTCGAAAAGATTATTTCCTATCTCTACATGCTTAACTTCGGGTAAGATTTCCGCAGTATAATTTCTAATAGCCTGGGGCATCCAAAATACTAAAGTTAACAAAACTACTGAAAAAATGCCCAAAAATATTCCCGTGCGTAACCTTCCAGGATGAGGACGTCTGCGCGCAATAACAGTTCGCAACTTTTCTATGGCTTCGATCATTTCTTTTTCAGAGTAATTCAGCTCTAAGCTTTCTTCATGATCTCCGTCTGGGTGATAGATTGCTGGGAAGTTTCCGGGATTTGCTCTTTCTATAGCAGCAAGTGACCAATGTGCTAGTGGCTGTTCTTGCATATCACTTATTAAAAGAGTTGTTTCACCAATTGAAATAAGGACATCTTTTCTCTGTGAAACATTGTCAGCTCGCCATAGCCCCAACGCTTCAATCCGTTGATATTTGTCCAGTGCTGTCATCAAATAATTTGATTTTGGGAAGTTTTGAGCAATAAATTATCCAAATGATTTGCGCAGTTCAAATTTCTGGATTTTACCAGTGCTCGTTTTGGGTAGCTCTTGGAAGATTATTTTTTTTGGTGTTTTAAAACCGGCCAACTTCTCTCTAGCGAAGGCTATTAATTCTTCTTCGGTGGCATTTGCTCCATCTAATAATTCTATAAAAGCGCAGGGAACTTCGCCCCATTTTTCATCTGGTTTAGCGACGACAGCACATAATGAAACCGCAGGATGAGCCATCAGGCATCCCTCAACTTCTACTGAGCTTACATTTTCACCTCCAGAAATAATAATATCTTTCGCACGATCAGCAATTTGGATGTAACTATCAGAGTAGTGGACAGCAATATCGCCTGAATGAAAATAACCTCCTTCAAATGCCTCCTTAGTTGCTTCCTTGTTTTTAAAATAACCTTTCATTACTGAATTTCCGCGTATCATGATTTCCCCTTGTGTTTTACCGTCTTTGGGGACTTCCGACATTGACTGATCCATAACTGTGATGTGTTCCATCATGGGAAAGGCTACACCTTGTCTAGCTTTGATTGCAGCGCGCTGCTCTCCTTCTAGTTCGGACCACTTTTGGTTTTCCCAATAACATTCTGTAACATGGCCATAAGTTTCTGTTAGTCCGTAAACCTGTGTAACATTAAAACCTAATTTTTCTATCTTCAGTAAAGTGGCAGGTGCTGGTGGTGCTCCAGCGGTAAAAACCTCCACTGTATGGTCAAATTCACGGCGTTCGGTGTCGTTTGTGTTTACTATCATATTTAATACAATGGGCGCTCCGCCAAAGTATTGAACGCCCTCATCAGCTATTGCATCATAGATTGCTTGAGACGTAATATCTCTACAACAAACGAGAGATCCGCCTAGCACTGGCATCATCCATGTATGGTTCCACCCATTGCAATGAAAAAGTGGAACTATCGCCATAAATACAGGGTTTAAAGTCATCCGCCAGCTAACGATGGTACCCATCGTCATCAAATATGCTCCCCTGTGATGATAAACTACACCTTTAGGCTTTCCTGTGGTTCCAGATGTATAATTAAGAGCTAAACTCTCCCACTCGTCTTGCGGCATAATCCAATCAAAATGCACATTGCCAGTTTTTAAAAAACTTTCATATGTCTCGTACTTTCCTGTTGCTGGAAAGCCTGCAAATTCATCAGGTACTTCGATTAAAGTTGGCCTCGGGCCTTCTAGCTTTGCGATTGCATCTTCTACAACTGATAAAAATTGTGTATCTGCAAAAACCAATTTGGCTCCGCCATGTTCAAAAATATATGTAATTGTGTTTAAATCTAAGCGCGTATTAATAGTATTTAAAACCGCTCCACATGCGGGAACACCAAAATGCGCTTCAGCTTGAGCTGGTATATTTGGTAAAACAGTTGCTACAACGTCACCAGGCTTAATTCCAATTTTTTCCAGCGCGCTAGCAAGTTGGGAACAGCGCTGGTAGTACTCATAGTAATTTTTTCGGTGAGAGCCATAAATTACAGCAGTTCTATCTGAAAATACAGTTGAAGCTCGTCTTAGGTGCGACAATGGCGTAAGGGGTGCGTAATTCGCTTCATTTTTTTCAAGTCCTGACTCATCAGACATCCAGCCCATGAAAATCTCCGTGTTTAAAATCTTTACAACTAAATACTAATCTGAATTCAAATATAATGTGAAGTCCTTCGACCTTAATCAACAAAGATTATATCTACTGAAGTTTTGAATTTGACGATTTTGGTTGTTAATGGCTTCCCAAAGATTTTCAAAAAGTTAACTGTGTCCAAACCGAGTATAAAATTCCTCACCTGTTCTGCTCATTTCCAAGAGTAGAGCAGGGGGCTCGAACCTATTTCCATATTCAGAGGAAAGTTCCTTACATCTTTCTGTAGCATAAGCGGTTCCGAGAATGTCTAACCAACTCAAAGGACCTCCAGACCAAGGTGCAAATCCCCAACCTAAAATTGCCCCGACATCACCCTCGCGTATATCCATCAAAACGCCTTCTTCTAATGCTCGAACCGCCTCAAGAACTTGAACAAACATCAGGCGATGTTGAACATCTTGGAGACTTGGTTGTTTTTTTGA
The DNA here is from genome assembly GCA_012270125.1 of Paracoccaceae bacterium. GTDB lineage: Bacteria > Pseudomonadota > Alphaproteobacteria > Rhodobacterales > Rhodobacteraceae > Salinivivens. Next base: position 76,625 of record JAAXIY010000048.1, read on the forward strand.
ATAAGGGTATTTTTCTTTCAAACCTTGCCAGTAACCAGTTCGTTTTCCCTTCTCGTCATAATCGAAAAAACCTGCCTTTGATTTTCGACCTAGTCTACCATTTTCTTCCATCCAGAATATAACTTCATCTACAGCGTCATCTGGATAATCCTTGCCCATTGCGGCTTTTGTGGCTCTAGCTATTTTGGCACCAAGATCAATTGAAGTTTCATCGACAAGTTGAATAGGCCCTACAGGAAAACCAAGCATCTGCGCCGCATTATTGATCATAGCTGGCGGGATACCCTCAGCGACCATTCTAATCCCTTCATTGATATATGGGATTATACATCTGTTTGCATAAAAAAACCTAGCATCGTTCACAACAATAGGTGTTTTCTTAATTTGTCTTACAAAATCTAAAGCTTTTGCGACGGCTGTATTATTTGTTTCTTTACCTCGAATGATCTCCACTAAGCGCATTTTCTCAACAGGGCTGAAAAAGTGGATTCCTATAAATTGATCGGGCCTAGAAGAGGCTATGGCCAAATCTGTTATTGGCAACGTAGAAGTGTTGGATGCAAAAATGCAGTGTTTAGGAATTATACCTTCTACTTCTTGAGTTATCTCAGCCTTAATTTTTGGATCTTCAAAAACTGCTTCTACAATTAAATCAACGTCCGACAGTAAATTTAAATCATTGGTTGGTGAAATATTTGATAAGACACTTTCTTTTTGTTCCTGAGTAGTTTTTCCTAATTTTATACCTTTATCTAAATGCTTCTCAGCAAAGTTTTTTCCTCTATCGGCAGCCTCTTGTGTTTGATCTATCAATACAACTTCAATACCTGCTTGAGCGGAAACTAAAGCGATCCCTGCTCCCATCATTCCAGCTCCTAGAACTCCGAGTTTCTTAACAGATTGATCACTAATATCTTTTGGCCTCACAGCCCCTTTTTCCAGAGCTGATTTATTGATAAATAAACTTCTAATCATCGCCGAAGACGATGGATTCATTATCACATTTGTAAACCACCTTGCCTCTACTTTCAGCGCTAAATCAAAAGGTACTAGAGCGCCTTCATATACAGCACTCAATAATGCTTTTGCGGCAGGGAATGCTCCTTGCGTTTTCCCATTAATCATTGCTGACGCCCCAACAAAAGTCATAAAACCATTTGGAGTATATGGTGTTCCACCAGGAATTTTATATCCTTTTTGATCCCAAGGCTTAATTAAGTCACCTTCCGAAGCATTAAGGACCCACTGACGCGCTGCCTTTATCGGATCATCGTCAACTTGATCAATAATTCCTGCTGCCAGTGCTTTATCAGGTGCGACGGTTTTACCTTCTAACAAATAAGTAGAAGCAGCCATTGCTCCAAGTTTTCTTACTAATCTAGTTGTTCCACCAGCCCCGGGGAATAGTCCTACAAGAATTTCAGGTAATCCAATTTTTGCTTTTGGATTATTTGCTGAAAAAACCCTGTGAGTAGATAAAGGAATTTCCAAACCAATGCCTAAGGCAGTTCCAGGTAGTACCGATACGATAGGTTTCCCACCTTTTTTGGTTTTTGGATCCATGCCGGCTAATTCAATTTTTCTCAAAACTGAATGCATTTTCATTACGCCGTTGAATACTCCTTCAGCTGGATTTTCTCCTGCACTTTGCTTCAGCTGTGCTAGAACATTCAAATCCATTCCAGCAGCAAAATCTTTTTTTCCGCTAGTTATTATTCCGGCAATTATTTGATCATCATTTATAACTTGATCAATTAATTTTTCTAATGTTTCGAGAGCCTCAAAACTAAGAACATTCATTGATTTTTTTTCGCAATCCCAAGTTATTGTTGCGATTGCTTGATCATCAACACTGATTGAAAAGTCAGAATTCATTTTAACTTCCTTATACCCGCTCAATTACGGTTGCAGCGCCCATTCCAGAGGCAACGCAGAGAGTGGCAAGACCAAGCTCTTTGTCAGTTCTTTCAAGTTCATCCAGCAATGTTCCCAAGATCATCGTCCCTGTCGCGCCGAGAGGGTGACCCATGGCTATTGCTCCTCCATTTGGATTTACTTTTGTGGCGTCAGCATCAAATGCCTGCAAAAATAAAAGTGCGACCGAAGCAAAGGCTTCGTTCACTTCAAAAAGATCAATATCGTTTATTTTCAGTTTAGTTTCGGCAAGAACTTTTTCTGTCGCATTCAGAGGTCCAGTAAGCATGATTGTTGGATCTGTTCCTATTTTAGCTGTACCTTTAATTTTTGCTCTAGGTTTTAGGCCCCACTTTTCCCCAAACTCTCGATTTCCAAGTAAAATTGCTGCTGATCCGTCGACAATTCCAGAGCTGTTTCCTGCATGATGGACGTGATTTATTTTTTCTAGGTGTGGATATTTCATTATTGCCACTTTGTCGAAACCAGGCATTAATTCACCTTGCTCTTTGAATGCAGGTTTAAGTGCACCTAAAGTTTGCATGTCAGTACCTGGTCTCATGTACTCGTCTTTGTCCAAAATCATTAAGCCATTAACATCCCGTACAGGAACAACGGAATTTGAGAAATAATCTTTGTCCCATGCCGATTTGGCGCGTTTTTGGCTTTCTACTGCATATTCATCAACTGCGTCGCGGTCGAACCCATACTGCGTGGCAATTATATCAGCACCAATTCCTTGAGGAACAAAGTAATTATCAAATGTAAATGATGGGTCAACTCCAACAGCTCCACCGTCGCTCATCATAGGAGTGCGGCTCATGCTTTCTACTCCGCCTGCTATGTAGCCATCACCTGAACCTCCAGCTATCTGATTGGCAGCTAGGTTTACCGACTCTAAGCCAGACGCGCAAAATCTATTTATAGAAAGCCCGGGGATGGACTCATCTAGTTTAGAGGCTAAAACCGCAGTTCTTGCTAGGCATGCTCCCTGTTCCCCGACTTGAGTTACATTTCCCCATATTACATCTTCTATCGCGTGTCCTTCCAATCCATTGCGAGATGCGATTGCATCTATCGCAGTAACAGAGAGATTAAGAGCGCTAACCTCATGCAAAGCACCGTCTTTGCGGCCTTTACCGCGTGGTGTTCGGATTGAGTCATAAATATAAACTTCTTTCATTTTCTTCCCTCAAGCTCGTTCAGATGGATTTCCTGGCATTAAATCATAGGGGTGCTGCCAACC
>JAAXIY010000041.1 GCA_012270125.1 Paracoccaceae bacterium
TGGTTGAGTCTAATTCCTTCATTAGCAATACGATCGATATTTGGGGTTTTATTTATCCCTTCGCCATAGGCACTAATTGCTTTTGCAGCATGATCATCTGCCATTATAAATAGTATATTAGGAGCATTCATAATTGTATTTTCTTTATATTGGTTTGACGTCAATGATCACTAACTTGATATGATATGTCGATATAAAATTTAATTTTTTGTAAAATGGTTATACTGAAAGCAAGGAAATTGTGAGTACATAGTTAATATTGAAGGTTGGAATTCTGAAATGTCAAAATATGTTGAGGCCGCAAATTGGATCAGTAAGCAGAGACAATCCAAAAAACCATTTCAAAACTTTAATGAACTTTTCGATTTGCGAAGCTTTGAAGATGCATATCTAGTGCAGGATGAATTGGAAACTATTTGGGCTCACAAAGGTCAAGTAACAGGCTACAAATTAGCTCTGACCTCAAAGGTGATGCAGAAAATGTTTGGGGTGAATACTTCTTTTAAAGGAAATTTATTTTCCAAAACAATTCTCAATGGAAATCAAACTATATCTCTTGAAAACTATGGAAGATTAGGCGTTGAGTTTGAGCTTGCTATAGAGATTGGCGAAGATTTTGGTTCAATTTTTACAAACATGACAGTTGAAGAATGTATGAGCAAAGTTTCTGCAGTTTATCCAGCCTTCGAATTGATAGACGATCGAAATGCTGATTACCCCAAAGTGGATTTAATTTCTCAAACTGCTGATAACTCTTGGAATGCAAATACAGTGCTTGGAAGTAAATCCAAGAATTTTTCTCATCTAGATTTTAGCACTAATGATGTTTTTAAAACTGTAAATGGGAAGACAGAAAAATCGGTCACTGGAGAAGCACTAGAAAATCCATTTAATGCAGTAATTTGGATGGCTGAATTTCTTAACAACCGTGGTTCAGAACTAAAAAAAGGACAAATAGTCATGACTGGCTCCACATTTCCCACATATTTTCCTCAGAAGGGCGATAGACTAGAATATGAAGTCTTGGATGTTGGAAAAACAAAAATTAACATTGTTTGATCCTAAAGATCATTCTCGAAGCATCTTCTGAGATCCAAGGCCTTTTTCTAACCAATCGCTTTCGTTCATTTTATCTAGCCAGGATGGAGATGAGCTACCAAACATGTGAATTTTTGGCGAAAATGTAGAACTATCTTCAAGGCAAGCAGCTCTGATATTGATTAGACTTCTTTCCAAATCACAAGCATATAAAGACGAACCACACGTACCACAAAAACCCTGAATTCGTGGATTACCGCTTTCTGCAGAAGTTTTTACGTATTCAGAGGCCTCTCCAACTATCTCAAAATCACTTCCGTTTGATTGCACCATTACACGGAAGGGTCCTCCTGCAAAAGTCTGGCAATCCGTACAGTGGCAGGCAAAAACTTTACCCTCGATGAGAACTGCTTCAATTTGAATTTTACCACAATGGCATGCTCCAGAAACTTTCATTTTTTAGTGTCCTTTTATTCTACCGTAGCATTTTTCTCTTCAACCATTCTTTGAACTAATGGTGCAAAGTACCAAAAATCTGATGTTTCCAGATTTGGGTCTTTGCCAGCATCATCAAGATGTCTAACGGTTATGATTTTTTCTAAATTTGGATTTTCTTCAAATTTTAAGATTTCATCAGGTGACATAGGACCCCCTTGAAGTGATAATGAATGAATGGAGGCCTCTGATAGCTTGTCAAAATATTTAGGGTCCGTTGCGCATAAATACCGCTTTGCTGCAACGTGGAAACGGCAGCAGTCACTAATAACTTTTGGAAAAAATTTCTCCAGCACCTTTGCCCCCGCATCTTCGTGAAATCGGTCTTCTGTATCGTTCATAGTAAAAGTACCAAATTCACTGGTGAAATGTCCTATATCGTGTAATAGGGCTGCAACTATAATTTCATCAGGTTGCCCAGCTTTTTCTGCTAGAGTTGCTCCTTGTAACATATGTTGTCCCATCGTCACAGGTTCACCTAAGTATTCTTCACCTCCACGTCTTTCAAATATGGAACCTATGAAGTCCACAATATTTTCTGTTGTTAGGTTATGATTATTTACTTTCATCTTTTTCCCTTAGGTTTAGGTATCTTCTGAAGAATAGAAGGCAGATTTCAAACTATCTTTGTCTGCATAACAGCCTTGCAGCCATCTCGACCCTTTTCCCGAATATCCTTTTCGGGCGTGGAGTACTCGGGTGTTATCGACAATAAAACTCTCGCCAGGCTCTAGTTTAAATGTCACTTCCATTCTCTGGTCATCTATTATTTCAGCTAATCTTCGATAAGCGGCATACCATGTTTGCATTTTCCCAAACGGAACATCGGTCACAGCCGACAATGATCTATTGTTAAATCTAATGCCAATAAGTTCTCCGTCCGGTGCCAGTTCTATAATTGGTTTACGCGTTGAAAGTTTAACACCCTTTTCACCTGAATATTCAAATTTTGCGCAGTAATCAGATAGAACATTAAAAAATTCCAGGTTTTCATCTTTTAGTTTTTGTATGGCTGAGAATCCGTCAACGACCATGTTTTCGCCACCTTCGGCTGAATTTTCAAGGCAGTACAAGATTTGCAAAGTAGGTACTGGATCTCTGTAAGGATTATCAGTGTGAGCTTGAAGTCCTAACCCAGTATAGGCTAGATTACTTGGGTTAACCTCTGTCCGCACTTCGAAATGTCGCCCATAATTTGTTTCGCGAACGTATCCAAACAAATCAACTATTTCGAAGAGCGCTCCTGATTGAACTGGTCCATTCGTTATCTTCCCAAATCCGAATTTTAAGACGCCGCCAATCCAATCATTAAGGGTTCTTTTATTTTTTTGGAGATCATAAAAGTCTTCCAACGGAATGACTTCCAAGTCACTGCCCCAAGTCTTGTAAATACTAGAAAGCCACCCCTTTTGAGTTGGTTTAAAATTTTCGTAAGAATTTTTTTCAAGCCAGTCTAGTTCATAAAAAATTATTTTCTGTTCGGGGGAAAAGGTTACTTTAAGTTTTTTGTTTTCAATACTTGCGCCAATAATTGAGATGTTTTCAGGTATCTCATTTAATGAAATTAAGCGTTGTCCATTTGTTGGAGAACGCGTTTCTGGATCTTGTGAATTATCCCGCAACCATATTGCGTGAAATGTTAGCTCCTTTTGAGAAGAAGCTATTGTTAAAGCATCACCACTATCTACGATCTTAACTGTAAAGATATTACTCTCTCCCAGATGCTTGATTTAATGGTAGGCAACTGTCTTTTTAGGCTTTTTACTACTAAAAAAACGACATTTTTGCATAATACAAAAGAATGGTTTTACTACTTTAGACAACTTGTTAACTCGCTAATTAAGCTATGGTCCCCCCATCTACAATGAAGGGTTGGCCTGTTGCATAGGAGCCGGCATCTGAAAGCAAGTATATTATAAGTGACGCTATTTCGTTTGGTTGACCCAGGCGACCCATTGGCTGTCTTGAAACAAACCACTCCTCTGCGGCTTTTTTTGAACCAAGCTTCTTAGCCATAACATCCATTCTCTCATGTAAAGATGGCGTCTCAATGGTGCCGGGGCAAATTGCGTTGCAACGTATTCCATCACTCATAAAATCCACGGCTACTGATTTTGTGAGGCCGATAACGGCAGCCTTTGATGCACTGTAGGCTGCTCGAAATGGGAAACCTTTTACTGATGAAGCCAAGGAAGCCATATTAACAATCGACCCGCCGCCATTTTTCTGTAGGCCGGGTATGGCGGCTTTGATCACAAAAAACATACTATCTAAGTTTATAAGAAAGGAATTTCTCCAATCATTTTTATTAACATCGAGAATTGAGCCATGATGGACCCAACCGGCCATATTCACTATTCCATTAAAATTTGGTGATTTTGAGAAATAATCTTGGATTAAGTTTTCGTTTGTGATGTCTAAAGTTTCAGTTTTAGCTCCCAGTGATTTTAATTCTTCTAATCCTTCGAGTTTGAGATCTGTCGCATAGACTTCCGCGCCTGCATCTAAAGCCATTTTGGCAACGGAGTAACCCATACCTGCGCCAGCGGCGCTTATAAAAATTTTTTTATCTGTTAGGTTCACGATAAAGCTCCTCAAATTGGTAGCATCGATGTTAGTTTTAATACGGGGATTTAAAAGCAAAAAATTTATTGAAGAAAAAATAGGCGACAGTTTTGTCGCCTATTCTGATACTTAAGGAAATTATGAAAAAATCTTAACAATAAAAACGGCCAATCCTTATTTTTGTTTACTTTATAGTTCTTTATGTTTCTCGTAAGAGGCTTTCAATTCGCCTTGTAAGAACTCACTGAAGTTTATTGGTGGAAATTTAGGTTTCCCTGTTCCTTTTAAGGGTTGAATATTTGTATTTACGTGCGGATCGAAAAAAAATGGACATGAAAATCGCTCTTTTCCACTTTTGTTAATTACACGATGCGGTGTTGAGCGTAAAATTCCATTGGTCAGTCTGTTGAGCATGTCTCCTACATTGACAACGAAACTACCTTCGACTTTAGGTACATCTATCCAGTCTCCATTTTTAGTCTGCACTTGCAAACCACCAATGTCGTCTTGAGTTAGAATTGTTAAGCAGCCAAAATCCGTATGAGGTGCAGAACCATATAAATCATTTGGACTACTTTTGGGAATTGGTGGATAATGTAGTAGTCTCAACCAAATTGTTGGTGTCTCAAATGAATTGAGAATACTGAGATCTTCTAGGCCTACGGACATCAGCGCTAATCTCATTAGCTTTTTCCCTAGGCTTGTCATTTGCAAAGTATATTTTTCTAAAGTTTCTCTGAATCCTGCTATTTCAGGCCATTGATTTGGTCCAGATAAATATACATCAGCAATTTGAGCTTTATCTTCCCGCATCATCATAAAACTTGCAGACTGATTTGGCTTTTTGACTTCTGCAAGCTTAGAATTTACGTCCGTCGATGTGTTAATCGCAATATAGCCCCTATGATTATCATCAAGCGCAACTTTCATTTTTTCAGATAGAGGTAGAGAGTGAAACGTTTTTGAGACTTGAAATACTTGATCTATTAAATCTTTTTCAATTCCGTGATTAACAATGTATCCAAATCCGTAAGTATTATAAGCATGATAAAATTCTTCCAATAAAGTTTTTGGAAACGCATTACGGTCAACTCCCGAGATATCTATTTTAGGTATGTTTATGCGCTGATGTTTCATATGCTCTTGCTTCTTAGAATTTTTATCACAAGATTATTTCTTGCCAGCTAAAATTATCCTAGACGAAAACTTGACTGGCATTAAATATCGTAGGAGAGGTTTTGTAAATAAAATCACTTCTTGTTGAAATAGTAAAAAGCGAAAATTCCTTTTGATGAAATCTCAGATACTATCGCGAGCTTACTCTAGCGCGCCATTCTTGTTATTTTTAGCAACCTTGGGTTGGGGGAGTAATACAATTGCCAGTCGATTAGCGGTTGGGGAGGTTTCTCCAATGCTACTCATATTTTTCAGGTGGGGGTTTGTGGTTGTTATTTTACTTAGCCTTTATTGGCGTCAAATGATTGATGAATGGCCAATCATAAGACCTAGATTGAAATGGCTTTTAATTATGGGTGGATGCGGTTTAAGCTTATTTAATGCTTTTTTTTACATAGCGGCACATAGCACCACTGCCGTTAATTTGGGTATTATTCAAAGTACAATGCCAGGAATGATTTTATTGGGTTCCTTTATGTTTTTTGGCGACCGTATAAATCGATTACAATTTTCTGGACTTTTGCTTACACTTTTGGGAGTTGGTGTTATTGTAACACAGGGTTCTCTTGAACAATTAATGCAATTAACTTTCAATCATGGAGATCTGTTAATGATCTTCGCCTGTTCTTTTTATGCTATGTATACTGTAGGTTTGAAAAGCAGACCGAAGATTTCTGGTATGGTTATGCTGGCCTATTTTTCTGTTGCTGCTTTTTTAATGACAATCCCTTTAATGATTTTCGAGAGTTTTATTTACGGTACAGTAATGCCGGGAGTTAAAGGGTTTGCTATAGTTTTCTATATAGCAATCGTTCCTTCATTTTTATCCCAGATCTTCTTTATGCGTGGCGTTGATCTTATTGGCCCAGGATCAGCAGGTTTATATGCGAATTTGGTTCCAATATTCTCAGCCATTATGGCTGTACTTTTACTGAGCGAAGAATTTGCGCTTTTTCATTTAGCTGCAATGCTATTAGTTTTTGGCGGTATTGGACTATTTGAATATCAAAGCAGACGTAAAGTTAGTTCTTAGAGATAATTTAGTTGAGCTTTTTATGGATAAAATAATCATAGCTGATGAAATAAGTAAGGCAATTAGTCAGACCCAGCAGATTGTTCCGTTTTCAAAAAGAGGCATACTTCTTTCTCTTCAGGATGCCTATGATGTGGCAAGTCTTGTGAAGGAAAATTTGGACTCACCTCCAGAAGTTGGTAAAAAAATTGGTTTTACAAATCGTAATATTTGGGATGTTTACAATGTGAACGCACCAATCTGGGGCCCAATTACAAGTAAAAGCGTTAGCTTTACAGAGACAAATTTTCAAAAAATTGATCTTAGTCGATTTTGTGAGCCTCGCATTGAGCCTGAAGTAGTCATTTGTCTTAAAGAGAAACCGCATCACTTTGACGAGAATCTGACTATATTTATCGACTGGATTGCTCCAGGTTTTGAAATTGTTGACTCTATTTACCCAAATTGGGCATTTGCATTACCGGACACAATTGCATCGGGTGGGCTGCATGGATGTTTGGTTGTGGGAAAGAAACTTATTGTTGATAATGATGTTGAGAGAGATCTTGTGGATATCAAAGTGCGTTTGTTTAAAGGTGCAAGCTTTGAAGAAGAGGGAACAGGAGCTAACGTTTTAGATGGCCCAGTTTCGGCAATTAGATATCTTCACAAAAGTTTGGCTGGTATTAAAAACCAAGTCTTACTGTCTTCTGGTAATATTATAACGACTGGAACAATGACTGATGCAAAACCAGTATTTACTGGTGAAAAATGGACTGGTAAATTTGAAGGCATAATTGAGTCAGAATTATCAGTGGAGTTTCTTTAGTTAGTTTACTTTACGTAAATAGACTATCGACTTGTTCCTTGGTAAATTTAATATCATAATGACACTATACGGTTTCACTTTCTCTCAGCGTGTCCGTTTTTAAAGCCTCCACATTACCCCGTGGAGGCTTTTTAAAACTAATCATCTAAATTTGATCCAGGTAATCAAATTCAGCGTATTAACTATGTGTCATGACAAAATACATGCGTGGATAATCATGGTTAATTGTCCTCTAACTCCCCCCTAAAGCAACGCCTATATGGCGTTGTTTTAATTTCTGGACGTAAATAGATTTAAACTAATATCTTATTCGCGACGTTATGTCGTTATGGGTGCAGAACTTAACTTCTATTTAAGAAAAAGAACTTAGTAAGTTATCTATAAAATGCGTCCCTATGAAACAAAAAAATTTTGAAGGTTTTGGAAAAACTAGCAATAGTCCAATTGCTGGAAATACCCTCGCTTTGATTTCAATTTTTTTGTTTGCAGCAGGTTTTCCTGCTGCGGAAGTTCTTTTGGAAGTCTGGCATCCCATAACACTCATGTTTTTTAGGCTCATATTAGCCGTTGCAACACTTGTCATTTTATGGATTTTTATGGAGGGTCTAACTCAAGTTTTGAACGCACCATGGTTCAAAGGCATAAAAATTGGAATTTTAGGTTTTGGTATAGGAACAAATTTATTACTGTTTGCGCAGTGGTTTACTGATCCAGTTACTGTCGCTCTTTTGGCAACTTTAATTCCTGTTTCTGCGGCTATTTTGGAAGTTTGGGATGGTAGAAGAAAGCTAACGACAAAATTTGCTGGAGGCTTGATTGCCTCCATCACTGGTGGAGTTATTGCTGTTAGTGAAAATATATCAATTGATTTGGGCTGGGGGGTTTTGATGGCGTTGGCTTCTGGGTTTTTTTACATGTGGGCGTCTGATAAAAGTGTGACGAAGCTTCCGGAAATTTCTTCAATCGCTCGCTCAACCATTACATTTACTGGTGCAGCTGTTTTTACTTCTTTTAGTTTTGTAATATGCTTTATTTTAGGCTTTATCGAAATTCCCAACGAAGTCACAGGTGCTCAGTTTTTTAGTTTGATTATTTATTCTGTTATTGCCATGGCTATATCTCACATCTTTTTTATCATAGCAGTTGATAAAGTTGGAGTAGCAATTACATCGCTTCATCTTAATTTTGCTCCTTTTTATGTCATGATAATTTTATTTTTGCTTGGAGGAACCTGGGATTTAAGAGCAATTATAGGTGCGTCTATTGTTGCTTTTGGCGTTTGGCTTGCGCAGGTTAAATAGTTTTTAAATAATTCAAACTTTGCTAAAAAGGTTTAAGAAAAATATTTAAAATAAAGGATTTTTTAGATTGGTAAAAGTAAGGGATCATAAATATCAATTTATTTCAGCTAGACCCTTTGCCCCAAATTTAGGTGCTGAAATATACGATGTTGATCTAAGTAAAAAAATCTCAGATGAACAATTTTCTGATATCGCTCAGGCATTTTTAGATCATCAGGTTTTATTTTTTAAAAATCAGAAAGAAATTCCACCAGATGTTCATATTGCTTTTGGTAAAAGATTTGGAGAATTACATGCTCATCCTGCAGCACCAACTATGAAAGGCTATCCAGAAATCTTTGAAATTCATGCAGATAAAAACTCGAAAGTAGCAAATGGCGAATTTTGGCACTCAGATGTATCATGCGATGATGAGCCACCTTTAGGAACTATGCTGCAAATCCACATAGCTCCTGATTGTGGGGGAGATACAATGTTCTGTGATATGTATGCAGCTTATGAAGCTCTTTCGAACCCGATAAAGGAATTAATTGGGGGATTAACTGCAACGCATGAATCTGAGCATCTTTATAGAGGTCGTTATTCTGACCGAGGTATGGATGACACTGGCACAATTTTTCCAACAGCAGTTCACCCAGTCGTCAGAACCCACCCAGAAACAGGGCGGAAAGCATTATTTGTGAACCGCACTTTTACGACACGAATTAATGAGCTTTCAGTTGATGAAAGTAATGTCGTTTTAAATTTACTTTTCGATCAAGCCGAGCACATCAACCATCAAATTCGTTTTAACTGGTCAATCAATGATATGGCTTTTTGGGACAACCGTTGTTGTATGCACCGCGCTATTTGGGATTATTGGCCTGAAGAGAGAAAAGGCCGAAGGGTTACAATTAAAGGTGATCGACCAAAATAAATTGTACTTGATAAGAAGAAATAATAGCTTAGCTTTTTAGAATGTTCTGGATATTATTTTTAATTTTTTTGCTTGCTTGCTTTTCAGCTGGAGCTACAGGCGGCTTGTTCCCACCGGGTTCTTGGTATGCAGGTCTTAAAAAGCCAAGCTGGACGCCGCCTAATTGGCTATTTCCAGTAGCATGGACATCACTCTATATTTGCATGTCATTTGCTGGTGCTAGAGCTGCTTTGTCGCCAGATAATAGTCTGGCCATGGCTCTTTGGTCTCTTCAGATTGCCCTCAATACCCTTTGGACACCCGTGTTTTTCGGATTAAAGAATTTAAAGTTGGGGCTGATAGTACTGATAGCACTTTGGGTTTCTGTTGCGACTACGATGCTTGCATTATGGCAAGTTGATTGGTTTTCAGGTGTACTGTTTTTCCCTTATCTTATGTGGGTTACTGTCGCGGGAGCACTCAATGCCGCTGTTTGGAAAATGAACATGGAAGAGGAAAAAATATAAAACTGGTTATGCAGGCTAATTCATTTTCTTAGACACGCATTACCGATCCCTCTGGATCGTACGGTGACATTTGAATAACTTTAGCGTCTTTCTCAACGCCAACGACATGCACTTTAAGATTTTGGTCTTCCTGTGCGAGATCGCTATTTATCAAAGCCATTGCAAGTGATTTATTTACTGTATGGCCATAGCCTCCCGATGTTACAAAGCCCACAAGATTATCGTTATTCCAAACAGGCTCATAACCGCTGGCGTCCGCGTCGCTTGCTTCAACTTCTAACATTACCAGTTTTTGCGAAGGCCCATTGCCATCTCTTTCTTTAAGAGCAGCAGACTGGCCTATGAATTGATCTTTTTCCCAGTCAATCCATCGATCCATGCCTGTCATCCCCGGAGTGTATCCTTGCGTGAATTCAGCTGACCAAATGCCAAAGCCTTTTTCTAACCTTAAAGATAATAATGCGTTAAATCCAAATTCCCTGATGCCACATTCAGCACCTGCCTCAAGCAACAAGCGTCGCAGACCAATATGATCGCCTATTCGGCAGTTAATTTCATAACCTAATTCACCGGTAACAGAAAGCCGCCCCACTTTTGCTTTTATCAGACCTATGTCCATATTAGCACAGCCCATAAACTTCAATTCATCAACTGGAAAATCTGTTATCCGAGAAATAACTTCTTTAGATTTTGGCCCTGACAGGGAAAAACCAGCCCAGTTTTCGCCAAGGTCGAGTATTGATACTCCGTCAGTAAGGTGGTCATTAAACCATCGCATATGCCAAGCTCGTAAATAGTAAGATCCCATAATCCACCATGTCCCATCTCCCCAATTGAAAATGGTTAAATCGCCCTTAAGCTTACCTTCTTCACTGAGCATCGGGGCCAAGCTTGCACGCCCTGGATTTGGAAGTTTTGAAGCCATTACTTTATTGAGCCAAGCTTCAGCATTGGGTCCAGAAACTTCAAAACGCGAGAAACCAGTAATATCAAGTAAACCAACACCGGAACGGACTGATTTGCACTCTTCGCCAACGATTTGAAATGCATTAGAACGTTTTAGTGATGGTGTTTCTGCAAAATCTGGGGGTGCAAAGTATAGAGGAACTTCGAGATCCCAGCTATTACCCCATTGGCATCCAGCGGCAGTCATTGCGTCGTGCGCGGGTGCCATTTTTAAGGGGCGTCCTGCTGGAAGCTGCTCATTAGGATACGTCATGACAAAGCGACGAGAATAAAATTGACCAGTGGTTTGTTTGATGAATTCTTTATTTTCAGCAAATTTACCATATCTAGCTACATCCATTCCATAGACGTCAGCTTCAGGCTCACCATGGATCATCCATTCGGCAAGCGATTTGCCGACGCCACCGCCTTGCAGAAAACCCGCCATAACTGCACACGCACACCAGTAGCCTCTCTTGCCAGGAACAGGACCTACAAGCGGATTACCATCTGGCGAAAAGGTGAAAGCGCCATTTACCCATGTCTTAATGCCAACATCCTGCAGAGCTGGGTAGCGTTCGAAACCCATTACCAGTTCGTTTTCTATCCTATCTGTTTGCTCCTGGAATAGTTCCATGCCGTAATCCCATGGCGCACCGTCCATGGCCCAATGCTCATGATTAATTTCATAGATACCCAGAAGGACACCCTTTTGGTCCTGCCTTAAATAAGTAAATCCCTCGAGATCAACGGTCATGGGGATCTCAAAGTCTAAATTCTCTAATTCGGCAATTGTATCTGATATTAAATAATGATGTTTTAATGGTGAAACTGGCAATTCAATGCCAGCCATGCGTCCAATTTGTTTTGCCCATAAACCTCCAGCATTCACGACGTGTTCACAAGTTATTACCCCTTTGTCAGTAATTACGCGCCAGCCATCTTTAGTTTGCTCTAAGGCTTCAACCTTTGTATGTTCATAGTATTCGGCCCCTCGTTTTCGAGCAGCTTTTGCATAAGCATGAACAGTGCCTGTTGTGTCCAAATATCCTTCTCGATCAGCCCACATACCGCCGAGCAAACCGTCTGTGGACATTATGGGGTTTAGTTCACGGGCTTCATCTGGTGTTACGAGCCGGCAATCAGAAATACCAATTGATTGATAGACTCTATAAGCGGATTGCAACCACTCCCATCTATCGGGTGTCCCGGCCATGGTTAAGCCACCTGTCATGTGCAAGCCAATATCTTGACCACTTTCGGCCTCTATTTCTTGAAGCAGTTCTATAGTATAGGCTTGCAGGGCGGACATATTTGGATCAGCATTTAGAGTGTGAATGCCACCAGCCGCATGCCAGCTTGATCCCGCCGTAAGAACGGATCTTTCTAGCATACACACATCTGACCAACCGAATTTTGCCAGATGATAAATCACAGAGGCACCAACTACTCCACCTCCAACAACAACAACTCTATAATGAGATTTCATTATATTACCCCCCGCATAGCTTCACAAAAGCAATATCTTTGTTTTTCGTTAACAGCTTTCAAAGCTTAAAGCCCTATAAATATGAGTTTTTTACCAAACCTCCATAAGCTGAGTAATTGCAATAGCGCCAAAAATAAGTGTGATTACGACTTTGAATAAACCCCAGGGCGCAGCTTTAAATTTTTGCCCTAAATTGGTTGCAGCCTCTTCCTCATCCATATCATCTACATTGGCTTTGAAATCGTCCATACAATCAAATGAATTTATCATCACAAAGACAAAAATACCCACAATGGCTGCAGTCATAGCCAGCTGTGGTAAATCTCCTCCTTGGATGATCAGGTAAAGGGTGACTAAATTAGCGAAAACACCAATAGTGAAACCCCAGTAGAGATCTCTGCCTCTAGTAGCTCCTACTAATTGACGTCTATCGCGATCGGCGGCTGTTTTCATTTTTGACATTTTAAAGCTCCATTATGTTTACTTTCGTACTGTCATTGAACTTTATTTTTCTAATATGAGTACACGATAACGTTGCGTATTTTTTAAAGCTAAAAAATGTAACCAGAGTATTAGGTTCCATATTCCAGTTTTAGTAAAAATAAAAATGCCTCCGCTGTGGGCGGAGGCTAAGTTTTGGTTCACAGTTACAGGGAGGAAACGTAAACCAATCAAATAATAGCATAACGCTGCGATGCAGCATTGCATATGCGGCATTTTGACGTTTTCAAAAAAAAATCAATTAAAGTAAAAAACAAGTGTTCTCGCTATTTGCCGAAGCAAAATGAGCTTGAGGATAGTGGCTGGGTTCATAGGGAGGAGAACCCGGCCGCGTTAAATTAAAGCGTCGTGATTATGCCGTTAGTTTAATTTGTAGTCTACCGGTGGAAATAAATAATCTTCGTCTTTTTTAATAATCGGCGTTTTTCTATTGGGCAGCCTCGGTAAGCCTAATCCTGTGTTAATCATACGAAGATAATCACGATAACTCATACTCATTAGTGGTTTAATTGGGCCTATAAACCCTTCATCTTGATCTGATTGTTGCATAATAAATCTCCATTTACATGGAGTTTTTGCAAATTCTATGCCACCAATTTTTATGTTATTAGATCTTTATTTTCAGACTTTATTAAAAAGGAGCAGAACCAATTTTTGAAATAAGATTTATTATTCCGCCGGTAATGGTAAAATAAGTCCACCATAACCAAACAATAAAAATAAAAATTTTTAATAACTTTGCTTTTGGCCAGATCTTTGAGTCGAAAGGGGTAACTATTGCCCACAAAAAGCCACAACCAATTAGATATAAAAATAAACCAAACATCTTGGGAAAAGTTAGAAAAATTCAGCAGTTGTTACAAGATAAATCTGTTTTACAACTTACCTATTAACAGTAATTGCTCGTTTAAAATATTATTCTAAATTGCTATAGTATTTAACACGCGGCATTAAGAGGTTTATCATGTCTTATCAACCAATCAAATTACCAGATCGTGTTCAGCTATCGGAAGATGAGGCTATTAAAAAATCTAAAAATTTTTTTAGTTATATGTGCAAACGTCACTCTGTTAGAGATTTTAGTAGCGAACCTATTTCCGAAAAAATTATTCAGAATATTATAGCTTCAGCTGGTAGAGCTCCTTCTGGAGCAAATCAACAGCCTTGGCATTTCGTTGCAATCAAAGATTTAAGCATGAAAAAAATGGTTCGTGAGGCTGCTGAGCAAGAGGAGCGGTCTTTTTATTCTGGAGGAGCGAGTGATGAGTGGATTGCCGCTTTAGAACCAATTGGAACAGGAGTATCAAAGCCCCACTTGACTGAAGCGCCATGGTTAATTGTAGTTTTCGCCGAGCGCTATGGCAAAAATTCAGATGGATCACGGCGAAAAAATTATTATGTGCCCGAAAGCGTGGGTATAGCCATAGGATTTCTTATTGCAGCAATTCATGATGCTGGTTTGGTGTGCCTTGAACATACTCCGAACCCAATGAAATTTTTAAATAGTTTGTGTGGAAGGCCCGATAATGAAAAACCGGTAATGATCTTACCCATTGGTTACCCAAGCCAAGATGCAACTATTCCTAAAGCTGCAAAATTAAAAAAACCTTTGAATGAGATTATGACAGTTTTCTAGTGTTTAGAGTATTGGTGCCATCCTTATTCTAAGGAACTTTAATTTGCATTTCTTGTAAGGCGTATTGCATATAAATTGGATAAAATGAAAAAATCGAAAATGAAAGTTGTGCTAGTTGAGCCTGAAATACCCTTTAATACTGGTTCGATTGGGAGAACTTGTGTGGCTCTTGACCTAGAATTAATTTTAGTAGGAAAACTTGGTTTTTCATTGGACTCTTCTTCAGTCGCCCGCTCAGGGACGCGATATTGGAAATCAGTGCAATTAGATCTTTATAATGATTGGGCTGAGTTTGTACGAAGGCGTAAACCACGAGATGAGCAGCTTTACTTTTTTGAAGAAGATGGATCACAAAGCTTTTATTTGCCAACTTATCATCCTGAATCATACTTAGTTTTTGGCTGTGAGTCCAAGGGGCTTCCTAAAGCGATACGTGAAAGTATGAAACATCGAACTTTTGCACTTCCAATGAAAAATAAAACTGTCAAATCCCTTAACTTAGCAAATGTTGCTACAACAGTAGTATATCAAGCTATGCGGGATTATTTTTGAACAAAAAAGGTACGTTTAAGGTTTCCTAAACAAAGTGGCTGTCTATTATATTTTCGCAGTAAAATGAAGCCCAGCTTCTTTGATTATTATGACTTTGAAGTGATATTTTTGCGAAATTATGGAACCCTACACTTTAAATAACTTGGCTATGAAAAGATGACAAAATTTTGAGTTGGCATAAAAAATGCCTAATTTAAACTACTTACCCCGCGGGTACTGGGTCTCTAAAAGCTTTTTCCTCCCTGTTGAGCCGATTAGAGACCCTTTTTTATTCAATAGTTCCTCAACTTTTATCACTTAATATGACCTAAAAATATTGTATACATTTGAGCACAATTTTAAGTGCTTATTTTGGAACGAAAATTTATGTATACCATTGTATTTGTTGACTTTTTATAAGATGTGCTTACATATAAATGCATGAAAAATGAGTGTAAAAAATGCAAAGTGGTCCACAACTCTCTGGCTGAGCGATGCTTTAGTTGTGGCGTTAGTTTAAAGAGTTCAAAGACTCAGAGTTTAGTTTTCGGAATTCCCACCTTAGTAGCGACCACATTTCTATCACTCAGTGTAGTTGTATTAAATATAAACACATTGATTGGGGGCTAAAATGATGACTTGGAAGCAAATTTTTGGTCCCAATTTTAGTCCAGAACAAATCGAACTAATACTCATGGTTGGAGCTTTTGGTTCTATTTTATTTGGTATTTTCGTATTGCTGTACCTGTACAATCAATTAGCTGACGATCTCTAAATCAACTTAAGATTAACCGCTTACATACACCGCCTCGTTTGTAGGGCGATACCAATTCTTTTGATTATGAAGTCTTCCAAGAAGATCACGCAACTCAGAAACTTCTTGTCGTATTTCTTGATAAACAGGCATTTCGCTTGTATTTTTGATAGTACTCTCAACAAGCATATTCATTGTTGACGACCGTCGAGCAATGACTGAATTTATAGCGTCCTCTATAAGGTCGATATCTCGCAGTCCCAAGTTAAATACTGTATTTGGCTTTGACATGATACTATCTTTCCCGAGTTAGTTCGTAATACATTCTAGAATAAAGTGCGCTCATAGAAAAAGTCAACAAATACAATGGTATACAAATTTTTTCCAATTAAAATAGACGGTTAATTTTGTGTCCACTGGTATACATTGGAGAAGCGTTATAAGATTGCTAAGTTGTTGGTTTGGGAGGTTGTGGATTATTAGCAGGATTCGAGTCAATTAAGTTTATTTCGAGTATGTCATTACCACTATCTAACCTTTTGAGACTTTGCTGAATAGAGACGGCTAGTTCCTTGTTATAAACTTGATTATCACCTTCGTAAAAAGCAAAAGACTTTAAGTGCTTTGATTTTTTCTCTGGATTTTCAATTGTCGACTTTGTCCAATGATAAAGTTCGTAATGCTCGATACCATTTTTTTCTGCTTCCTCACAATATTCTGCAAAAGCGTCAAAAGTACATACAACTCTAGATCCGTTTTCATTAGCGATTCTATTAATCGCTTGCGATAATTCGAGCTCATGCATTCCTCGAAGATCCTCCGATAGCTTATCCGAAACTTTGATCCTTATCTGATATAGCCAGTCAGTCATTGCGGTTTCCTTTTTTATATAAGCCCGTTTAATCTAGAAATTATTCTGATAGAACTAAATTTAGTAAGTAATATGATTTTTCAACCTACACGTCTTAACTAAGCCAGGATTCTTTAAAAATGTTTCAGTCTTTTTTTCCTCAACCTAAAATGTTCTTTTCTTCATTGGCCATATGGTGTGGGTTGTTAATTCTAGTCTGGTATTCCTTTGGCCAAACAATAGGGGAAGCAATTGGTTTTGATTTATCTGAAAAAGAGCAAGTAATTGGGCTAGGGCATTTTATTACATCAGAGTTTCTATGGTTTGATACGTTTTTTGCTTTTGGCACGATCGCGTTTTTCTTAGTTTGGCGTTCTCGCAGTCCTCATGAGTGGCAGATATGGTCCGTCTTGGGTTCGGCGCTTTTGATTTACCTGTCGTATGCATCCGTGCAGGTTTCAGTTGTAATAAATGCTTGGTATGGACCATTTTATAACGATATTCAGACAGCCTTGACAGGTGATGGTGGAATTACAGCGGGTGATTTATATGGCCACTTTTTAGTATTTTGTACTATCGCTTTTCCCTACATTTTATTTATCATCTTAAATCGATTTTTTACTGCTCATTATATCTTTCGCTGGCGTACTGCGATGAACAATTATTATGTGGAACGATGGAAGCAAGTTCGCAACATAGAAGGTGCGTCACAGCGAATTCAAGAAGATACGATGCGTTTTGCTGCGATTATGGAGGGTCTGGGCGTTGCATTTGTAGACTCAATCATGACTTTAATTGCTTTTCTGCCTGTTTTGGCAGCACTTTCAGTTCATGTTGAATCCCTGCCAATATTGGGGGCTATACCTTATCCGCTTGTTGCTTTGTCTATTGTTTGGTCGCTTTTTGGAACATTGGTACTTATCCTAGCTGGTATAAAGTTACCTGGGTTAGAATTTAAAAACCAACGTGTTGAAGCAGCTTTCCGAAAAGAATTAGTCCTCGGTGAAGAGGACGAAGAAAGTGCGAAACCAGGGACTTTGAGTGATCTTTTTGCTAATGTTCGTCGCAACTATTTTAGAATTTATTGGCATTATACATATTTTAACTTATTTCGGTACATGTACATACAGGCGGACAATGTAGTCGCTTACATATTCTTGGTGCCTACAATTGTTTCAGGTCGTATTACGCTTGGTATAATGAACCAGATATTGAGAGCCTTTGGCCAGGTTGCATCCTCATTTCAATTTCTGGTATCATCGTGGACGACAATTATTGAACTAATATCTATATATAAGAGGCTACAGGCTTTTGAGGCTGCTATTAGTGATCAGCCACTTCCCAAGATTGACCAAGAGTTTATTGAGTCAGGATCTCAAGAGACTTAGTTCTAGTTTTTAAATTGATTTGGAGATGGAGATGTATTGCCGAGTTGTCCATGTAAAAGCATTGTCTGAGCTGCAAATGAAGATGATTACAGCCTACATGGAAACCACTATGTTACCGCGGAATTTAAGAGCCGGACAAGTCTCAGGAGAGGTTTTTTCCAAAAGTGAGACTGAAGTATTTACGGTTTCAAAGTTTAACGACAAAGACACGGCAGATAAAATTATGTCGCTAATGCGAGATGAATTAAAGGAGATAGCTAAAGGTAGTAAAATGACTGTTTTAGAGGGACCGCTTTTAATCCAAGGATGATTAAAAAACCGTTAGCCATCTTTATTAATTAAAAGCGAATGCCATCTGTCTTTGTATTTGAAAATCTAGCATCTCTAAGCTTAGCGCCTTTTAAGCTTGCCCCACTTAAATTTGCATCCCCTAAGTTCGTATAGCGCAAAATTGCATCGTCTAGAATTGCATTTGTTAAGTTAGCACCCCGAAGTCTCGCGTTACTTAAATCTGCACCAGTAAAGTTAGCGCCTCTTAAATCTGCATATTCTAAATTTGCACGGTAAAGATTGGATCCACTAAAATCTGCTTTACGTAGCTTGGCCTCTTCCAACCAGGCATTACTGAGATCGCAGTTAACACACGCATTTGTATTTAAAAGTTGGTCCTCTTCATCACCGCCAGCGTGAGCCAACGAAGCTATAACAACAAAAAACAGGCTGTAAAATAAATTTAATTTGTGCATAGCAAACTCCTTTTTTATTAAGGTTATCAAAAGTGCTACCCGTTCAAAACAGTACCTTGCGTCACCAAAAAGCCAAAGTTAGGATGCTTAAATTTTGTGCATATAGTAGTGATTATAAATTTCTAAATTTATAACCTTACGTTTTATGAAATTATTCTATGCCATGCTTTCGAAAATGCTTACGCTTAAATACATCAACAGTGAGGAAAAACTATGGATCAAAACTTAAGAGCAAGTATTCAAACAAGTACTTTTTATTATTTTATGATTGTGACGACACTAACAACTATCAGTCAATTGACAACAATGTCTGTGATTGTCTTTGCTGACATCTCTGGCAAAGAAAATGTTGTTGCGGCGTCTGTGATAGGTCCTGCGCTTCTGGGAGCGTTTGGAATTATTAGGTTGCTAACAAATATGACTCATCTTGTGGCCGATATGGATAAAGATATGAAGGCTACAAATTATGGGACTACTATGTCTGGAATTCCATTTCCGATACTTAAGCTGATATTTGCAGCTATATTTATCGTAATTGCATTAGTTCAATTAACTGCAATTTATTAATAGTCTATATTAAAGGATCCATTTATCATGGATCCTTTAAATAACTATAATTGCTAATTACGTTTGGCATAAAACCCAACGGCAATGATTAAGAATATCAAAGCTTGATAGAAAAATGGGTTATTTCCAATTGGATCCCCACTGCTTACTGTTAGATATAGCCCTCCAACAGCGAATATAGCCCATCCGACTGTATGGATCATCATAAACTCGGGAACGTTGTCGTTTGTAATATACTTACGCGTTGCTATCAACACATAGGCTATAACAAGTAAGGCAAGCCCTGTATTTTGAAGTTGAACACTGGCAATATCAGTAATTAAATCTGCGGGAACAGTCATTAACGACCAGTAAGAATTTGGTGCTAAAAAAAACCAAAGACCATAAATAACACCTACGGCTGGTGTGAAAAGCATCATTTTTTGTTGCATAGCTAATCTCCCCTTAGAGCTGAAAAAAGCGTAGCATAATTTTAATTTGTTTTGAAAAATTTATTTTTGCAAAGGAAATTGCTATTAAGTTGTAGATGTTTGTTCAACCCAAAATGCCAAATCGAGCCTAATTTTATTTCCTAGCAGCGTAGCTTTTATGGTTCCTGGTAAGCTGCTTAATACAGCTTTCATGACGTTTGTGTGAGCTGAGCCAGTTTCAAAGTTCAATTTGCTTTCCATAACTTTGTTAAAGCGTGCTAAGTTCAAATCTTCTAAATTTTTTGTTCCAGCTATTGATATTTTTAATTGCACTTCTTTCATTGTTTGTGACTGTCTTCCCTCGCCAATTTCACATTTGATTTCTTTGGGCTCATGTATATCCTGGCAGTGAGAGATTAAGTGGTGAAGCATCACCTTAAGGGAACTCAAAGGGATCCCATATTCAAATTCAGATTTTGAGTTTGTTTCTACTGTAATTTTAATAGATTTATCGATGGAAAAAAATTCATAAGCATGCATGAATTGCTCTAAGATGTGACTTAATTCTTGAAGGGTGAGGGTCGCTACATCATTGGAAAGATAATTCCCTGTTTCACTTATTTTCGACAAGTTAAATGAAACGTCATGGACTCTGTCTCGAATATACTCAACTTGCGCGCGGTTCTTCTTTTTGTCAGTTTTTTCTAATAAATTTTTAGTAAGGTTCATTTGTGAGGCTAGGCTAAATGCTGCTAATTTTAGCTTTACTTTTTCAGCCTCAGAACTTTCTTGAGCCTCAGCAACAAGATCATAGGATGATTTATTCTTTTCAATAAGTGATCTGTTTTGTTCAATTTCATTGAGGTAAAATTGTTGATATTGCTCAACTACATTACGAATAGCAAATATCAGGACGCACG
The DNA here is from genome assembly GCA_012270125.1 of Paracoccaceae bacterium. Lineage (GTDB taxonomy): Bacteria > Pseudomonadota > Alphaproteobacteria > Rhodobacterales > Rhodobacteraceae > Salinivivens. Next base: position 20,576 of record JAAXIY010000041.1, read on the forward strand.
TTAACAATAAGCAAGAAATGTGCACTCCCATTAAATTTGAATAAATTTCACCATCAGGGAGAAAGGTTTCTGGAACTAGAAATAACAAAAATCCCGTTACAATTATCCCGGTAGAAAGAACCATAAAACCAGTAAATTTAAATGCCATGAGCCCACAGGCTAATACCAGAAAAGCATCAACAAACATTATTGAGTTATTTCTCAAACCAGTGACTATAAAAAGTAAAAGAAAAATTATTACCAGTGAGTAAAAACGAATTTGATTTGATTTTATTTTACCAAACCCAAGAAATACAAAAATCCCGTAGCAGACAGTCAAAAATGCCTGATGATAAGGCAAAAAATCTATAGCTAAATTTCTGTAAGCTGCAAATAAAATGGCTGGAAAGGCGACAACTGCAATAACACGGGAAGCTACTTTCAGGCTTTGGTCGACAATACCATCTAAATTTTGAATATCCGCTTTCATGCCAATAGACTAATGTTTTTAGTTAGATAATAAAGTAAATTCATTTAGGAGTGCTCTGTTGATATTTCAGCTTGATGAATAATTTTACAGACATAGTCATTAAATGGGGTTGTTATTTTTAGCTCTGCTGCAAGAAGTGGAATTGCACCATTTATAAAATTTATCTCGGTTCTTTTTTTTGCCTCAAAATCTTGAAGCATTGATGGTTTGGCTGAGCCAACTCTTTCTGCAAAATCGCTTACGTAAGCAATGGGGTCTGAGAAAGAAAATGGTATACCTTTCGCTAATCCTACTGAGTAAGCCTCTTTCATACAGTTCAAAGCAAATGCCCAATATTCTTTATTATTTTTTAACTCTTTGACATTACAACCAAAAATTGAACATGGACCAGATAGGGTCACATTGCATAGCAATTTCTCCCAAATTAACTGCTCAATGTTCTCATATATTTCAGTTTTTAACCCTCCGGAACGCCAAACTGAAACTATGTCTTGGAGTTCACTTTTATTTGATCTTTTAGAAATTGAACCCAATCTTATTTGTTTATTGGCTGTGTGAACAATTCGTCCAGGAGCCTTTATGCTTGCGCCAAAACCTTCTGCAACACCTAAAATAACATGATTTTTAGGCATATGTTTTAAAATTATATCGCCAGAACCCAATCCATTTTGAATTGTAATTATAGGTGAGTTTAATTCTACTTGGTCTTTAAGATGCTCAATGCTTTTTTCTAAATCTAACGCTTTGGTCGCAATAATATAGAAATCGCAACCTTTCAGATTTAAAAAATTTGTATGTGCTTTTACATTTTTTGCAGTTATCCGCCCGTCAGGGCCTTCAACAACTAAACCATCTTTATTTATTTGGTCGACATGTTCTTGCCAAATATCAACAGCAATCACTTCATACCCAGCTTTGGCAAATCGCGCAGCGTAGATTGAACCCATAGCACCTGTTCCAATAATGGCAATTTTCATTTATTATACCTGTTTAAGTCGAGTGGAAATCG
>JAAXIY010000059.1 GCA_012270125.1 Paracoccaceae bacterium
TCAACAATTCAAAGGTGGCTAAATGAACCTTCATTAAGGTTTAAGTGGACACGCCGTATTTACTCGCCAAATCACAAATCTGATCCCATGTTGAGACTGGTATTTGAAGAATATTCTGGGAGGACTCTCTTTGAATTCTTTCCCGCTCACCTGGTATTTGAACACCCGAACTTCCTGGTGCTGGTGGACATAACCTAAGTTCATCCAAAATCTCATCTGCTACCCGTTCAAAGGACGTTTTTTCACGAAACTGATCTGCCTTTATCGCTATAAGAAGCCAATGCTTAGTTGAAGCCGGACCAAGCAAAGCTTGTCCAACTAATTCAGCAATTAAGGCCAAACCAAATCCTTTATGTTCAGCGGCTGGCATTAGAGCACCACCAGAAAAATAATCATCAGGATTTCTAGTCACATTCCCATTCACATCTTTAACACAATTATCCGGCAGAAGTGCTCCCGCCGATTTGGCCGCATAGATCCATCCCCCCGCTATTTTTGATGTGGCAAAATCAAGAACAACAGGCCCCGTTTGTCCTGCGGGTATTCCGATACACCAGGGATTAGTGGGCAACATAGCTTTAGCACCACCAGGGGGGGCAACCTGTCTCCAGTTTTGACGGTTTCCTCCTCCCATGCAGATCGTTAAAAACCCATTCTCACCAGCAACTTCAGCATACGCTCCAAGCCGCCCAGTATGCCCAACATTTTTAATGGCCATAACAGATAAACCCTTGTCCTCAGCGTCTTTACAACATTCATCATAAGCAAGATTGAGAGCCGAAATTCCAATGCCACCATTTCCATTAATTTCAAGGAAATTTTTATTGTTTCTTACCAACTCGGGGCGACTAGAAGCATTCAAGACACCAGATTTTACTTCATCAACGTACTCTAAAACACGCATTATGCCATGGCTTTCCACACCAACCAAATTAGCATCAATAAGATGAGAAGAGATGGAGTCTGCAGTATTTTCTGGGAAACCGACGGCTGTAAAAATTCCTGTTAAAACTCGATAAACTTGATCAGAAGCCAGTTGAAGCCTTTTTTCATCTAAAACAAGTTTACTGACTGTTTCTTCCAAAGATTTATTCCATATGTGTTTTATATAATACTAGCTCTATTTAAGTATTATTTCCGGTCCCATAATCATATTAGGTAGGAACGTCGAAATCCAAGGAACATATGTCACCAGAATTAGGAAAATAAATAGAACGCCCAGGAATGGAAGAGCTGCTTTAACAACTGACATCATCGGCATGCCTGCAACCCCCGACGTTACAAATAGGTTCAATCCAACCGGCGGCGTAATCATACCTATCTCCATATTGACAACCATAATAATGCCTAGATGAATAGGATCAATCCCCAATTCTATGGCGATTGGAAAAACCAACGGCGCAACAATTACAAGTAAACCTGAGGGCTCCATGAACTGACCGCCAATAAGTAAGATAACATTAACAACAATCAAAAACATGATTGGTCCGAAGCCAGCTGACAGCATTGCACTCGCGATATGTTGAGGAATTTGTTCATCTGTCAGAACATGCTTAAGGATAAGAGCGTTTGCTATTATAAATAGCAATGTAACTGTAAGTTTTCCCGCCTCCAAAAGGGTTTTTTGTGTATCCTTATGCACCATAGCTGTTATCAGAACCCACGGTTGGCGCCATAAAGAGCTGCCTGCACCGGCTTGTTCGATTGAAGCAGCAGAAAGGCTTTGCGAACTATTTATAGCAAGTGGCCCCATATCTTTGTAGATAAAGTTTGCAATGAAGAAAGCATATACTGCGGCAACAGCCGCCGCTTCTGTAGGAGTGAATATACCACCGTAAATACCACCAAGGATAATAACAATTAGGAATAGACCCCACCCAGCTTCACGCCCAGAGGCAACAATTTCTCTCCAACCTTGCCATTCACCTTTAGGTAAATTTTTAATTTTGGCCATGACGTAAATTGCCGTCATTAACATCAATCCAGCCAAAAGTCCTGGAATAACGCCCGCTAAAAACATTCGGCCAACAGAAACTTCTACGGAGGCAGCGTACACCACCATGACGATCGACGGTGGGATAAGGATACCTAGTGTGCCTGCGTTGCAGATAACTCCTGCAGCAAACTCTTTAGAGTAACCAACTTGTATCATGCCTCCAATGACGATTGTTCCTATCGCTACAACCGTTGCTGGCGAAGAACCTGATAATGCCGCAAATAACATACAGGCAAAAACACCTGCAATGGCCAAGCCTCCAGGTAAATGCCCTACACATGCAATTGAAAACCGTATGATCCGTTTTGCAACCCCGCCTGTAGTCATGAACGCTGATGCGAGAATAAAGAATGGTATAGCCAGTAGTGTGTAGTGACCTTCAAAGGCACTGAAGAGCGTTTGAGCAATTGATGCAAGTGAGCTGTCAGAAAATGCTAACAAGAAAAGTACTGAAGACATTCCAAGTGATACAGCTATTGGCACACCGATGATGAGTAGTCCAATTACAAGTGAGAAAAGCAGAGCTACTTCCATCAATTTTTCTCCATCAACTTTTCACTAGCTTGTTGAAGCTCATCTTCGACTTCGTGGCTGGCCACAACACGATCCATTTTACCTGACCAAAGAGCTATCCCAGCTTGAAGGAAACGGAAAAGCATAAGCGCCATGGACAATGGAAGAACAAAATAAGGAATTAAGCGTGGGATTTTCTCGTATTCTTCACCCTCATTGAAGACGTTTTCCATCCATCCCAAAATAGCAGGATGAGGGATATCGTTGACTTCATACCACCCTTTGTCACGATACTTTTCTTCAAAGCCAAGAGGAAACCAACGCCCTTCTGTGCCAGGCAGGTTGGCGAAATTAGCCCAATAGTCCCATGCTCCCTTTAGCATGAGAAAACTGAACGCAATACAAACAGCTACTGCGAATAGTCCTAAGATGCGTCTTGCTTTGGGGGCCAACATATTAACTAATATGTCAACGCCTAGGTGGGCTCCCTTTTTAACGGCGTAGGAAGCTCCGAGAAGAACGAGCCATCCAAATAGAAAGACTGTAGTTTCCAGTGCCCAAAGGATGTTCGCATTAAAACCATAGCGGGCGACCACGTTGGCAAAAGTAATTAGGGTCATCAGACCAAGGATAGATGCAATCAATGTCTCCTCAATGCGATCGGCAAATGATTGTGAATGGCTATCCATGTAAAAATTTCCTAGTAAATCCGGAGGCGCCTATTTCGCCTCCGGATTGAAAGACTTAAGCTTCCTTAATTGAGGGCCTGTGCCGCATCGATCATGTCCTGACCAACATCATCAGCAAACTGGCTCCAGACTGGCTTCATAATATCGACCCATGCCTGACGTTCTGCAGAAGTCAACGTACGTATTGTCCCGCCTGCATCAAGAATTGCCTGTCGGTTTTCTTGGTTAACAGCAAAAGACTGGGCATTTCTCAGTTCTGTAACTTCGTTTAAGATCGTCAAAAACTGATCACGCACATCAGCATCAAGGCTATCTAGCCAATCGACACTGGTTACTACCAGATAGTCAATGATGCCATGGTTTGTCTCGGTAATACCGTCTTGTACTTCAAAGAATTTTTTACCATAAATATTAGACCAAGTGTTTTCTTGACCGTCAACTACGCCTTGCTGTAGACCACCATAGACTTCAGAGAAAGCCATTTTTTGCGGAGCTCCACCGAGAGCCTCCATTTGAGCTACAAGAACGTCAGACGACATTACTCGGAACTTCAGACCATTAGCATCTGAAGGTGAGATCAATGGAACGTTTGCCGACATTTGCTTCATACCGTTATGCCAGAAGGTTAAACCCTGAAGGCCTCGACGCTGCATACTATCTAGTAGAGCTTGACCCGCATCTGAAGCTTGAAAAGCATCAACAGCGTCTATGTTTTTAAACATAAAAGGTAGGTCAAAAATTCGGAACTGTTTAGTAAATTTTTCAAACTTTGATAGTGATGGAGCAGCTAGTTGTACGTCACCTTGAAGTAGCGCTTCTAATACTTTGTTATCATCATAAAGTGTTGAATTTGGAAAGACTTCCATACAAGCCTTGCCGTTCATCTCTTTATTCACGCGTTCACTCAATAATGTTGCCGCAATTCCTTTAGGATGCTTATCCGTGTTAGTGACGTGGCTAAATTTAATATTGATTTCACCCGGATCGCAGTCCGCAAACGCTGTTGTTGCACCGACTGCCAATGACAGAGATAGTGCTGTTTTTAATAGAAACTTCATGGTATCCTCCTTTACCGTTTTACGCTTCGCCTGTGTGTGTTTATTTAAGAAGCTTTGCTTTTTAGTGCTTCCAGGAAAAGCTTCAGAACTTGTACTTTATAGTTTCACGCTCATAGATATTTTAAAATTAGACGAGTCAAGTATCGATGATTATAAAGTAGTTTCATGTGCGAATTAGTCGCTAAAATTATTCATTTTTTACGATTAAACATTCCAATTTAATTTGAGATACTGAATAAATAATTACCCGTATGGAGTGTCAAATGTTCCAAAATTTTATGCATGAGCAAATAGAAGGTGATGGCGCCTCTTTGTTTGTGCGCCGAGCAGGACCCGAGAATGCTCCACCACTTGTACTTCTTCATGGTTATCCTCAGACATCTGCTATGTGGCATAGTGTTGCTCCAATTCTGGCTCAGTCTTATCAAGTGGTTTGCCCAGATTTGCGAGGGTATGGCCGATCAGATAAACCAACCTCAAATGCTTCGCATCAACCCTATTCAAAACGTGCTATGGCCAATGACATTATCGCAATAATGGAGCGGTTGGGACATAAACGCTTTTTGGTAGGAGGCCATGATCGAGGGGCGCGAGTAGCCCATCGTATGGGGCTCGACCATCCAGATCGTATCTCTTCTATGGTTTTGCTCGATATAGCACCCACCCGAGAAATGTATGCAAATACCAATGTAGACTTTGCTAATATTTATTGGCATTGGTTTTTTTTGACTTTACCAAGCCCGGTGCCAGAAAAAATGATAAGCGCCAATCCCGAAATGTTTTGGAAAAATAAATGCTTCAATCAGGCGCAGGGCAAATCCCCATTCTCTGCTGAAGCTCTAGATGAATACCTAAAAGCCTTTTCAGATCCAGATGTTATTCATGCAAGCTGCGAAGATTATCGAGCTGCTGCTAGCATCGACATAGAACATGATAACGCTGATATGGGTCGGAAACTTGCAATGCCCATTCTTGCGCTTTGGGCAAAGCACGGGGTCATAGAAAAATGTTTTGATGCGCTCGCACTATGGGGCCAGCGGGCTGCAAAAGTTGAAGGTGAAGCTCTAGCCGCTACCCACTATATGGCCGAGGAGATCCCTGAGGAAATTGCAGCACGCATGTCGGATTTCTTTTCTTGCAATCCAATATATTCAAAGGACACCACTCAATGACCCGCACGCTGTACGATAAACTTGTGGATGCCCATAAGGTTTGTGATTTGTCAGATGGTGATATGCTGATCTACGTAGATTTTCACATTATGAATGAATATACGAGCCCTCAGGCGTTTTCTGGATTGGAGACCAAAGGATTAAAGGTTAGGCGCCCTGAAGCTCACTTGGCAGTTGTTGACCATGTTAATGCAACACGAAGCGTCGAAGCACCTGATGCGCAGTCAAAACTACTGATCGATAATTTGGAAAGTAATTGTCGAAAGCATAATATTGCCTTTTATGGTTTGGGTGATCCAAGACAAGGGATTGAGCACATTGTTGTTCCTGAGCAGGGTTTGGCGTCCCCTGGAATGTTGATAGCATGTGGCGACAGCCATACAACGACATATGGAGCTTTCGGTGCGCTTGGATTTGGTATTGGTACATCCGAAGTCGAACATGTTTTGGCGACACAAACTTTACGCTACAGACGAATGAAGACAATGCGGGTCACGATTGATGGTGACGTCGCTCCTGGAGTAACCGCAAAAGATATTATTATGAAAGTCGTTCAGGTCATTGGGGCAGGAGGCGCAAACGGATTTGCTGTTGAGTTTGCAGGATCTGCTATTCGAAACCTCGAGATGGCAGGCCGTATGACAGTTTGCAATATGGCTGTTGAGTTAGGTGCACGAGCGGCATTGATTGCTGCAGATAAAGTAACTCAAAACGCTTTAAGCGGACATGCCCATAGTGGACTTTTTGAATATTTAAGCGAAACATGGGAAACTGATCCAGGTGCCGCTTTTGATCAAGATATCACTATAGCGGGTGGCGATATCGAACCTTTAATTACTTGGGGTACTAGCCCGGACCAGTCTGTCCCAATCACAGGCACAGTACCCTCAACTAAGAGTTTTGTATCCCCAAAAGCGAAGGCTGGACTAGAGCGAGCCTTAACCTACATGGGCTTGTCCGCCGGTCAGCCAATTCAATCTATAACTATCGATACGGCCTTTATAGGGTCGTGTACCAACAGCCGCATTGAAGACCTACGGCAAGCAGCAGATGTACTAAGGGGACGGAAGATCGCAACTGGTATAAAGGCAATTGTGGTGCCTGGTTCAGCAATGACAAGAATGAAAGCAGAATCTGAGGGGCTCAGGGAGATTTTTGAGGCCGCAGGATTTCAATGGAGACCTGAAGCTGGATGCTCAATGTGTTTAGCTATGAATGATGATGTTGCGTTGGATGGCGAACGTGTTGCCTCATCCACCAATCGCAATTTTGAAGGACGACAAGGTCGAGGTGCCCGCACACATTTGATGTCCCCTGCTATGGTTGCAGCTGCTGCGGTCGCTGGACGTTTAGTGGATGTACGAGACTTTGTTTGAAAGATCATAAATTATGAGAAAAACGATCAAAGGAATCGCAGCCCCACTACCTTTAGCAAATGTTGATACAGACGTTATCATGCCCAAACGCTTTTTGCGCACCATTACTCGGGAAGGTTTGGCCGCTGGTACATTTGCCGATTTGCGGTTTTACAATGACAACAGTCTTCGGCAAGATTTTGTATTAAACCAAGAACCTTGGAAAGCAGCAAATATTCTGGTGGTTGGTGATAATTTTGGATGTGGTTCTAGCCGAGAGCATGCCGTTTGGGGACTGCGCCAAATGGGTATTGAGGCAATCATTGGAACAAGTTTTGCCGGAATATTTTTTGATAATGCGCGCAAAAATGGATTGGCTCTTCCCATTATAACATCTGAAAAACGAGATTTACTTCTCAAGCTTTCACGAAATGGAAAGATATTTAGTGTATCCGTTGAGAATAAGATTGTTGATATCGATGGGCAAGAGGTCCACTTTATGATGGATGATGCAACCCAAACAGCATTGCTGGAAGGGCGTGATGACACATTAGATTCTTTGAAGAAGTCCGAAGCGATCGATGCTTTTGAGAACTCAATGAGTTTGAAAGAGAAAGTGTCTGTTATAAAGTAAGATGCGAAATAAATAGACCTCCTGGAGCATGCGGTTGCAGACAGCAACTTAGAGGTTAGACTGGATTAAAATTTTTAGATAAGCGTCATCAAACAGATAAATAGAGGTCAACGGCTTGGATATCAGACAATTAGAATGTTTTATTGCCGTGGCTGAAGAGCTTCATTTTCGACGAGCTGGCGAACGTCTAGGATTGAGCCAGTCTGCCCTATCTGAGCGGATATCTGCTTTGGAGCACGAATTAGGTGCTCGGCTATTTTTTAGAACAACCCGCCAGGTTAGCTTGACCCAAGCTGGGTCAGAGTTTGTGAAAGATTCTAAAAGAATTCTTGCGGATATTGATAGTTCAATATCCAATTTCCGCCATACTGCTGAGTCAGACTTGCAGCATATTCGTGTGAGCGGCGTGGATGAGGCAATTTCGATGCTGCTACCGAAGACACTACTTAAATTTCGTGAAACTGATCCAAAAGTTCATGTGCAGGTTTTGGAGATTTCCTCCTCTGAACAACACGCTCAGGAATTGATCGCACATAGGACCGACGTAGCTTTTGTCAGAACAGCACAGGACGATGAATACATTAAGAGCGAGCTCTTGCATCGACAGCCTATCGTAGTAGTGCTGTCAGATAAGAACCCACTTTCAAATTCTACTTCGCTTTCAACAACAGATATAATTGATCAACCAATTGTTGGTTATCCTAGGCATGCGCGGCCAATATTACACGAGGCACTGTGGAGTAATTTCCGGCAAGTCGGTGTTCAACCAAACATTGTTTGCGAAATTATAGATAAGTCCACTCTGTTACAGTTTGTGGCACAAGGTTTGGGAATAGCCTTGGCTCCGAAATGGGTGCAGAATATTGCTCCACCGGGTGTTTGTTTTGTCCCATTCGAACCATTGGAAAATAATATTGATTTGTATTTAGCTTTTCGGAAGTCGGGTAATTCTAAAACGGTAGAAAACTTTATCGAAACAGTTAGGAAAGTTTCGCTGGATGCAAAAGAACACAATCAGATTTCGTTAAACAAATAACATATCGAATACGCTTAGTTACGGAGACCTTAAGCCAAAGCCAGTACAAACCTTGTTTCACATAAGAATATTTTACTGACGGTTTCCTCTAAGTGTTTTGCCATATATTTATATTTTAGGATCTGGGTTTTCGGTATGCCCATCCACAGCAATGATCTGACCTGATACTAGCTGGGCTGAGTCTGAAGCCAAAAATACTGCCATGGCAGCGATGTCCTTTGCTTCAATAAAAGTATTTAGAGATGTACCAGCTTTGTATGCTTGCCGTACAATATCTGGCGTTGTGTTCTTTTGAGCAGCCTCCCTTTCAATAACACCATTAATTCGATCTCCTTCAACACAACCAGGCGCAATAGCATTTGCACGTATGCCAAATGAACCAGCCTCCATTGCTACTGTTTTCATGAGACCATGAATTGCCCACTTGCTAGCCGAATAGGGAGAACGGTAAGGAAACCCATAGAGCCCCGCAGTCGATGACGTAAATATAATTGCACCTTTGCCTTGCTTTTTCATCATCGGCAAACAGCCTTTTACAGATAAAAAAGCACCAATTAAATTAACGTCCAAACACTTTCGAAATGCCAAAAGATCCTGATCTTCAATCAGCTCTGTTGCCCCCGCCGTCCCAGCGTTTGCGCATAGAACGTCTAAGCCTCCCCACTTATTATTTATTATAGAGAAGAGATCGCCCATGGCATTTTCGTCGCTTACATCAAGCTTGGTCTGTTCCCAGTTTTTTGGACATTTTTTTAAATCGTTTTCTGAAACATCAATTATCCAAACTTTATAGCCCTCAGCATAAAATGCTTCGGCTAGAGCATAACCAATGCCTGATGCTCCTGCTGTAACCAAAACTCTTTGCATTTAAAACATTATGCCTTTCTAATATCGTTACAGCGTAGATTAAAAATTTTTTATTATAAAGTAAGATCAAACTTAATCTACGACTAAGGCACTACTACAATGTTACCAACATGTTTTTTTTCCATGAAATTTTTTTGAGCATTTTTAAGTTCAGACAAAGGAAAGACTTCAGCTAAACACGGCTTTATTTCACGATCTTCTATATATCTAACAATATTTTTGGCAATTGCCGTTTCAGTTACTGTAGAACCTGTAAAAGTTAAGTCACGAAGATAGAAAGTCCTTAAATCGAGTTCAACTATCGGTCCAGCTATTGCCCCTGAACAAGTATAGCGCCCTCCACACTCCAAAATTTCAATCAACTCTTTCCATAAGCTTCCCCCAACAACATCAGCAACTACAGAAATTTTCTCAGATTTAATTTCATCAACCCAAGAAGATGATACTCGTGAAATTATGATATCAGCTCCCAAATCTTCAACTAAAGAAGATTTTTCTGGTGTCGTCATAGCAACCACACGTGCACCTCTTCTTTTAGCAAGTTGTACTAGAGCACTTCCTACACCTCCCGAAGCTCCTGGAACTAATACAGTATCCGTATCCATCACTTTTGCGCGTGCTAACATTCCCTCCGCTGTCGTGTAACTGCAACTAAAAGTTGCCAGTTCTTCGTCTGATAAATTAGAAATAATTTCTAACGCATTTTTTGAAGGAATAGCTGTGTATTGAGCAAACCCTCCGTCTCTTTCAGACCCTAAGTATCCAACTTTCTCGATATTTTCAGGATCATTTTCATCACGCACCCAATTATCGGTAATTACCCGCTGACCAATTCGAGACTTACTTACATTCTGTCCCACCTCTACAATGTACCCGCAGACGTCGGCTCCTTGAATCCTTGGAAAAGATATAGGCGTCCCACCCCAAGCTGGATCATCAGCAATATTTAAGCCTAGCTCTGTATCCATTGTTGGGGCATTTACATTCTTAGAATACCATCCTGTTCTAGTATTTACGTCTGTATTGTTTAGTCCGCAGGCCGATACTTTGATTAGAACTTCATCTTCTTGCGGTTTAGGCGTTTTCCAAGTCTCAAACCATTCATACTTATCTAATCCACCATGACCTGTAAGAACCATAGCATGCATTGTTAATGGTATTTCATGCATGATTACAGACCTCTCAAAATATTGGTATGTTAACTGAAGCTTGATATTAGAATAATATTAATCACCCAATATCTTGAGTACAATTAAATCCATTTCATTTATTCAATTTTTACGCCACGCCGCAGGACCAGATTTATGAACACTAGCTCCAGTGTTATCAACAGCCACCAAAACTGGCATGTCTTCTACTTTCAGCTTATAAATTGCTTCCATTCCCAAATCTTCAAACGCAACAGGTTCTGCTTCTTTTATTGCTTTTGATACTAGATAAGCAGCCCCTCCCACAGCAATAGCATAAACTGCTTTATGTTTTTTTATAGCCTCAATTGCTTCCGGTCCCCGTTCTGCCTTTCCTATCATTAATTTCAGACCAGTATCACCAAGAACTCGGTCGGTGAATTTATCCATCCTGGTTGAAGTTGTTGGGCCTGCAGGTCCTATAACTTCATCACCAACAGCATCAACAGGTCCGACATAATAGATCGTTTGATTTTCCAGGTTTACTGGTAAGGCTTTCCCCTCGTCTAAGAAATTCACTATCCTTTTATGGGCAGCATCTCGTCCAGTATAAATTGTACCATTAAGTAATAGTGTTTCCCCTATTTTCAAACTAGCCAAAGTTTCTTCGTTAAGATTATCCACGTCTACCCGGCGCGCATTTTTATTCGCTTCATCAAGTAAAATCTCTGGCCACGCTGCTAAATCAGGTGTTTCAAAATTCGGAACGCCTGTTCCATCTAAAGTAAAATGCAAATGACGCGTTGCTGCACAGTTTGGGATCAAACCAACAGGAAGCGATGCTGCATGTGTCGGAAAACTTTTTATCTTCACATCTAGTACTGTAGTAACACCACCCAATCCCTGAGCACCTATACCCAGAGCGTTCACCCTTTCATATATCTCAATCCGTAATTCTTCTGATTTGTTTTGAGGGCCGTTTTTTAACAAAGCTTGCATATCAAGAGGATCATTTAATGCTTTTTTTGCCATTGCCATTGCTCGGTCTGAAGACCCTCCAACACCAATACCCAAAATACCAGGTGGGCACCAACCAGCACCTAGTTTTTCTACCGTATCAACAACCCAATCAGCAACTGAGTCTGAAGGATTGAGCACAGCAAATTTTGCTTTATTTTCCGAACCTCCACCCTTTGCTGATACATAAACAGAAACAGTGTTTCCTGGAACAAGATCAACTGTAAGCAATGCTGGGGTATTATCACCACTATTTTTTCGTGAGCCAATAGGATCTAAAACAATTGAAGCACGAAGTGGGTTCTTATCAAATTGGTATCCTCTTCGAACCCCCTCATCAACAACTTCTTGAAGGCTACGAGAGAAATCAAACTTTACATCATAGCCAACTTCTAAATAAACGTTAGCACTACCTGTATCCTGGCATATTGGGCGTCTTCCCATGGCAGCCATTCTTGAATTGACCAAGATTTGTGCCATTGCATCTTTTGCACTTTGGCTTTCTTCCCGTTCCCATGCAGACGATAGAGAAGTAACAAAATCTGGTGGGTGAAAATATGAAATATATTGAAAAGCATCAGCAATGCTTTCTACTAAGTCCTCTTCTCTGATCAAAGTCATGACCAGTTGCTCCTCGTTATATAAATTGCCATCTTCAGTAAAACAAAGATCTGTTGATACGCTACACACCCTAACATCTGTTTTACAAACAACAAGGTCGCACTAGGATAAAAAAGCTTTAACTGTCTGACTTATGATAATAGAGAACAAATCTATCTTTCTAAGAAGATTCGAAGTTTTTGAACGGTTTATGGAGAATAACTTATGGAAAAATTAGACTTTTATATCAATGGCACTTGGGTGAAGCCAAGCGGTGTTGAAACACTTGATGTTATTAACCCTGCATCTGAAGAAAAAGTCACAAAAATTTCTTTAGGTGATGCAACTCATGTGAATGAAGCTGTGACAGCTGCAAGAAAAGCTTTCGAAACTTACTCTCAAACTCCCGTTGAACAGCGCATCGATTTACTTACAACAATTAGAGAGATTTACAAACGCCGCCTTGATGACGTTGCAGATGCAATCCAGACCGAAATGGGCGCGCCCACATACTTGGCTAAAGGTGCGCAAGCCATGGTTGGATTAGGACATTTAAAGGCAGCCATTCGCTCTCTAACCAATCATAATTTCGAGTATGAGCATGGTAACTTTATTATTAGACACGAGCCAATTGGTGTATGTGGGTTAATCACTCCATGGAACTGGCCAGTAAATCAGGTTGTTTCAAAACTGGCACCTTGTCTTGCGGCAGGATGTACAGCCATACTGAAACCATCAGAAATTGCTCCACTCTCATCAATGGTTATTGCTGAGATCCTTGACGAAGCTAAAGTACCAGCCGGAGTTTTCAACCTGGTCAACGGCATGGGACCCGTTGTGGGTGAAGCGATGTCAGCTCATCCAGATATTGATATGATGTCGTTTACTGGATCGACTAGAGGCGGTGTTGCAGTAGCAAAGGCATCCGCAGATAGTGTTAAACGTGTCAGTCAGGAATTGGGCGGCAAGTCAGCTAACATAATTTTGGATGACGCTAGTTTTGAAAAATCAATTCAGGCTGGAGTTGATTCTTGCATGAGCAATACTGGGCAATCATGTAACGCACCTACTCGAATGTTAGTGCCTGAGTCTCGAAAAGATGATGCATATGCTATTGCAAAAGATGCAGCTCAAAAAGTAATTGCCGGCGACCCTAAAAACGATAGTACAACCATTGGCCCTTTGGTAAGCGATGTACAGTTCAAAAAAGTTCAAAATTTAATTCAAAAAGGTATTGATGAAGGCGCCGAACTGTTAATCGGCGGAACAGGAAAACCAGATGGCTTGGAAAAAGGTTATTATGCCAAACCAACTGTATTTGCTGATGTGAAAAATGATATGGCAATATCAAAAGAAGAAATTTTCGGACCTGTTCTGTCTATGCTTACATATAAAAATATTGATGATGCGGTAGCAATTGCAAATGACACTGAATATGGCCTTGCAGCTTATGTGTCAGGCGAAGACAAAGAGACACTTACTTCAATTGCTAGACGTTTGAGGGCTGGGCAAATTCATGTGAATTATGGATCTGGTGGTGCTGATGCCCCTTTTGGAGGCTATAAGCAGTCAGGCAATGGTCGAGAAAAAGCAGAATGGGGCTTAGAAGAGTTTCTTGAAGTTAAAGCAATAATGGGAGCTTAACTGAAGCTTCCAATTTTACGTGTATTCAATCTCGCCATATAGGATTTGACCAAGCTCTTTTTCCATATTGGTCAATAACAGTAACCCTTAGCCATGGGCTGTTTTTAAGCCGTTCTAGTGAAAGCTCAGCGGAGACTACCGCCTCACCATGCTGAGCAACATAAGCAGAACCTTGCCCTTGTACGATAACTGTACTCACAGGCGTAGATTGAACCTTTGCAGTTTCAGAATTTATCTCAATGTCAACAAATTCAGGACCTTGAGATGAGTAAAATGAACCCTCCTTTAAAGATTCTAATATAGAGTCAGATTTATTTTGCTGCGCCTTCACCATAACCCAGCCACCAAAAAAATCAGGTTCTGTAAAGTGCGCATCATCTGTTGCGACAAGATTGAGTTTCCTGCCTTCGGCTAAAAGAAGATCTAATGTATGAAAACCATCAGGGCGGTCAGTACTCACTGCACAACCGTGATTGTAAGCCTCAACAGCATGCGCGGATGTGATAGACCGTGCATCAGCCAAAGTAAGTCCAGACCACTGAGGATGAGCTATGACTACAAATGCGCCAGCGTCAAAACAACGCTCTGCAATCTCCGGTCCACTTTCCTGGTCATCAATAGGAACAAAACGAGGCGAATTAGACGGTGCAAAATTTTCTGGCAAACCAACAGCAAGAATATGCCAAATTTCCCCATTCTCAGAGGCTCCAGAATGGAGTTCAGCACCCAAAATTGTCGTAAATTCTGGGTCGGTAAATTTTGAAGTTTTAGTGATCGGATAATTATACAATCCAACAAAGTGATCAGAAATTACTAAAAAATTATAACCTTCATCTTTATATCGTTGACACAGATCATCGGGCGAAAGTAGCCCATCTGAACGGTTGGAATGGGTATGAAGATTTCCTTTCCAAAATTTGCCAGTTTTTGAGAACACCAATGGCTTCATGGATAAAGTCTCGCGTTAATTAGTAAAGTTACTAGTGCACCTTTTATTTTTTTAATAAAGTGAAAAATCAGTGTTTGAAGATTAATCATGCGTGTAGAGTTATTATGCTAATGCCAAACATTTCTGTTATAATTCCCACATACAATCGGGCGCACTTGATAAAAGACAGTGTTTCATCTGTATTGTCTCAAACACTCAAACCCGCTGAAACTATCGTCATTGACGATGGATCAACCGATGAAACGTGGCCTATTCTGAAAAACTTAGGCTTTTCAGCATCCGATAATAAAAAAAATACATTACGTTATATTTACAAAGAAAACGGTGGCGTAAGCTCTGCCAGAAACGTTGGGATAGAATTAGCTTCTTCAGAATATATTGCCTTGCTTGACTCTGATGATCAGTGGAAACCCACTAAATTAGAAAAACAAATTTCCTCTCTTCAACAAGAAAATTTTGAGGCTAGGCTTAGTCATACTGATGAGGTTTGGATAAGAAATGGCGTCCGAGTAAATCCACATAAAAAACATTACAAAACTGGTGGGGATCTTTTCAAAAAATGTCTGGAAATGTGCTGTATATCACCCAGCTCAGCTATATTACACTACTCGGTTTTCAAGGACTATGGAAAATTTGATGAAAGTTTAAAAGCATGCGAAGACTATGATTTATGGCTTAGATATTGTGCTTTTGAAAAAACTCATTTTTTAGGCGAACAGCTCACCATTAAAAATGGCGGACATTCAGACCAATTATCCCAACTTTACTGGGGAATGGATAGATTTAGGATCTACAGTTTGGAAAAACTTCTACAAAACAAAAATTTAAGTCGATCTAATTATCAACTTACTCTAACAGAGCTTCTTAGAAAGCTTAAAATATTGATGGGTGGATCCATCAAGCGTGGCAATATTGAATTAGCTGAAGAGTTGAATAAAAAAATAATTCACTTTCAGGGGCTATTAGAAGATGAGTGAATTTAAAGATCCTAAAAACTTTGCAAAAACCCAGTTTAACTTTTGTTGGGTCATTGCCCTAAGAGCAGAAGCAATTCCAATAATCGAAGCCTTCAAAATGAAAATCTTAGATAATCAATCTTTGTTTCCAATTTATGCGAATGAAACAACAGGTCACGCTCTGATTATATCCGGAATTGGATCGATAAAATCTGCTGCTGCTGCTACTTTTCTCAAGAACTATTTACAAATTAAGAACTATACAGCCTGGATTAATTTAGGCATAGCCGGTTTCTCCAGAGATCCAATTGGGGACATATATCAAGCTGTAAAAGTCGTATCAAAAGAAAGTGGAGCAGTCTTTTTCCCTGGGTTGAGGCTATCCAAACTTTTGCCGGCTGAAACATTAGTCACAGTCAGCAAACCAGAAAGTAAATATAATGAGCCAGTTTTATATGACATGGAAGCTGCTGGTTTTTGTGAATTGGTTCCATCTTTTTCATGCAACGAATTAACATATGTTATTAAAATTGTTTCAGATACCGCAAACAGCTCTTCTACCCTCATAACAAAAAATTTGGTCAGAGACTTGATCGAAAAACAATTATCAAAAATTTCAGCTGTTTTAGGCCAAATTGAAATTCTGGTTCAAGAGGAGAAAAGACGTCTTTCGCTTCCAGACGAAGTCGAAGATTTCGAAAAAAATTTCAGGTTCACCGAAACAAGCAAACACCAATTTAGAGAAATCTATAGAAAGTGGAAGATAATGTTCCCCACAAAAAGGTTGGATCCATCTGAATTTTTGAATTCTCAACCAAAGGACATAATATTGCAATTAGAGAAAGAAATCTTGATTAATGCTGAAAATTGGAATGCGCTTTGATTGAAACAATTTTTTTTGAAGAACAGATTTCCAATCATCCGACAACTGAGCGTATCCGAAAGGCTTTACCCCGATCAACTTGGGTGCCAATAGAGCGCTATCAGGAATTATTTAATAAAAGGCACCAAAACTTTAAGTTGCAGAAAAAAAATCCAGCCCTGATTTTAGCAAAAAAGCACGAAAATTTCGTTTTACCAGTTCCATCAGGTTTCGGAATGGACTCCCATAAAAACTTTTATTTCTCACACATGTACAACTGCCTTTATGATTGTAAATATTGCTTCCTCCAGGGGCTGTACTCCTCTGCAAATTTTGTCTTGTTTGTGAATTACGAAGATTTCTTCCATTCAATTTCCGAAAAAATTGCAGAATATAAAGGCAAATCTTTAACCTTTTTTTCTGGATATGACTGTGACTCTTTAGCCTTCGATAAGCTAAGTGGGTTTGCTGACCATGCTTTAACTTTTTTCGAAACTTTTCCTAATGTTGAACTCGAGTTACGAACCAAGAGCATCGCAATAAATTCACTTCTTCAGAGAAAACCTTTAGACAACTGCATCGTTGCTTTTAGTTTATCGCCGTCAGAAATTGCTAAATCGATGGATAGTAAAGCGCCAAATATAAATAGACGCATTAATGCAATTAAACAGCTAGCGGAGACAGGTTGGAAAATCGGTCTAAGATTCGACCCACTCATTTATACATCTAATTGGAAAAATTTATATTCCTCTCTTTTTGAAGAAATATTAAATGGCCTAAACCCTTCAATGTTGCATTCAATCAGTTATGGGCCACTTAGATTTCCAAAAAAAATGTATAAAAAAGCTGCAAGCCTTCATCCAGAACAGAAACTTTTTGCTTTCCCTATGGAAGAAACAAAAGGGATAGTCTCGTATGGGAAAAAAATAGAAACAGAAATGCATGATTTCTTAAAATCTGAATTAAATAAATACACATCAGAAAATAAAATTTTTCAGTGCACCATATAAACAAACTAGAAAGATAGAGATATGAAAGCCGCATTAATATCTGGAAGTTCCAGCGGGATTGGTAAAGCAATAGCAGAAAAATTTTTGGGGAACGGTATTAAGGTAGTGGGACTGGCTAGAGACCATAGTAAGTTCATGCCAAATGAAAAACATTACATTCCAATAGAGGCCGACTTATCCAAAGTAAAAAAGCTTCCAGAACTAATGAAATCTATACTTAAAGAGAATCCTGACATTGATGTTTTTGTAAGTGGGGCTGGTTTTGGGGAATTCAAATCATTGGAAAACTTTTCCAGCCTTCAAATTGAAAACTTCATAGATCTCAATCTAGTTTCTCACATCATTTTATGTCGAGCCATCGTGGCTCATATGAAATCTCAAGGCAACGGAGATATTTTTATACTCGGGTCAGAGGCTGGAGTTATTGGCAAAAAGAAAGCAACACTTTATTCCGCAGCAAAATTTGGCTTGAGGGGATTTGCACAAGCATTACGAAATGAAGCGGGCCCAGCGGGCGTCCGTGTTTGTTTAATAAATCCTGGAATGGTTAGAAGTCCTTTCTTTGACACATTAGAATTCGAACCAGATGCACTGGAAACCAATGCTATTGAAACAGAAGATATTGCAAAAATAGTGTTTGATTTTTTGGGAACCCGGCAAGGTACGATAATCGATGAAATTAACTTATCACCAGCGTCTAAATCATTAAGATTTAAAAAAACCAGCAAATAAATAAACCAAAAGCCTTAAGGTTTTTTAGCTCGGATATGATGTGGACAATGTTCTCCACTCTTCAAAACTCCAACTAGCTTTTCCCATATTTCAACTTGGTGATCAATAAACTCTTTTCCATGGCGTATAGATAAACCTTCTCTTTCTGGACCCTTCAACCACTCCAATTCTTTTGCAGCAATACTTGAATACCAGGGATTTCTATTAACAAGCTCTACATCTACAAATCCTGCTTTTGAGAATGCTTCTTGATATTCCCCAGGTGAAGCCATTGCAAAGTCAAGACCCTCCGCTTTTATATACTCAGACATTTCGTGCGATGGCTGTCCAGCGTGACTTATTAACCAGTCAGATGCTGCAAAATGGCCACCTGGCTTCAAAACCCTAAATACATCTTCGGCTAAAGCAGACTTATCTGGAATATGTATGATAGAGTCTTTTGAAAAAACAATGTCAAAAGATCCATCCTCAAAAGGCAATTTCCCAGGAGAAACTAGTTCAATGCTAATTTTTTCTGATAAACCTGCTGCTAAAACAGAATTTTGAGCAGCCTCACAAACGGGTGGCTCTACATCGATGCCAACCACCTGTTTTGCGGAATAATCTTTTGCCAGCAAAACTGCACAAGCCCCGGATCCCGAACCTATATCCAGAACACGTTTATCCTTGATTTGGATACCTTCGATCACTTTCTTAACTTCATCGGAACCACCAGGCGACAAAAACCCATCGCCCCATAACTCTTCCAAAAACGAAATCACTTGGGAATTATACAATATTTCGTTGGACATTTTTTGTAACCCTTTGAAGCACTAAAATTTATTTATAGAAACTCAACCTTACAATAGATCATTAAACACTTTTAGACTGGCTTAGATACCTAAAAACCAAATATGCCATTAAACCACCTAAAATCTGTGCCATTATAAAAGGAACAGTATCACTGTTCTGGATGCCAGAGAAAGTATCAGTAAATGTTCTTGCGATAGTAACTGCTGGATTGGCAAAACTAGTCGAAGAAGTAAACCAATAGGCCGCAGTAATATATAATGCGACCAGTGTAGCGACAGACTCTCTTTTGTATTTCAAACCAAGTAGAATAGTTAACACTAACCCAAAAGCAGCTATGACTTCTGAGAGATATTGAGAAGAACCAGTACGAACGTTTGTAGAAAGTTGTATAATAGACATCTCAAACATAAAGTGTGCTAAGAAGGCGCCAAGTACTCCCCCAATTATTTGAAAAAATACATATGCTAAAAAGTCAGATAAACTGATTTTTTTCATTATAAACATAATCAAACTAACAACCGGATTGAAGTGAGCACCAGAAAGTTCACTAAAAATTATGATCAAGACATATAAGATCGCGCCAGTAGAAATGGCATTAGCCAAAAGTGCCACCGCATGATTTCCCATTGAAAGGTTATCAGCCATGATGCCAGATCCAACCACCGTAGCGACAAGAAAAAGCGTACCTAAAAACTCTGAAACAAAAGACCTCATAAAGTGTAAATACTAGAACAAAAAGAAGACGCAAACTTTCTTTAAAATAATTCCATAAAAAAATAACAATCTAGCTATTGCGGCTTAAGCCGCCAAGCAGCAGCCAGTAAAAATATGGCAAAAGCGGGTAATAGCAATGCCACAAATATCACCAAATCATAGGTGCCCAACTGCCAAACTAATGATCCAAACAAAGGAGCTAAAGCAGATCCTAGAACAAACCCTACTGCCAACAGCCCTGAAATAATTCCAAAGTCATTACGGCCAAGAAGACTTGAAATCACCGTAGGACGTATAATACTCAAAACACCGTAGCTAGCCCCCTGAAAAACAACGAAAGCTATTATTAAACCAAGTGAAATATTTCCCAAATAAATTGACCAACCAGCCACAAACATTGAAATAAAAGATACAATGCAAAGCGAGAACACAGATACCTTTTTTTCGGATGCAAGCATCATCAAACGACCTACGACTTGCATTGGTCCAATGCAGGAGGCCGCGAGTACAGCCGTTTTAGCATCTAGTCCACGGTCATAAAAAATTGGCAGAAGATGACTTATTATTATCCCATGATTGAGTGACATGAATGCAAATGTGCCACCAATAAGCCAAAAAGTAGGTTTTTTCATAACTGTTAGAACATTTTTTAAATTTCCAGAAGATCGTTTAACAAATCTATTGGAAACTTTATTTAACGTTTTTGTTGCACTCCACACTAAAGGCAAATTAACAACCAGAATTACTAATGAAAAAATTAGTATTGCTGATCTCCAACCAAAAAACTGGGTCAAAAAGTGAGCGCTTGAAAAAGAAATGGTGCCACCAAATCCAGCAGCCAGTGTTACAAAAGTTATCGCTCGTCTTGCATTATTCGCCATAGTGTTCGTTAAAAAAGCAAAGCATGCTTCGTAAAGAGAGCAAGACATTGCTATACCCATAAAAAACCATAGAACATAAAAATGCCAAATCTCAGTCGCTTTAGACAGTAAGAAGAGACAACAGAAAGCTAGAAGAGTGCCAAAGCAAAATACAAAGTTTCCTGAACCTTTGTCGATAAACCGTCCCACGAAAGGAGCAAAAATGGCAGACACAATAAGTGATAAAGTATATGAACCGGTCAGCGAAGTTTTAGAAAACCCTAATTGAGCTTCCCAAATTGGCAAAAAAGCTGGAAATGAATAAAAGCATGTCGCCCAAGCAAGTGTTTGGGAAATTGCGAAAGGCAAAACGTACTTCGTAAATCGGAGACCAGAAATTTCCAGGTTATCTTCAGACTGACCAGTCATAAAAAGCCTTTGTTAAAACGTCAAAACGAAATTGACTGAAAAGATTAAGAATTTCAAACATAAGTAACAATTCTAGAAAAACTGTTGAGAATAATTTTTATTGAATTTAACTATTTATTAGAACTTTTGACTGTTAAATTTCTTAAACAGTTTCGATATGAGACAACGCTATGGATGAACATGTAAATTTTGTAAACATGAAAGACGGAACTCGTGAGGAATACGAATTACTCGCCCGATTAGAAAAACCCTATCTTGCTCTTACTGCAGATCGAGTACTTGAGGAATTAAAAAGAGCTGGCGAGGCCACACTAGAAGGGTACAAAATCACGAGACTACAGCATGGACTGCAATCGGGAACTCGAGCTCTTCGTGATGGTGCAGATCTAGATTGGGTGGTCGGCGCACTTCTACATGACATTGGGGACGGTTTAGCCCCACAAAACCATGACAAAATGTCAGCTGAGGTTATCAGGCCATTCGTAAGGTGGGATGTTGCGTGGACTGTCGAGCACCATGGGATCTTCCAAATGCTCTATTATGGGCATCATTATGGATGGGATCGAAACGCCAGAGATCAATTCAAAGATCACCCTGTTTTTGATAATTGTGCTGAGTTTTGCGAACGATGGGATCAATCAAGTTTTGATCCAGACTACCCAACGGAAACATTAGAAATATTTGAGCCGATGGTTAGAGAGGTTTTTGGACGAAAAGCTTAT
>JAAXIY010000065.1 GCA_012270125.1 Paracoccaceae bacterium
ACCCGCGACCTACGGTTTTGGAGACCGTCGCTCTACCAGCTGAGCTATACCCCTATCCCAGTCGATGGGTATGCTTTTTTGATGTTTTGATCAAGTGCTTGCAAAAATTAATTTGCAGTAAAGAGATACCTTGTAACAGGCAGCAACAATTAATACCATTAAAACAATAAAAAGTGAGGCACAAATGCAGATTAAGAAAATTGGTGTAATTGGCGCGGGGCAGATGGGAAATGGAATAGCGCATGTGCTATCTTTGGGAGGATACAATGTGCTTCTTAATGATATTAATAAAGACATCCTCAACAAAGCCTCACTAAACATCGAGAGCAACCTCGAAAGACAAGTTAATAGTAAAAAAATTTCAAGTGAAGAAAGTCTTGAAGCACTTAAATTGATTAACTACACGGTTTCAATTGAGGACTTTAATGACGTTGATCTGGTAATCGAAGCAGCTACCGAAGATGAACCAACAAAACAGAAAATTCTAAGTTCATTATTGCCACATATCCAAGACCATACAATTCTAACAAGTAACACATCCTCTATTTCCATAACGCGTTTAGCAAGTTGTACTGATCGACCTGAAAAATTTATGGGCTTCCACTTTATGAACCCAGTTCCAGTTATGCAGCTTGTTGAATTGATTAAAGGTATTGCTACAAATCAAGATACTTATGAAAGCTGTTTGCAGGTAGTAGAAAAATTGGGAAAGACGGCTGCTAGTGCGGAAGATTTTCCAGCCTTCATCGTTAATCGAATTCTAATGCCCATGATTAATGAGGCTGTTTATGCCCTTTACGAGGGAGTGGGATCCATAGAGTCAATTGATACCTCCATGAAACTTGGCGCCAATCATCCTATGGGTCCTTTAGAATTGGCTGATTTCATTGGATTGGACACGTGCTTGGCAATAATGAATGTTTTGCATGATGGTCTTGCTGACACAAAATATCGACCTTGCCCACTACTTACTAAATATGTCGAGGCTGGTTGGTTGGGAAGAAAAACTAAGAGAGGTTTTTACGACTATTCAGGCGAAAAGCCAGTACCATCGAGATAGATTTAACCATTTGAATCCAACTCAATTGTTTTTTCTCGCAGCCACTTCATAAAACCACGTGGATCACTCTTCCAAGATGAAATTTCATCTTGTTTTATTATATTTCCAATCAGAGGCTTTTGGGGTTTATTCATCGCGTGTACCACTTCATAAATCAGAAGTCCTTGACGTAATGTTGCTGATATTTGGTTTGCTATTTGGTATATGCGCGAATTGGATCCCGGGAAGAATACTGGCAAGACATCCGCGCCAGACTTTTGAATCAACTTTGCAGTAAAAGGGTTCCAATCACCTTCAACGACTTTTCCAAACATTGTCTCTGATGATGCGACCTTTCCGGATGGGAAAAGGACAATTACCCCACCATTTTCCAAATGCTCCATAGCACGTCGACGCATCTCTAAACTTTTCTGAAGTGCATTTTCTTCATGATCAAAAGGAACAGGTATCATGAATTGATCTATTTGATTAACGCCAGTTAGCAGTGACCTAGTCAGTATTTTATAGTCAGTTCTTACCTTACCAATTAATTCAGCGAGCACCATTCCATCAACCAAACCATGCGGATGATTAGCAGTAATAATTAGTGATCCCTTTTTAGGGATTTTTGAAAGTTCACTTTTGCTAGTAAGTAATTTGATGCCCAGCAAATCCAGTGCTTGCCTCCAAAACGGTTGGCCAAACGGAATGCCCATTTTTTCAAATTGTCTCACCTTTCTAAGAAGTCGCAGCTTTCCGGTTAATAACTCTAGAGTTTTTATCGTATTTCTTTGAAAAGGATTGGTGAAAGTATTTGCATACGAAAGTTTTCGCCGATCATAAGGGGTATCAGCGTCGTGAACAGTTTCGATAATCTGATCCACTTTTTGCTTTGTATTAGTCAATCTAATTTACCGCCTAGTTCTCTTCGCCAAATTTAGAATTTATCAATTCTTCTAACGCTAGAACCAATTCTTCTGCATCATTTCCGTTTAGTGTAACTTTGATGGAAGTGCCCTTAGAAGCTGCCAACATCAGCAATCCCATAATGCTACTCCCTGACGCCTCCAGACCATCTTTCTCTACTATGACTTCTGATTCAAACTTCTCTACCACCTCAACAAACCTAGCAGACGCGCGAGCATGAAGACCCTTGTCATTTAATATGGTAAAAACATGAGAAGAAGTATGCATTCAATAACCAGTATTGGAAATATTTTTGGCGTCAAGATATTGCCGACCAGATGATAGTGCCGCCTTGACTGCATCATCAATAATTAAGCCTCTTGATTTAGCTAGTTTTAGAAGCATAGGCAAATTTGCGCCATAAACTATGCGTCTATCATCAGGACGGCAGGCCAGCATAGCTAAATTAGATGGGCTACCACCAAAAATATCAGTCACGATGACTACGCCAGCACCTCTATCAACTTTGTCAGCCGCTGAACAAATTTCATCTTGTTTAGCTGCTCTGTCATCATCATTTTTTATTGAAACTGCTGTAATGCCTACTTGCTTTCCCATCACATGTTCAAGTGCTGCAAGATATTCCTGCGCTAAGCCACCGTGAGCAACAATTACAATACCAATCAAAAGTTTTCCCCAACTAACTTAGGAATTAAAGATTTAACCGTTCCAGTTCTCTATGTTTTACTGACACATTCCAACCTGAATCGGCAAGTTCCTTTGCGACAGTTTCCGTAACGGCAACGGACCGATGTACGCCACCTGTACAACCAAAACTAATTTCCACTGAACTTTTACCTTCTTCCTTAAAAGAAGGGAGCAAGAATAATATTAATCTTGTTACTCGCTCAATAAACTCTGAAAATCTGTCATCACTCGCTATAAACTTTCTCACATCCGCATCCAATCCAGTTTTTTCTTTCAGTTCATGCTGCCAATGAGGGTTTTTTAAAAATCGGCAATCTAGCGTAATATCAGAACCACGCGGAAGGCCTCTCTTGTATGAAAATGACTTTAAAGAAATTGAAAGTAAGTTTCCTTCAAAATTTAGAAAGAGTTTTTTAATACTTGCTTTTAGATCATGAGGAGTAAGATCTGAGGTTTCGATTAAAATATCAGCTTTATTTCGTATCGGTTCCAATAGCATTAATTCTTTTTCAATTCCTTCATGAGGAGAATTTCCATTGGCAAGCGGGTGTCGGCGACGAGTTTCAGAATAACGTCTTAGCAACACCTCCATCGTGCAAGAAAGATATAATAACTCAAAGTCAACATGCTCAAGATTTGATAAAACTTTGAGTAAATCCAACAATCCTTCTACAGAAAAATCACGGCCACGGGTATCAAGACCTATCGCAATATTCTCACTCGTTTTTTCTGGCTTCAATACTGACTGAACTAAATCTAGAGGTAGATTATCAATCGCTTCAAAACCTAAATCTTCTAATGATCGGATTGCAGTGGTACGCCCCGCACCAGCAGGCCCGGAAACCAAGATTAATTTTGTTTTTTTATTTTGTTTTGGGAGTACCAATTTAAATACACATTAAAATTCAGATAGCTCATTACACGCTACAACATAGATGCGAAATGCTAAATCGTCCATATTCTTAGCAAAAATTGTCGGAACCCTGTGACCACTTATATCAGTAAATTTAAACTCGGGCATCCGTTCTTCCGCAACTCTGTCCATATCAACCACCCATTTAAGTTGTGTCCGTAAAACTGTTGGAACAGAAACTAAACCAATACCCCTCATTTCAATACATTCTGGAAGAGATTTTGGTTTTGAAACGTGCAATTTATCATTTTCAATCAATATTTCACATTGATCATCCGCAACCAACGAAGCTCCAAGAGCGATTAAACCAATTGCTAAACCTGACTTCCCAGATCCAGAATCCCCAACTATCAAAACCCCAGAGCCTTTGATATCGACACAAGTCGCATGTTGCGTTGATGGTGCTTTTATTTCCAATATTTACACCCAACACTAGGAAAAGTCTGACTTACCTCTTTACCACTACCTATCGACTGAAATTTACTCATACCTCCTCCTACTAGACAGAGTTTGGCAAGTTTAAAATCAATTAAAGAGCACATGGCTAATTTAATTAGGCTGATGTCCATAACTAACATTTAACATCAGAAATAAAAAAATCTACGAGCTGTTCTCAAAAAAAATAAAAAAACAATTGGAAGTTGTTTTATTCTTCAATGTTAATTTAACTGAATAAAAGTTT
Source organism: Paracoccaceae bacterium (assembly GCA_012270125.1). Taxonomy (GTDB): domain Bacteria; phylum Pseudomonadota; class Alphaproteobacteria; order Rhodobacterales; family Rhodobacteraceae; genus Salinivivens. The sequence continues at coordinate 4,249 of JAAXIY010000065.1, forward strand.
ACTTGCTTTTTTGACTAATAATTTCTAAACGCG
>JAAXIY010000006.1 GCA_012270125.1 Paracoccaceae bacterium
ATCGCTGGAGAAAATTTTGTTAATGCTTCTGGTCCTAGAGCAGCCTTTACTTCAAAAATGGCTGGAATTGACATTCCAGTTGAACCGAGAAAGCGTTACTCATGGATATTTAAGGCAGAGAAACCACTGGATCGCCAGCTCCCATTAACAATTGATCCATCAGGTATTCATGTTCGCGAAAATGGAGGTGGAACGTACCAAGCCGGTGGACACGGGGTTGAGGATCCAGCTGTCGACTTTGATGATTTTGCAATGGACCACAATTTATGGGAAGAAAAAGTCTGGCCAATCTTGGCACATCGCATCCCAAACTTTGAGTCCATAAAGCTGATGCATGATTGGGCTGGTCATTATTCTATGAACACGTTGGATCAGAATGCTATCGTCGGGCCACACAATGAAGTTCAAAACTTCTTCTTCTTGAACGTGTTTTCTGGAGACGTAACCCAGCAAGCTCCGGCCATCTTCTGAGCGGTTTCAGAAATTTTATCGTATTTAGAGTATCAAACTTTGGATATGACACCTTTTCATTATGATAGACTGTTAAAAGGAAAGCGATTAGTCGAGAAAGCGGTTATTTAATGAGACAATTCCCAAAATTATGGATATTTTATTTGTAATACTGTCTGCGTTCAGAAAAACTTTTTACCCTTTTTCTCCATGTGCGATATGAACTTGGTTTAATGTTTTTTCTCATTATCTTTTTTACTTGATCCTCTCTAAGTCCATATTGGCTCTCAATTTCAGAAAATGTTACATGATCAGAGAGTGCCATTTGAATTATTTCACTTAAGTCTGTCTCAGTTAAACTATCAGTTAAATTTTTTTTGTTCTGGGTCATTTTTGTGAGGCCACCCTTTTTTCCAAAATAAACTTTTGTGCCCACACTTCAGATTTTTCTAAGTCGTAGTATACTGAGTTTTCATCGCCATATAAGTGGGCAAGGGCATTGGCAGCCCAGAAAACACCCTTATCATATGCCGTCAAAAGTAGGAGTGAGGCTTCTTCATAGTCTGCTTCAACAACGTCTCCAAGTAAGAAAGCCACTCCTAAACCAAAAAAAGCCGCTGGATAATTTTGTTCTATGGATAAATTTAAATCGGATAATGACTTCTCAATATTTCCCATACGCAGGTGGCCTCTTGCCCGCTGTAGAAAAAAGCGACCAGAATTATCTGGATCCATTTTAATGGCTTCGGTGCATTCATGTATTACTGTAGTGGCATCAATTTTTTCAAAGGGCACAGGTTCACTTTTACGCTGTGGATCCGCAAGTAAGGCTGCAGATCTGTCACAACTGGTAATGGCGTCAGCATGAACAAAGCCTGATGCTAAAGTGAGCGAGCATGTTAAAAACACGGTTATTTTTGATTTCAAACAAATTATCATTGTGTAGAATTTAGGTCTTAAATTGATAAGTACAGAATAGAAGTTAATAAATCAGAGTATTATATATTTCTTCATTTTGTGATCACAATTTAATAGGAGATAGTTTTTGTGATCACACATTTTTTATTTTTCTGGAAGATCTCTGGAGGCGAGTACCGGAATCGAACCGGTGTACACGGATTTGCAATCCGCTGCGTCACCACTCCGCCAACTCGCCTCAGAGTGTGATCCTGCTAGCCTATGATTTAATCAGAAGCAAGCAATTAAAAATAAATTATTTTTTATTCGCTAATGGTAAGACTTTTTTCCAAGCAGAAGTTATATCGACTAATTCGCCAGATATTGGTGATGTATCTCTCCAAATCACCCCAATACTACGTTTAGGCGATGGATTAGGAAACTGGTCTATAATCACCTCTGAACTTAAAGTTTCTAATTTGCGTGCCATTTCCGGGATGAGAGTAACACCCAAACCTGCGGACACCATATGTACAAGGGTTGTGAAGGAGCTTGCATCAAATCTTTGACGACTAAATCTCTCAGTGACACCACAAAAAGATATTGCCTGGTCTCGAAAGCAATGTCCCTCTTCTAATAAAAGTAAATTATGATTAATCAGTTCCACTGGATCTGGAATTTTTACACCTTTTTGTTTTGCATTTCTCACAAGCAAAAAATTTTCATCAAATAAGTGGCTTTCATAAAAACCCGGCTTTGTCACCGGTAAAGCTAAAATTGAGCAATCAAGGTCACCTTCTCGCATTTCTAATAGTAAATTATCAGTCTGCGTTTCCTTGAAAATCAAAGAAAGTTCTGGGAAAAATTTTTTAGTTTCAAAAATTAAATCGGGTATCAAATAAGGAGCAATCGTTGGAATGACCCCTACCCTTAGCCGCCCGATAGCACGCCTGTTTACTGTTCCTGACAGCGCTGTCAGATCGTCAAGCTTTTCCAAAACCTCAAGGGCTTTCTGATGAAACTCTAAACCTAATTCAGTCAATATTAGCTGATGGCCACCTCTCTCAATTAGTGGCGCCCCTACTTCACGCTCAAGTTCTTTTATCTGCATTGAAATGGCTGGTTGTGATATCGCGACAGCGTCTGCCGCTAACCCAAAACTTTTGAATTTTACCAAGGCAGCAAAGTACTTTAATTGTTTTAACGAAATATTTTTCATAAGTTTTTCTTATAATAAATATAAGAAAATGTAAATTTATCTTATAATAAGAAAATGCTAAAAACTTATTGGATTAGCAAAAAATTCCTTAAAAAATATTATTGGAGAGTCAAATGGACGGAAATGACCATAGTAACATCACGATGTGCCCAGTTATGCATGCCAAAGCAGGAGTTCGTTCGAATAGCGATTGGTGGCCAAATCAACTAAATGTAAAAATATTGTACCAAAATTCTTCAAAATCTGACCCTATGAATCGGGACTTTAATTACTCTGAGGAATTTAAAAAACTTGATCTAAAGGCATTAAAGAAAGATCTTTATGCTTTAATGACTGACAGCCAAGATTGGTGGCCAGCCGACTATGGTCATTATGGTGGTTTTTTTATCAGAATGGCTTGGCATAGTGCAGGAACATATCGTACCGGAGATGGCAGAGGTGGCGCTGGCACGGGTATGCAACGTTTTGCACCCCTCAATAGTTGGCCTGATAACGGCAATTTGGATAAAGCACGAAGACTTCTCTGGCCGATTAAACAAAAATATGGAAACAAAATATCCTGGGCTGATCTTATGATTTTAGCAGGTAACTGCGCCATGGAGTCTATGGGTTTTAAAACCTTTGGTTTTGCAGGAGGTCGTGCAGACGTTTGGGAACCTGAAGAAGACGTTTATTGGGGCACTGAGACCGAGTGGCTCGGAGATAATAGATACACCGGCGATCGTGATTTAGAAAACCCATTGGCAGCCGTACAAATGGGCCTAATCTATGTAAATCCGGAAGGTCCAAATGGAAATCCTGATCCTGTTGCTTCAGGTCGGGATATACGTGAAACCTTTGCCAGAATGGCAATGAACGATGAAGAAACTGTTGCATTGGTTGCAGGTGGGCACACTTTTGGTAAAGCACATGGTGCTGGCGACCCTGACCTCGTTGGCCCTGAACCTGAAGGTTCAAGCATTCAAGATATGGGGTTTGGCTGGATCAATAAATTTAAATCGGGGAAAGGCGTTGACACAACTACCAGCGGTATTGAAGGCCCTTGGACATCAAACCCTACTCAATGGGATATGGGTTATTTTGATGTCTTGTTTGGATATGACTGGAAACTTACTAAAAGCCCAGCTGGCGCAAATATTTGGCATGCCGTTGATTTGGCAGAGTCAGATCATGCACCCGAAGTTGATGGTTCAGGCAAGAAGGTTCCAGTAATGATGACTACTGCTGATATGGCCATGCGTATGGATCCAGCTTACGAAAAAATATCTCGTAGGTTTCATTCAAATCCAGATGAGTTTGCTGACGCATTCGCGCGCGCTTGGTTTAAGCTAACCCACAGGGACATGGGTCCTAAGGTGCGGTATTTGGGTGAAGAAGTTCCGAATGAAGATTTAATTTGGCAAGACCCAATACCGGCAGTTGATCATGATCTAATTAACAAAACAGATGAAGAAAATTTAAAATCCGAGATTTTAAATTCTGGTCTTTCAATTGCTGAATGTGTTCAAACAGCATGGGCTTCCGCATCTACATATCG
>JAAXIY010000071.1 GCA_012270125.1 Paracoccaceae bacterium
CCATTTCGTGATAAAAATCCTTATCTCCCATCCAGTGGTCACCTAAATAGTCGCCATGATCTGATGAAAAAATAATAACTGTATTCTTTTTTAAGTTGGATTTTTCCATCCATTCAAACAATCGACCTAAATTGTCATCCAGCTGCTTTATTAAGCCCATATAAGCCGGAATTACATTTTCTCGCACTTCATCTCTGGAAAAGCATTTTGAAACGCGCGCGTTTTGATAAGCACGGAGCAACGGATGTGCAGCCTGCTTTTCCTCATCTGAACGAATTGGATTTTTAATATCCTCCTCCGAAAATAATTTATTATAAGGAGATGGAACAATATATGGCCAATGCGGTTTAATGTAGGATAAATGGCATAGCCAGGGCTCCTCACTTTTGGCGGCTTGTTCCATGAAGTCGATGGCTCGATTTGTCATATAAGCGGTTTCAGAATGTTCTTCAGGAATGTTTGCTGGCAATCTAGAGTTTTTAAGAAGCCAGCCTGATAATAATTCCCCATTTTCACCCTGTCCCGAATTAGCGAAATCACCCCATGGATTCTCAGAGGAGTATCCCTTTTCTTTTAAGTAATCATCATAGGAAGACCAACGCTGTCGTGCACTATTGGGATGCAAACCATCGTCTCGTTCAAAAGGCACAAACCCACATTCAGAAACACGAACTCCAATTTCACTACTCGGATCAATGCCAAGCCAAGCCATACCTTCAGCATCGGCAACCATGTGCGTTTTACCGACTAAAACGGACTGTATTCCATTTTCTTTTAGATGATCGCCAATAGTGCGCTCACCAACCCTAAGCGGCATTCCATTCCAAGTCGAACCATGACTCCTGACATATCTACCAGTGTATGCTGACATTCTAGATGGTCCACAAACTGGTGATTGGACATACGCGTTACTAAATTGAACTCCCCGGCTCGCAAGGGCATCTATATTTGGCGTATGCAAACGTGAGTGGCCATAACAGCTAAGATAATCATATCTGAGCTGATCAGCCATTATCCATAAAACATTTGGATGGGAAGTCATAAATTATTACCACTAAAGTCGATAAGTGTGACCGTTAAACATATAAGAAGTTCAGTCAATGTTTTGTATAAGAATTCTCAATTTTTATCGTCCAACAAATGAGATAAAATAAATAAATTATATGTTTATATTTTGTAAAATGCTTATTTCTTAGACCATTAGGTTTATTTTTGCCTAGTTTTAGAGCTTAGTGGCCTAAAGCTTTTTTATAACCAGTGATTTTGTTATTTTTCTGTTCATTACCGCTAACATATCGTTACTACGCTCCGATATTGCAAATTGTCCCATTTAACCGGATCGTAATGCAAAACGAATAGTCTCCCTATTCCGTTTTTATCTTGCAGAGCCAAAAGCAGTTTAACTCAAAAGTTTTGGGCTCTGCAGTTTTTTTTAGGAAGGTTTAGTACGAAGGTGTTACGTTCCAGCTGGCTAGATTGATCCAAATGATGAAAGAAGGCGTATTGAGTATAAGAAGTGGATGTAATTATGCTCAAAAGTTACTTAAAACCATACCTTATTGGCTATGTTAATGAACATTATGAAGACGTGGATGATCAGCTAGTCTTTGCCTATGATGAAGCTCACGCAACGAGAATTGTACTTGAGACTTTTAAGGATGCTAAGTTTGTTTTCCAGTCTCGCCCGGTAATAGAGCAAGTCAGTGCTGCTTGATCAAAAGAGATAAAGAGTTTTATATCTTCCCAGAGTTGATGTTTTGGATCAACAAATGTAATCTGACTAAGCATTTCTTTGGCAAGTACTGACACATGTTAAAAACATTAGTTTTCTCCTCATTATTAATAATGCTTTGCTCTTGTGGAACTACTAAAGGAGTTTTAGACGGAGCTGGTTCAGTTCTTGAAGGATTGGCTTCTGATGTACGAAGTGTTGGTGACTATCTGAATTAGTTTTTCAAAAGAGTTAAGAAAAAATAACTGCACAGATACAAAACCCATCACGGGAGAATGTGAAATATAAATGTATCCATTTATAAGGATGGCAAAAGAGCTAGTCATCAACAGATCTAAAGAGAGTATGTCTATAGGCGAGATACACGAGTCGCACCACATTTGTTGGCCATGGGATCTTGATTTCTGGTTTGAACTGAATAATGGTCGTGCGCTTACATTATATGACTTAGGCCGTATCCCATTTTCAGGCAGATCGGGCTTTAGCAAGGTCATTTTCAAAAAAAAATGGTCGATGACAATGGCTGGTGCAAATGTGCGATATCGAAAACGTTTAAGAGCTTTTGAACGAATCCGAATGCAAACCAGAACAGTTTGCTGGGACGAAAGGTTCTTATATATTGAGCAAAGTATGTGGAATACAAAAAAAGAGTGCGCTGGCCATATTGTCTACAGAGCTGCGTTTGTAGGAGCAGACGGGATCATCAATCCACAGAGAGTCTTCGATGAAATTGAAAAAAACCTCGTGTCACCTAAAATGCCAGACTGGCTGAATGTTTGGGTTAACTCTGAAAACAAAAGACCCTGGCCCCCAATGCAAGAATAACTTGCTTTAATCTTTTGGAACTTGTTTTACTATCCTTAGCAATGGGAGGCTAGTCTTATGAGTAATTCAAAAAAAACATGGGGCTGGTTTTTTTACGACTGGGCCTGTCAACCTTACAACACGCTAATGGTTACATTTATCATTGGTCCCTATTTTGCTACAGTTGCCGCCGAATATTTTATTGCGAACGGATTAGACAGCACGTCTTCCCGAGCCAACGCTCAGTATTACTGGTCTTTGACAATAACGATTGTAGGTCTGATAGTCGGTCTAGCTGCACCATTTATTGGTGCAATTGCAGATAATTATGGGAATAGGATTAAATGGATTTACCTATTTTCCACTTTGTTAATAGTCGGTGCCTTTAGCTCATGGTTTGGTTTACCAGATGGATCAAATTGGCATTGGATATTGTTTTCTTTTGGTATAGGATTTGTTGGCGCTGAACTAGCGTACATTTTCAGTAATGCACAACTGCCATCATTAGGCGATAAATCCCAAACTGGTGCAATCTCAGGCAGCGGTTTCGGATTTGGTTACTTAGGAGGGTTAGTCTCGCTTGTAGTAGTTCTTACCCTGTTTGTTGAACAAGAAAATGGAAAAACACTAATTGGACTTGATCCAATTTTTGGTTTAAATGCTGAGGCCAAAGAGGGAACACGCTTTGTTGGCCCTTTTGTTGCCCTATGGTTCATCATTTTTTCTATACCATACTTTTTGTGGATCAATGATAAGTCCAACCCGCAAGCTGGTGCGAGCGTCAGAAAAGGACTAGAGGATCTATGGAAAACCATAATGAGCTTGCGCAATAAAAAAAGTACAATCAGATATCTAATTTCTAATATGTTTTACAGGGATAGTCTAAATGGGCTTTATAGCTTTGGAGGAGTTTACGCTGCCTTAGTTCTGGACTGGTCGATAGTTCAAATTGGTACTTTTGGAATAGTTGCCGCGCTTGCAGCAGCTGTTTGCAGCTGGCTCGGTGGCAAGTGGGATCGACGTGTGGGGCCAAAACCAGTTATACTCATCAGTATAGTGATTTTAATCGCTGTCTGCATTATAGTTGTTGGAATGTCTAGGGTTTCCTTCTTTGGCATTGAGTTAGCGGAAGATTCCAGCTTTCCAGATACCATTTTTTATGGATGTGGTGTCCTCATAGGTGGTTTTGGAGGAATTTTACAATCAGCCAGTCGAACAATGATGGTAAGACACACTAACACTTCTAATTCTACCCAGTATTTTGGTATTTATGGATTAGTTGGCAGAGCTACTGCCTTTCTTGCTCCAGCATTAATTGCCTATGTTACGGCGGTTACAAATAGTAACAATCTTGGTGTATCTCCACTTATTTTACTCTTTTTAATCGGCTTACTTATAATGCTACGAGTAGATCCTGAGGGAGACAGCAGCTAACGTAAGTTTTGTAATTTAGACTTGCAAAACTTGAGATCTAAATATAACGCTCCATCATAAAAAATTAAATAACAAGTCACCGCTACCTTGGATAAAAAACGG
>JAAXIY010000058.1 GCA_012270125.1 Paracoccaceae bacterium
ACTTTTTTACCTTTAATGTCGCCATTGTTTATATCCAGCAAGTGCTTAATACCAACTGATGCACCATCCCAATAGTTAGCAGGAAAGTTGAATACATTTCTAAAAATTTGACCATTCTTAGCTGAAGTACGGCCATAACCCATTGTATGAAGCGCTATTCCGTCAGCTGTAACTTTTGGGATAAGCTGATAGGTGATACCTGTTGACAAAGGTGAGTATGACAATACGCCCTCGCCTTTAGTTGCTTCATAACACTCAACACCTTTTTCAGTATTGTAGGCAGTTTCACACTCAATTACTCTTATGCTTTCACCACCGATACCGCCATCTCTCTCCTGTAGAAGAGTGAAATAGTCTAGGTAGCCATCAGCAAATGGAATGCCATTGTTTCCGTAAGCACCTGTTCGGTAACTTAACGCTGAAAATGTCAACTCCGCCATTACGGGCGTCGCTGCCATAAATCCCGCAATCACTGCGGAAAGTAGTTTCTTTTTCATCGGTTTTATCCTCCCATAATGGTTTCCGACGTTCGTATTTATTGGGTATCAACCCAACCTTCAATTTAGCCCTAATGAGGGAAGGGCCAAAGCCTTAATTTTTCTTTTGCTACTCGCCACAACTGAGCTATTCCATGTGGCTCCACTATAAGAAACACTATAATTAAAAATCCGACAATCATAAACTCTAAATGGGCGGCCAAATCAGTCGGCCATCCCAAACCGGTAACGAGAACATTTTTAAGAAGCACAGGTAATAGAACTAAAAATGCGGCTCCTGCAAAGCTACCAAAAATTGATCCTAATCCACCTATTATGATCATAAACAAAACTAAAAACGACTTATTTATCCCAAACACCTCACCAACTTCGACAGCGCCTAAATAAACTGAGAAAAATAGAGCACCAGATACACCTACGAAAAAGGAGCTGATTGCAAACGCACTGAGTTTAGCTGTTAGCGGATTCACTCCAATTATCTCAGCGGCGATGTCCATGTCTCTAATTGCCATCCATTTTCGACCCATTGCTCCGCGCGTTAGGTTTCTGGCTATAATTGCCGATAAGGTAACGAAAACCAGGCAAAAAAGATAAACAGCCCAAGGTTCTGTATTTGCACCGGTAATCGGTATTCCAAATAAAGTTCTCTCCGGGGAATTAATTTGGCCTGAAGCAGAATAGTTATAAAACCATGGAACACGGTTAAACAACCAAACGAGAAAAAACTGTGCAGCCAAAGTCGCAACGGCCAAATAGAAACCTTTTATCCTCAATGACGGCAACCCAAATAAGACGCCCACAAATGCTGTAATACCCCCAGCAAGCAGTATGTGGACCACCATGCTCACCTCGGGAAAAGCTGTCATTAATTTATATGTCGCATAAGCGCCAACAGCCATAAAGCCTCCCGTGCCCAGCGAAACTTGACCGCAATAACCCGTGAGAATATTCAATCCAATTGCCGCAATCGAATAGATTAAAAAAGGCAAGAAAATAGCATTTACCCAGTAGTCATTAAGTAAAAATGGAATAATAGCAAAAGCGATTAACAAAACAGCGTAGTATCTGTACCGATCAAACTTAATCGGGAAAGTCTGACTATCTTCTCGATATGTTGTACTGAAATCTCCAGCCTCACGATAAAACATAATCTAAACCCTCTCGATAATCTTTTCGCCAAATAAACCTTGCGGGCGAAAAACCAGTAGTAATAAAGCTAAAACATAGGCAAACCAATTTTCAGTAGCCCCTCCAATTAGTGGGCCAATAAGAAACTCAAATAATTTTTCTCCAACGCCTATAATGAGGCCGCCGACAATGGCTCCTGGAATTGATGTAAAACCACCCAGCATCAGAACAGGTAAAGCTTTCAATGCAATTAAAGATAAAGAGAACTGAACGCCAGATTTAGTTCCCCACATTATGCCTGCCACCAGCGCCACGAACCCAGCAACTGACCACACCATAATCCAAATAAAGTTTAGAGAAACCCCAACAGACAGAGCTGCCTGATGATCATCAGCAACTGCACGCATTGCTCGGCCCTCTTTTGTATACTGAGCAAAGATAACCAAACTAGCAACCAGTGTCACTGCGATGATAGTCGCAACGATATCAAGATTGTCTATGAAAAACCCATAATCAAAAATGTTGTAGGTTGTCTCATCAATCCACAAATTAATTCCCTGGGGCAATCCAACATCTAACTTTTTTATTTCAGAGCCCCACATCATATCGCCCAAGCCTTCCATAAAATAAGCCAAGCCAATAGTTGCCATAAACAAAATTATAGGCTCTTGTCCAACCAGATGCTTAAAAATAATTCTTTGTACTAACCACGCCAGAATTACCATGACAATAACTGTAGTGATAATTCCGACAAAAGCTGGTAGGTGCCACCCGAAATGGTGCACCTTAGTGCCCAAAACAGCGTTAATTAAATGAGCGAAGGGAACCTGACCTTCCATGACGCCTACGAGTGTCATTGCAGCAAAAAGAGCCATAACACCCTGCGCATAGTTAAAAATACCAGATGCTTTGTAAATCAAGACAAAACCTAAGGCCACCAATGCGTAAAGCACGCCAGCCATAAGCCCGTTAAAAAAGACTTCCATAGCATATATCAACTGGTCAGGCATTTTTTATTCCCCATTTTTTGTTTTTAAGATGTTGGTCTTTTAAAAATTTTGTTATTTTTTTAGTCATGGCTGACACCAAGATAAGCATCAATTACAGCTTGGTTATTTCTCACTTCGCTGGGTGTTCCATCCCCAATTTTCTTGCCATAATCCATAACAACAACTCGGTCAGATAGATCCATCACAACACCCATATCATGCTCAATAAGAGCTATTGTTGTTCCAAACTCATCGTTAACATCCAAAATAAAGCGGCTCATATCTTCTTTTTCTTCAACATTCATTCCCGCCATCGGCTCATCTAAAAGTAAAAGCTTCGGCTCTGATGCTAGAGCTCTTGCCAACTCAACTCGTTTTTTAAGACCATATGGAAGCCGAGAAACCGGTGTTTTTCTGATTGATTGAATTTCGAGAAAATCAATAACCCTTTCACATATTTCACGGTTTTCTATTTCCTCTCGCTCTGCTTTTCCTCGCCATAAAGCCTGCGAAATAAAGCCTGAGTTCATTTGAGTAAGTCGCCCAGTCATTACATTGTCCAAAACGCTCATACCCTCAAAAAGTGCAATGTTTTGAAACGTCCGTGCAATTCCTTGTCTGGCAACTTCGAATGGCTTGAGCGGTGGCCGTTTTTCACCTCTAAAAAAGACCTCCCCCTCTTGTGGCACATAAAAGCCTGACACAACATTAAGCATAGAGGATTTTCCTGCGCCGTTGGGTCCAATAATGGCCCTGATCTCACCCTCTCTAATATCAAATGTTATGTCTTTGATCGCGGTTACTCCACCAAACCGAAGGGTGATATTTTTCATCTCCATAACGACACCACCGATTTTACGGCCGTCTTCTGTTATGTATCCATCGTCAGTATTCAAAATACACCTCTTACTGAGCAGCTATATCTGCAACATTGTTTGTCATTGCATCTTTGATTTCTAATGTGGCGGAAATTTTACCCTTTCGGCCGTCTTCATAAGTAACCTCCGTTTCTGTAAAAACTGAGGTTGAACCGTCATAAAGAGCGCTAACTAAATCTTCGAATTTATCCGCTATAATTTTGCGTCTTACTTTTCGAGTACGGGTTAATTCTCCATCATCAGCGTCCAATTCCTTATGTAACACCAAGAAACGATGAACCTGACATCCAGCCAACATTTTGTCCTTAGCAATGGATGCATTCACTTCCTCAACGTGAGATTGAATTGTCTCAAGCACCTTGGGGTGCCCTGCTAATTCTTGATAACTCGAGTAAGCGATGTTATTGCGCTCAGCCCAATTTCCAACTGCTGATAAGTCAATGTTGATAAAAGCAACGCATCGTTTTCTACCAGCTCCAAAAACAACAGCTTCTAGAATATTTGGATAAAATTTTAGCTTATTTTCGACATATTTGGGAGCAAACATTGACCCATCAGACATTTTTGCAACGTCCTTTGCTCTATCAATTATGCGCAAGTGCCCTGTATCTTCCTCAAAAAACCCTGCATCACCAGTAGCAACCCAACCTTCGGAATCCTTAGTATCCGCTGTGCTTTTTGGGTTTTTGTAGTATTCGACGAAAGTTCCTGGACTTTTGTAGTAAACTTCACCGTTATCACCTATCCGAACTTCTACACCTGGTGTCGGCACGCCAACAGTATCCCCTCTAACTTCACCATCAGGTTGTTGGGTTATGTACACTGATGCTTCAGTCTGCCCATAGAGCTGTTTAAGGTTAATACCTATCGATCGGTAAAACTCAAATATTTCAGGCCCAATCGCTTCTCCAGCGGTGTACCCAACGCGCACCTTACTAAATCCTAAAGTGTTTTTTAATGGCCCATAAACCGCCAATTCACCTAAAAGATATTTAAGCTTGCTTCCAAATCCCACCGACTTCCCATCTAAAATGTCGGAGCCGACACGCCGAGCATGCGCCATGAAGTAGTCAAACAACCACTTTTTAAAACGACCAGAGTCCTCCATCCGTATCATCACGTTCGTAAGTTGCATTTCAAAAACACGAGGCGGTGCAAAATAATACGTAGGACCAATCTCTCGTAAATCTGTTGAAAGAGTATCAGCGCTTTCCGGGCAATTAACACAAAAACCGCTCCACATGGCTTGTCCGACAGAAAAAATGAAGTCTCCTATCCACGCCATTGGAAGATATGCTAAAATTTCATCCTCTCTTTTGAGATTGTCAAACTCACACGTCGTTTTGGCAGTCTCTATTATATTCGCGTTTGACAACACGACACCCTTAGGCTTTCCAGTTGTTCCCGAGGTATAAAGCATCACGCATGTCGCATCGTAAGATATTGCAGATTCTCTTTTTTCTAAAATCGACCGAGAATTATCACCACAGTTTTTCCCGCTTTCCATAACCGAAGAGAACGAATGCAGTTTTGAGTGGTCGTACTTTCGAAGGCCGCGCCCATCTAGATAAATCATTTGCTCAAAATCTGGGAGTTTTGACTGAATTTCTAAAACTTTGTCTACTTGCTCCTGATCACCAGCAACGACGAATTTGGCGCCACAGTGGGCGAGCACATATTCCATCTCTTCAGCAACGGCATCTTGATATAAAGGGACCGGTATACCTCCTGCCATTTGTATGGCGATCATACTTATATAAAGGTCTGGGCGGTTGCGGCCTATTATTGCAACGAAATCGCCTGTTTCTATTCCCAGTTCAATTAAGCCAAGACCAAAACTTTCAGCTTCATCAAGTGCTTTAGACCAAGTCCAAGTCTGCCAAATTCCAAACTCTTTTTCTCTGAAAGCAGCTGAATTTCCAAAACTGTTTGCGTTTCTACGCAACAAAGCAGGTATTGATACCATAGTATTGGTACCTGAATCAGGTTGAGCCAATGATGTTTCCTCCCAGTAACATCTAAAAGAATAAGCGTTAAAAATAAATTTCAACCCCGTACTCTTTTTTTGTGTATGAGCACTCGTCTTACCTGAAAAATCTAAAATATCCAAGAATAAAAAAAATATTTAATTACATATACTTCAAGTAATCAAAAAGAAATTTTTATTAACTGAATCAATCAAACAATCATCATAAATCAAGACTTGAAAATGGTATGTATTTTACTTTGTCCCCAAGTTTTACGGTAACGTCGTCATCAGGTAATTCTACAAAACCTGTCGCCCAAGCCAACCCACTCGTCAAACCAGAACCTTCAGATTTAAAAATTTCTACTTTGTCTCCCGCTAATCTTGCTCGAAGAAACTCTCGACGACCTGATTTTTTAGACTTTTCAAAAGCTGCTGAAACATAAAAAGCCTGCGGAACAAGCCACTGGCCACCAGAAAGTTTAGATATCGCTGGTCGCACAAATACTAAAGCACAGGTCGCAGCTGCAACTGGATTTCCAGGTAACCCAAAAATAGGTGTATTCTTCCAAAAACCCATGGCCATAGGCCTCCCAGGTTTAATAGCTATCCTCCATTCAGTAATTGTTCCTTCCTTGTTGAGCAACAAAGCAAGATGGTCTTCATCCCCTGCAGATGCCCCTCCGGACGTGATTAAAACGTCAAAGGTTTCTGACGCCTCATTCAGCTTATTACGAAGCGTTTCTAAATTATCTGGAACTTTTCCAAGCTCAGTGACCTGAACTCCCCATTTACTGAATAAACTTGTGAGCATTGGAGAGTTTACATCAAAAACTGATCCTGCATTTAGATTTTGTTGAAAATCGATTAATTCATCACCTGTTGAAAAAACTCCTACGCTGAGCCTTTTATAAACTTTTGCTTCTTTTATTCCCGCAGATATGGATGAGGCAGCCATAAAAGTAGTCAGCCGATCACCTTTGCTGGCAATTAGCTGCCCTGTCTGCAAATCCTCACCAACTAATCGTGTGTTCGATCCAGGTTTTAGTGAGTTAAAGAAAGAAATTTTACCATTTTGAAAACTAATGTCTTCTTGTAATACAACCGTATCAGCCCCTGATGGCAGAACTGCTCCTGTAAATATACGCAATGCTTCACCAGATCCTATTACTCCAGAAAATGGGTGCCCTGCTGCTGATCTACCCTCTTTCAAATCCAGAACTTTTTTTTCAGAAGCGTCTGTAGGATCACAACGAAAAGCATATCCGTCTACTGCTGAATTTGAGAATGGTGGAGAATTCGAAATTGCCACTAAATCACCAGCTAAAACTCTTCCTATTGCTTGATTAATTGGTAGAATTTCTACTTCAGCAATGGGTGTTAAGCTCTTTTCAAGATGCGATAAAGCTTTGTCTAGAGGAGTCCAATCTACCCCCTGTGGTAAAGCGAAACAGTCATTCCTTAATTTCTTGGCTTTATTCATTTTATTAACTTGTCAAAGCTTAAGCCAACAATCCAGCCCTCTTCCAAAACTTGCTTTTCTAAGTGGCTCGGAATTTTAGGTAAAAGCTGGCCTTCCACATTTAAATTACTTAGATTTTCAATAGTTCTATACGTTTGATATGCGTCAACAATATCATGACAAAACACTTTTGAGTTAGATTTAATTTCAATATCTGTTGGTGACTTGAAAAGGCTTGGGTATACCTCACCTAAAACAATTTGAGTAGAATTAAACCCCTGATCAAAAGGCCAAACGCTTATCTCTTTACCAAATTTTTCTCTCAATTTCTGAAGGTGAGGTATGCCCATCAGGGTTTGTGAGCCTACAGCACCAGTTGTAAACAACTTCCATACACTATGAGCCGATCTGGCATATTTTTCACAAAGTCTAAATTCACTCAGTCCACACTCTGTTCGCTCAGTCCCTTTGTGGGGCAGCCCGTCGAGATTTAAATTTTGTGGACATCCCCAAAATGGGCCTATTCCGTCAAACTTTGAATTCAATTTCTCAGCTACTTCAAATCTATTATTTGAATTGTCGCAGTTATCAGAAATCTCTTTTTTTAAAAGTTCCCAAATGGAAAAAGGGCTTGAAAAATACCCTAAATTACTTGCAAAACCCGCAGGATAACCAAACGCAAAATCAAAACCAACAAAAAGACGTTCACGCCGGGCTAGGGAGTTTTCGATGAGATTATTGACAAATTTTATAGCTCTTTGTCGAGTGCGAAAATATTCTGTATTTTGAATTTTGGAATTTTTTGAATGGCAAATATAAATTGCATCTTTGGTTGGCGCCTTGGGTGACGGCGAAGAACGGGCTGACCAGTCTACTACAACCAAATTATCAAAGCTCAAGATAATTTCCTATAAAGTCCGCTACACCTATCGTGTCGTTTAAATTTAATTGAGTTTTATTTATATTGATATTTGTGTCAGTAGCCAAAGCAATTATTGTTTGATCATTTTCCGCAATTAAACGTTGATCTTTTACTTGCCTTACAACCTCAATCTTTGGGTGTCTTTCTTGTTTAAAGCCCTCAACTAAAACCAAATCAACTTTAGATAATTTTTTCAGTAAGTCTTTAAGTCTAATTTTTTCATCATCATTATTTTCATGCATTAAGACCCACCGTTTGCTTGATGCAACAATCACCTCTTGAGCACCGGCCTGTCTGTGGCGAAAACTGTCTTTGCCAGGTTGATCAACATCAAAACCATGATGTGCATTTTTAATAGTGGAAACGGAAAAATTACGACTTTTGAATTCCTTAACGAGGCGTTCCATAAGATGCGTTTTTCCGGAATTTTTCCATCCAGTAATACCAAATACCTTCAAAAGGCCCCTATCCTTTGCTGAGCTTCTACCAAGTCACTATGAGTATTAATGTTAAAAAATGGATCATTTTTTAATGTGGGAAATAAAATGGTTTTGGCCGAATGCTTATCAGCCCATAAAACGATTTTTCTTACACCAGCATGAATATTCTCTTCTAAATCATCAGCGAGTGAAACTGACCACAAACCAAAAGTCGGGTGTCGTATTAATTTATTGTTTTGTTTCGTCGCTGCGATGGATATTAGAGAATTCTCCTTAGAACCCTCATCTAATAATTTAGTTAGCAAGTTCAAAGGGAAGAATGGGGTGTCAGAAGCAACCGTTAAAATTGACGTAAATCCATTTTTTTCTGCAAAACGCATGCCTGATAGAATACCAGCCAATGGACCAGCATACCCTTGGATCGTATCGGGAATAACGTCGATTTCCAAATCTGAAAACCTTTCAGGATCACCATTTGCGTTCAATACGATTGTTTCTAACTGCAAACTCAGACAATTAACCACAATATCTAAGATAGTATTATCACCAATCTTTAGGCGACACTTATCAATGCCATCCATTCTTCGCGCCTGACCGCCTGCCAATATAACACCTAAGATACTCATGACGATTTTGGCTCTATTATATTTGTGGTAGTAGTTTTTTCTGATTGAGAAACTTCAACATCCCATATCAAGCGCTCACTTCCAGACAAACACAAAAACCGTTTTCCCCGCAATCTACCGATTAATGTCATACCTAAGTCTTTAGCCAAATCCGCTCCCCATGCCGTAAAACCCGAACGCGAAACAAGAATTGGTATCCCCATCAAAGCTGTCTTTATCACCATCTCAGATGTAAGTCGGCCAGTTGTATACAGAATTTTATCTTCACTGCACTCAGAATTTACATGCATCCAACCAGCAACCTTATCAACTGCATTGTGTCGCCCAACATCTTCCATATAAACTAACGGAACATCATCTTTACACAAAACAGTTCCGTGAATAGCCCCAGCCTCAAGGTATAAAGAAGGAATAAGATTTATTTTTTTTGAAAGGCTATACAGGTGGGATAATTTGATTTTTGAAAATGGCAATTTTATATCTTCCAGGCCATCCATTATGTCGCCATATACTGTTCCAACAGCGCATCCACTTGTTCTTACTTTTCGGGATAATTTTTCCTCATAGTTTGTCTCACGTTTAGTCCTAACCACAACGACATTTAGATCCTCGTCCACGTCGGTAGCAGTAATTTGATCATCCGAATTAAGCATTCCTTGGTTTTTTAGATATCCTATAGCCAGAAGAGCAGGGTAATCTCCGATTGTCATTACCGTTACAATTTCTTGAGAATTTAAATAGATTGTAAGCGGCCGCTCAGTAACTACAGGCAATTCAGTTGTCTCGCCCAAATGATTGAGGCCAACAACTTTTGCAGTTAACTGATCGTTTTTTGGATCAGGACCAATTATCTTGCTTTTTTCCGAAGAATTTTTAGACAAAAAAACGCTCTTCATTTAAATCTTTCACCTGAAGAACCGTAAACCTGATTTTTTAACTGTCAATGTTTAGAGATTTTGGAATTGTAATCTTGAGCCAAATCAATTGAATCGCAAAATTTCAATAGAAAGACTTAGGCATTAATCAAAGCTATTAAAACCAATAAAACAATACATACAATCACAGTATTTGTGCTGAATTTAACAAAACCAGCAAATGTCTTTTCTTGATCTTTTGTATCCATGGACCCGTGTTTATGTTCAGACATTGTTTTTCCTCTAAATAGCTAAAAATCCCCTGACTTCATTTAATAAAGTTTTTAGCAGTTTTAAACCTCTAAATTATTTTTTATCAATTTTTAAGGGTGTAAACGTATGCACCTTTACTATTAAGTTCGCGCTTAACAATTTTTTTTCTATAAAGATGATTAAGATGCGCAACCGCTTCCACAAGAGCAAGGCCATATTCATTGTCTGATATTTTTCTATTAAAAAGGACTGGAAAACAATCTACTGCTGTTTGTGGCTCTTTCAAAAAAGCAACCAACCTCTTTAGAGCACTATGATGGTTTTCTATTAGTTGCTTAAGCCTATGAGGGAGACCATAGAAGGGCAATTTATGCCCTGGCAAAACAAGTTGTTTATCGTTTGAAAATGGTAAGAAGGCTTCACAACTCGTTAGCCACTCTTGAACTGGGTCAGCGTCTGGTTCAGTTGCATATACGCCCAGATTTGGACTGATGGACGAGATAATTTGATCACCAGCAATAACAATCGGTTCATCTTCACACCATAGTGTTAGATGTTCTGGAGCATGCCCATTTCCAACCCTGACAATCCAACTTCGGTTCCCTAAAATTATTTTTTCACCGTCGATAATACGCCTAAAGCCAAGTGGCATTTCATGAACAGAGTCCCCAAAATTAAATGGTTTTCCCGTCGCACGCTCGTTCAAAATTAGATCATCCATACCCGCCCTACGCCAAAAATTTATCGTCTCTTCTGTCGGCAATTTTTGGTAATCTAATCTGAGCATTCGCGCCATCAGCCATGCTGTCCTGCTCATCCAGAGATCAGCTTTAAACTCTGTTTGAAACCAGCCCGCCAAGCCTACATGATCTGGGTGATGGTGTGTTACAATAACTTTGCCTATTGGCTTATCACTGAACCATTTTTCTTTTATATCGCTCCATATCGACTGCGTTTTCTTAGACCAAAATCCAGTATCGATTATTGTCCAACTATCACCTTCGTCGATTACATAAACGTTGACATGATCCAGAGCCATTGGGAGAGGTAAGCGAAACCAAAAAATTCCTTTTGATACCTCTATTCGCTCACCAATCGATGGTGCCGAGTTCCATGGATAATCCAAGGTCAAGCTTCTAGCAATTCAGCAGCTGAAAAAGAATATAAGCCATCGCAGCCTTGCTTAGCTTGGGTCAAAAGCCCTAAATATTCTGGCATTAAATTAAAAATATAAAATCGAGCTAATTTTGTTCTTGGACCGTTGTGACCCTCTTGAATTGCACTTTTTAGATGAAAGTAACCTCCGAGCACCCTTCCAAAAGCGTTGAGAAAAGGTACAGCGCCAGCGAACCTATCATTTATATTTTTCTGCTCACACATCCATTCAATAGTCTTTGATAGAGCCTCACTCGCACGCTGAACTTCATTTGCGATTGACAAGAAATCTACAGGACATTGCTTTATTGTCTCTTGAACCTCATCAATTATCGAAAAAGCAGCTTTTCCTCCATCCATTAACTTTCGTCCCACCAAGTCCATGGCTTGGATGCCATTTGTTCCCTCATAAATTGCTGTTACCCTTACATCCCTGTAATATTGGGCAGCTCCACTCTCTTCAATGTACCCCATACCACCATGAACTTGAATACCAAGTTCCGCCACTCGACAACCTATTTCAGTTCCAAATGACTTAGCTATTGGAGTAAGAAAGGCTGCACGCGATTTCCATGAACTATCATTTAATGCGTTGCTTAAATCTATTGAAACGGCGGTCGCCAAGGCTAAAGATCGAGCAGCAAAAATATCAGCTTTCATTGTCAAAAGCATTCTTCGAACATCAGCATGATCTAAAATTGTACCAATTCCATTTGGCATATTGGAAATACCTTGTTTTCTTGTATTCGCATAATTCAGCGCATGCTGATAAGCTCCTTCTGCCGCTCCAATTCCTTGACCACCAACACCCAATCGAGCGTTATTCATCATCGTAAACATCGCTCGCATTCCATCGTGAGGTTCACCTACTAACCAACCTGTTGCCTCATCATACTGCATGACAGCTGTAGGAGAGCCATGAAGCCCTAATTTATGCTCGAGACTTACAACTTTTAATTTATTCGCCACACCAGAATTCCCAAATTGATCTGGTATAAACTTTGGAACAATAAATAGCGAAATACCTTTGGTCCCAGATTTACCTTCTGGCAGCCTTGCTAAAACTAAATGACACACATTTTTTGAAAAATCGTTGTCTCCCCAAGAAATATAAATTTTTTGTCCACTAATCGCATAAGTTCCATCGCCGTTATCAGTAGCTTTCGAAGAAAGAGCACCAACATCGGATCCAGCATGAGGCTCTGTTAAATTCATAGTACCGCACCATTCACCGGAAATGAGCTTTGGTAGGTAGATATTTTTTATTGCTTCTGATGCATGATTTTCTAATGCTTCTATTTGACCTTGGGTCATTAAGGGATTGAGTTGAAGGGATAAACAAGCTGATGCCATCATCTCATTAACTGCTGTCGTGATAGACAACGGTAAGCCCATGCCACCATATTCGGGAGATGCAGAGGTTGAAACCCAACCGCCCTCCGCGATAGCTTTATAACCAGCGTCAAATCCCGGAGACGTTCTTACAACTCCGTTTTCCAATCTTGCTGGACTTAAATCGCCTGCTCGTTGCAATGGAGACAATTTTTCTTCACACATTCGACCTGCCTCAGCCAAAATTGCAGACACTGTTTCATCAGAAGCTTCAGAAAATTTTTCAGTATCAGAAACCAAACCATAATTTACAACGTGTTTTAAGATATATTCATAATCTTCTGTGCAGGCGCGATAGACCATTAAAGTTCTCCAATAATTGTTATTATCTTTACTTGGCAAAAGTTGAATAAAGATTTATTGAACAATCTCCTGTGCATACTTCAGACTTCAAAATAGCTTCAAATAGAACGCAGCGTCATAGAGTAATAAATTTGCAAACAAAAATTTTCAACACATCGGAACAAGATTTAGTGGAAGCAAGCGAACTTATTAAAGGGGGCGGAACGTTAGCTTTCCCGACTGAAACTGTCTATGGTCTTGGTGCGGATGCAACCAGCAATATAGCCGTGGCTAAAATTTACCAAGCCAAGGGCCGTCCAAGTTTCAATCCGCTCATAATTCACTGTTTTTCAATAGATCAAATAAAAGCTTTCGCATTATGGAGTTCCGAAGCCCAGGTGGCTGCAGACAAATTTTGGCCAGGGCCACTAACCATGGTTTTACCATTATTACCTGAGAGCAACATTTCCTCTTTGGCACTAGCAGGACTGCAAACTGTAGCCGTGCGAATTCCGGAACATCCCATTGCTCAAAAGATCTTAAAGCTCTCAAATACCCCCCTTGCAGCCCCATCAGCCAATCCATCAGGAACTGTAAGTGCAACAAAAGCAGAGCATGTCATATCACGATTATCAGGAAAAATTGAAGGAATTATTTCTGGTAAAGCTTCAAAAATTGGTCTTGAAAGCACCATAATAAGTTTGTTGAACGAAGCGAGTATTTTAAGATATGGCGCCATAGAAGCAGCTGAAATATCAGATGTGTTAGGTATAAATTTAAAGAAGCCAGAGCAAGACGAAAAAATATCTGCTCCAGGGCAACTTTCTTCACACTATGCCCCAAGGGGGTCTATTCGATTGAATAGCAAAACAATCAAAGAAAACGAAGTACACCTTGGTTTTGGTGAAGTTGACAGTGACCTAAATTTATCAAAGACAGAAAATTTAATTGAGGCAGCTGCCAATTTGTTCGATTTTCTTCATAAATTAGATGAAATGGGCGCTGAAAAAATCGCAGTATCACCAATTCCTGAGGAAGGGATTGGAATAGCAATTAATGATCGCCTTAGAAGAGCCGCCGCCCCCAGGTAATACAATTAAGTCACGCACTTCCGAAATTAGACGAAATTTTTGATGGCTCGACACCACTATTTTTTAATGAATTTGACCATTTATTCTCAAAGTCCAAACTAAAAATTTCTTTGTCATCTAGTTTGCCAAAAAGCCAACAGTTACTTGCTATTTCATTCTCTAGTTGGCCGGGGGCCCAGCCCGCGTAGCCTAGCGCTAAAATTGCTTGCTTGGGGCCTTCTCCTCTTGCTAAGTCAGATAGAACTGTGAGTGAAGCAGTCATTGATACCGTCGAAGTGCATTTCAAAGTTTCTTTTTCTTCAATATAATCGTCCGAATGTAAAACTATTCCCCTATTCTTTTCCACAGGCCCCCCAAAAAGAATTGGAACTTCCAAAGGATCTGAACCTTGAATTTCTAAATCTTTGCAAATGGAGGTAAAAGATAAAGCTGGAAGCGGCTTATTAATGATTATACCCATCGCACCTTCTTTCGAGTGCGAACATAAGAAAATTACAGTATCTTGAAAAATACCTTGGTTCATCGCCGGGGTGGCCAGCAAAATTTTTCCACCAAGATCATTTAAATCAATTTGCAACATCTTAATTTTCCTATGTAATAAACTAACTTATTCTTTTGAGAAAGGTTGGCAATACAGTAAAATTGATTATGAAAAGATATGAAAAAAATTATAGCAACATTACTTTTGATTGTTACTAGCAATTCACTTGCTTTTGGAAGCGGTCTCAAAAATGTTGAAATAATTGAAGGCTGGAAAAATTCAGATTCTTCAATAGTGCTCGGACTGAAAATTTCGCTCAATGATGGCTGGACAACGTATTGGCATACACCAGGACCAATTGGGCTAAAACCAAAGTTTGATTTTTCAAATTCTGTGAACATAAATAAAGTAGAGGTGCTATGGCCTGGCCCAAAGGTGTTTGGCACATCTGGATTTGAATATATAGGTTACGAAGATGAAGTTGTACTCCCATTAACGCTAGAAGCAAAAATAAGTACTGAACCAATAAATTTAAAAATTACAGGAAACATTGGTGTTTGCTATGATGTATGCGTCCCAATCGAATTTAAACTACAGTCTGGGTTAAAAACCATCACAAGAGAAATCAATCCCGATTTGTTGGCAGCATTAACAAGCTTACCACTTTCACCTTCTGATTTTGGCAAACAAAAAGCTAGTTGTAGTATAACTTTTGGAGAAAACAGTTTTAAGATAACGGCAAATATTCCTTATTTAGTGAAGCCTGAATCGCAAATTTATTTTTCAATAAAAGATTACCGTCATGAACTTAGTATTGAACAACCAAGTCTTGTAAATCCAGGAAAACCTATCTCTGCTACTGGCGAATGGCATGATGAAGCTCATCTAAAAGTACAGAGCGATTTAATCACAATAACCCAAATTTATGGGGATGAGGTTATCGAGCAGAAAGGTTGTTAAACTTGAAGCATATTTTTGGATTTCCAAAATACAAAGTAACCCACTAAAGCAAAAACAAAAATAAATAAAAACGAACCACTGAGAAACAACAGTAAAGCATTTAGCATAGTTTCCGGAAGGGTTTGAATTATCGTAATTTCACTAAGAAATGCTGGAAAAGACCCTGAAACAAGCATAAAACCAAGCGTCAATCCTGCCCAGATGATAACAGCAAAAGTTAGACTAAGAAATGAGCGTTGAATAAACTTATTTTGAGATCGTAATGCAAAAGAGTAGGCTTTTCTAAATCTTCTAATATCTTCCTGCATTGCAACCAAGGCTGGGATAACTAAGAGAACAATCAATAAACCAAAGCCCAAACCATAAACTAAGGTAATAACCGTTGGCTTCAAAAATTGAGCCTGGGTCGAGCGCTCGTATAAAAGAGGGGCAAGACCCAAAACTGTTGTAAATGTTGTAAGTAAAACAGGTCTCAAACGATCCACAGAACCATCAATGATGGAAGGAATTATCCCTCTTTCTTTTGAATATTCATCTATCGTGGAAATAAGAACTATTGAGTCATTTATAATGATCCCTGTCATTCCAATCAATCCTACAACTGTAAACATGGACATAGGTACATCCCAAATATAATGTCCGTAAATGGTTCCTACCAAGCCGAAAGGAATTATTGACATAATGACAAAAGGTCTCGTCCAACTGGCAAATATCCAAGTTAATACAAGGTAAATTCCAAGTAACGTCAAAATCATACCAACACGTGCATCATTTAGAAAATCTTGTTCTTGCTCCGCTAAACCCGACATACGCCATTCCACTTGGTTTATAGAAGCAATTTCAGGCAAAATTTCTTCTTCGAGAACTTTAAAAACTTTTTCTGCCTCTTCAGGAATGTCTTCAGACACATCACCGGTAACGGATATGAGCCTAATACCATTTTCCCGCCTAACTGTTGAAAAACCGACCTGTCTTTCAACACTTACAATATCGGCCAGAGGGACATAAACACCACTTTTTGCACGAAGTTGTGTGCGTTCTAGAAAATCGGAGGTTAATTCACCTTCTGGCAATTCAACGCGTATAGTTGCACTGCGTGGGCCTAAGGGGTATGAAGCTGCTTCAACACCATTCAACCGATTACGCAGAACAACACCCAAGGTATCGATAGTAAAGCCTAAAGCCTTGCCCTGAGGCGTTAATTCAAGAATGATTTCTTCCTTGTCATAAGCCAAATCGTCCTCTACTGCAGAAACTACCGAGAAAGCTTCTAGCTCAGTTTTTAGTGCTTCAGCTGCATTCTTAAGAGTGCTGGCATCAGCTCCATAAAACTGAATATCTAATGCATCTCCTCCCGGTCCAGACCTCCATCCTCTGAACGAAATTGCTTCCATAAGTGGATGCCGTACAAGTCTATCTTGTAAATCTCCAACAAAAGAGAAACTAGAGTAAGAACGTAAATCCGCGTCAATAAGTTCAACCGAAATTCCTCCCAGCAGATCCTTAGACTTATTTTCTGTACCGGAAAGCCCACGGCCAGAATTTCCACCTAATTCAGCTAGAACATACTTTACTGGATTACGACCATGTTCTTTTTCATATTCAGCTGCAAGCTCATCCACTGTGGTTTGAAGTAACTTCATCATAGCAAGCGTATCTGCACGGCTAGCCGAATTAACCATCGCAAAGTTTCCTGTAACAGAAGATTGTTCAGGCGCATTAAAAAAACGCCATGTTACGGAACCATTTATAAACAAAACTACTTGTGACGCTAAAACGAGCAGTGTCCCAGCCAAAACAACATAACGAGCGCGGATGACTAGCTTTATAAAGGGACGGAACAAATTTTCTCTAAACCATACAAAACCTATATTGACGATATGACTAGGACGGTCATACCATTTTATTTTTGAGCTGTTGTTTATAGAATGAGCCATATGGTTGGGTAAAATCAAAAAACACTCAACCAGCGAAGCTAATAGAACTACGCTTACTGTAAATGGTATATCAGCAATCAAATCCCCAAATCGACCTCCTATTGCAACCAGGCCAAAAAATGCAATTACGGTTGTAATAGTTGCAGCTAGAACAGGCATAAACATTCTTTGAGCCGCAGTCTCGGCAGCTACAACAGGGGGCAGTCCAGAACGAGCACGGGAATCTGCATGCTCTCCGACCACTATAGCATCGTCAACGACAATACCTAACGTGATAATAAGCGCAAAAAGTGAAATCATATTAATAGTAATTCCCGCTGCATACATAAGAGCTATGGCTGTGAGCATTGCAGTTGGAATGCCTGCAGCCACCCAGAATGCTGTTCTCGTATTCAAAAATAAAAATAATAATGTGACCACAAGGCCAAGGCCCATGAGTCCATTATCAAGCAGCATATTTAGCCGACTAGATATAGTCTCGGCGCGAGTACGAATTAATTCTAATTTAGTTCCTTCAGGAAGCGTTGCTTCTAAATCTCTAGCGATAGTTTCAACTTTATGTTGGATATCGATAGCATCACCCTGTTGGTTCCGATCAACTCGTATGCTTATGGCTGGATCTTTACCCACGAAATAGGTTCTTTCCCTATCTATACCATTTACGTTTAATTCGGCGACATCAGCTATCGTAAGCTTTGACCCATCTGGATTTGACCGCAAAACAATAGATTGAATATCTCTTGCCAATCGCTTCTCAACACCCGTTCTAACCCTTGCGTTTGCACCATCTACATCACCGGCTGGATCCGCACTGACCTCTTCAGATATAGCCATTGCAATTTCTTGCATTGTAATATCGTACATTATCAAATTTGAGGTTGGAACGGATACAACGGTTTCTGGAGCCGCCAAACCTCTCATTGTGGTTCGAGTGACTCCAGCTGTAAAAAGCCTCATAACAAATTCATCAGCAAATAGACCCAATTGATCTACCGCAACAGGACCAGAAATTACGACATCGGTTACGCGATCGCTCCACCGGCCTCGGATAATCGTGGGATCTTCACTATCTTGTGGAAGGGAAGTGACACTATCCAACGCCGTTTCAACATCCACCTTTGCTCTTCCCATGTCCCAACTGGGTTCAAATTCTAGAGATATCCGCGCTCTGCCTTCGTTTGATGTGCTACTTGCTCCACTTACACCATCAACACCAAGTAAAACGGGCTCCAAAACTCTTACGATGGCTGAGTCAACATCTTCGGCACCAGCACCTTGCCAAACAACACTTATATTTATGTTGTCAATTATGATGTCTGGGAAAAACTGAGAGCGCATTTTGGGCAGAGCCAAAAGCCCGGATACGATTAAAATAACCAAAAGCAAATTAGCCATAGTTTTATGACGTGTAAAATAAGATAAGATGCCATTTGCTGCATCAGGTGATAATCGGCTCATTTTATTATCCCCCCATCCGGCTCTCGATGCGATTTACCATTTCAGCAGGAACTTTTTCTTTTTTTAGTTTGCCAATAGTCCGTTCTTTTGCGGTTTTCGGTATCCATTGATTATTTTCAATAAAGTTGATTAACTTTTTTCGCCTGTCTTCAGTTAATTCTATCATTTCAGGAGCCTTTGGGGGTTTTTCTGCTTCTCCCGATCTAACCGCTCTTACTTTTATCCCTGTGCCCAAAAGGGGAGATCGTTGTGCCACTACCTCTTTACCAGGTAAATCGCGTGAACGAATTATCACATTATCACCTTGGCGACGTAACAAAGAAACATTTACGTTTTCAAGGCGATCCTCGTCATTCAAAACTAGTACCTGATTATCTGC
>JAAXIY010000054.1:0-8319 GCA_012270125.1 Paracoccaceae bacterium
TAGCGCAATACAAAAAGCTATAAAAAAAGCAAAAGCTGATGCCGCCACAGGTGAATTTAGATGTTTTCCTAATGAGGCATTCATCGCAGCCAAGATTGGTATCCCTATACCTGCTAAGAGCATGATTGAAGCATATGACAGCATATTTCCTCCAGCAGTTATATCAGTCTTTTTTTTCATTAATTTTATTAAACTTTTTATTGAATGATAAATTTGAGTTATTGGTAATTTATTTAAACGTCTTTTTTTATATATCTAATTCATCAGCAAATTTTGCATTTTCTTGAATGTACTGAAACCGGAGCTCTGGCTTTTTTCCCATAAGCTGATCCACCAAATTACTTGTCTCGCCTGGTTCTTGATCATCAATACTGACTCTTATTAGCTTTCTGGAAGAAGGGTCCATTGTGGTTTCTTTCAGATCTTTAGCATCCATTTCACCTAGGCCTTTAAATCTGCTCACATCTATTTTGCCGCGACCACCAAGTCCATTTTCTAGCCATGTATCTCTTTCTGTTTCGTCAAGGCAGTAAACACGCTCTGACCCCTGGGTAAGTCGAAAGAGTGGGGGACAGGCTAAATAAAGATGTCCATAGTCGATTAGAGGACGCATTTGAGTGAAAAAGAAAGTCATCAGCAAAGATGCTATATGTGCTCCATCAACATCAGCATCAGTCATTATAATAACTTTATCGTAACGCAAATCATCAAGATTAAATCTTGTTCCAAGCCCTACGCCTAAAGCTTGTGTTAAATCACTAATTTCTTGATTGGATCCCAATTTTGAGCTGGCGGCACCTAAAACATTTAAAATTTTACCTCTCAGTGGCAAAAGAGCTTGAGTTTTTCGATCTCTAGCCATTTTTGCCGAACCGCCAGCACTGTCGCCTTCTACAATAAAAAGTTCAGTCCCATCACGGTTTGTTGCAGAGCAATCAACTAACTTGCCTGGTAAACGTAGTTTTTTTGTTGCTGTTTTTCTTTGAGTTTCTTTTTCTTGACGACGTCTTAAGCGTTCTTCTGCTCTCAGTATTAAAAAGTCTAAAATTGCTCCGGCGGATTTAGTGTCAGCTGCAAGCCAATTATCAAAATGATCGCGAACAGAATTTTCTACTAGCCTTTGAGCTTCTACCGTAGCTAACCTGTCTTTGGTTTGACCTACAAACTCTGGTTCACGAATAAAACAGCTTACTAATGCACAGCCACCTGCGATTAAATCTTCACGAATTATATCTTTGGCTCGCCGATTATTGATGAGTTCTCCATATGCCCTGATACCTTTTAAAATAGCAGACCAAAAACCGTTTTCGTGCGTTCCGCCTTCGGGTGTTGGCACTGTATTGCAATAAGATTGTATAAAGCCATCTCGCGCTGGCGTCCAATTTATAGCCCATTCCACTTTTCCAGCACTTTGAAATCTCTCCTGAAAATCAACACTGCCTGAAAATGGTTTCTCGGAGTAGGTTGAATTATTTTCAAGTGTTTCAGCTAAGTAATCAGATAACCCTCCTGGAAAATGAAAGCTTGCTTCGATGGGGGTCGAGTTATCATCAATAGCTGATTTCCATCTTATCTCAACACCACTAAAGAGATAGGCCTTAGACCTAATCATTTTAAAAAGCCTTGCAGGTTTAAAACGATGACTTCCAAAAATTTGCTCGTCGGGATGGAATTGCACCATTGTGCCACGCCTGTTTGGTGCTGCTCCCAACTTTTCTATCGCCTGAGTTGGGTTCCCTCTTGAAAAATTTTGACGATAAAGCTCTCTGTTTCGAGCAACCTCAACAATCATTTGGTCTGATAAAGCATTTACAACTGAAGCTCCTACGCCATGTAAGCCACCCGATGTTTGATAAGCTTTACCACTGAACTTACCGCCAGCGTGCAATGTGCAGAAAATCACCTCTAAAGCTGATTTCTCTGGAAACTTTGGGTGTGGCTCAGTCGGAATGCCTCTTCCATTATCTTTAATACTTATCGAGTAATCTGAATGTAACTCCACTTCAATTCTATTGGCATGGCCAGCGACCGCTTCATCCATAGAATTATCTAATATTTCGGAAACCATATGATGGAGAGCTCTTTCATCGGTGCCACCAATATACATGCCAGGCCGTTTTCGAACCGGCTCTAAGCCCTCTAGGACTTCTATAGACGAAGCGTCGTATTCCACTTCGTTGCTAACGGAAAGTAAATCATTCATGTTTCTGCTCTTTTTAATGATAGTATGACAGGTCAACGTCTTTAGGGGAAGAGAGCAATTTTAATAGTAGGTCACTTTCTTATTTTCATCTTAAATTAATAATATAGGAAATTACATCACCGACGTAATTTACATTTTTATTTTTTAAAGATAACGCGCTGTAATGATGCTTTTTAGTTACATACGTTCTCTTTTTTTACTGTCTTTGCCATTAATTGGAGGGCATATCGCGCAGATACTAATTGGTGTAGGGGATACCTTGATTGTTGGGCGTTACTCGACCGAGTCACTTGCGGCGCTTGTTTTGGGTACAACAATATTTTTCATTATTTTTATTTTTGGCGCAGGGTTTTCATTTGCTGTTGTGGCTTTGGTCTCAACGGCCAAATCCGAAAGTGATACTGTAAAAATAAGACGAATTACAAGAATGGCTCTATGGTTAAGCTTTGCTTTTGGTTTGTTCGTTTTTCCAATTTTTTTGTTTTCAGAAACGGTTCTTTTATTTCTGGGACAGGAACTAAATCTAGCAATATTGGCTTCCGACTATCTCATCTTTTCTGGAATTGCTATGTTTCCTGCTTTAAGTGCCTCTGTTTTGCGATGTTACTTAGCAGGATTAGAATACGTAAAAGTCACTTTTTATATCTCCATGCTTGCTGTTTTGTTAAACCTTCTGGTCAACTATTTGCTTGTATTTGGAAAATTAGGTTTGCCCGAACTGGGAATTGTTGGCGCAGGTATTGCAACGGTATTTGTAAACTTATTTATGTGCATAAGTTTTCTTGTTTATGCTAAAGTAAAGCTTCCACAGCACAATTTATTTGTTCGTTTTTGGCGACCAGACTGGCCGGTGATAGGGCTAGTTTCAAAAATGGGGTCAGCCATTGGAATAAGTAGTTTAGCCGAAGCAGGTTTGTTTTCTGCAAGTTCAATTATGATGGGATGGATTGGTCAAATTGAATTAGCAGCGCATGGAATTGCTCTACAACTGGCAAGCATAACTTTTATGCTTCATTTGGGCTTATCAGATGCAGCAACAATTAGAGTGAGTTCGGCTTTTGGAAAGAAAAACAAACGTGAGATTGTAAATGAATGCTGGGCAGCGCTCATAATATCGCTTGCAGTCTCATTGTTGGCTATCATAGTTTTTTTGGGGATACCAAATTTTTTAATTTCTGCATTTTTGAATCCTGAAGAACTTAGCGCAAATTTAATTATGAAAATTGGTGTTTCACTTTTAGCCTTGGCTGCTTTGTTTCAGTTAGTAGATGGTGGACAGGCTCTTGCAATACACTTGCTTCGTGGCCTACATGATACAACAATACCAATGTATTTAGCGATAATAAGTTATTGGATAATTGGTTTGCCAATAGGTTATCTTTTAAGCTTTCATTACAATTTTGGACCGCAGGGAATTTGGTTAGGCTTAGTCCTAGGTTTAGGTTCCGCGTGCGTTTTTTTATTTACACGCCTCGTTGTCAATATACAGCGTTTTTCTCCAAAGTATTAAGAGAGAGATCTGCAAAATTTATTAATTCTTTTACAGGCATCGATTAAAAGCTTGTCTGATGTTGCATAGCTGATGCGAAAATTTGGGGACAACCCGAAAGCAGAACCAAATACGACGGCGACACCAACTTCTTCAAGTAGTGCTGTGCAAAAATCTTCATCCGTTAAAATTACCTTACCATTCTTTGTTGTTCTACCTATTAGATCTGAAATATTAGGATAGACGTAAAATGCTCCTTCTGGAACAGGGCAAGAAATTCCCTCTATCATATTTAGGTTCTCGACAACTAAGTTTCTGCGGCGAACAAACTTTTCGTTATTTTCAGAAATAAAATTCTTAGACCCATTTAGTGCAGCTAAAGCTGCCCATTGGCTAATGGTGCATGGATTTGAGGTGCTTTGACTTTGCACTTTGCGCATAGACTTAATTAACTCTTCTGGTCCTCCTGCAAAACCAATCCGCCAGCCAGTCATTGCATATGCTTTTGATACACCGTTGCAAGTAAGAGTTCTTTCATACAATTTTGGTTCTATTTGCGCTGGCGTACTAAAAACAAAATTGTCGTAAGCTAAGTGCTCATACATATCGTCTGTCATAACTAACACATTCGGGAATTTCATCAAAACTTCCGTGAGTTTTTTGAGCTCAGTTTTTGAGTAGCCCGCACCAGTAGGGTTTGAAGGAGAATTAAATATGAACCATTTAGTTTTGGCTGTAATTGAATTTTCTAGTTGTTGAGGAGTGATCTTATAATTATTGGCGGCACTGCCCTCGATAAAAATAGGCGTTCCACCGGCGAGTAAAACCATATCTGGATAAGACACCCAGTAGGGAGCAGGTATTATGACTTCATCTTCTGGGTTCAGTGTTGCCATTAAAGCATTGTACAGAATTTGCTTACCGCCGGTTCCGATAGAAATCTGACTTGTTTTGTAGATTAAGTCATTTTCTAACTCAAATTTTGCACAAACGGCTTCTTTTAAAGATTGCATCCCATCTGGATCCGTATATTTCGTTTTGCCTGCTTTTATTGCATCGATTGCTGCTGCTTTAATATGATCAGGTGTATCAAAGTCAGGCTCTCCAGCGGAAAGCGAAATAACATCTCGCCCATTTGATTTCATTTTTGTTGCTAAGCTGGACATAGCAATTGTTGGGGAGGGTTTAACTCGTGCCAGATTGTTCGAAAGCATACTCATTTTTTGACCCATTTGTACAATTGTTTGAATTGTCTTAATGTGCAGTGATAATTCAATCAAGCAATATACTCTGGGCACGGCGGGTGGAATAATATGGATTGGTATGGGCCAGACAAAGCTACTTTTGGCGATCGATTGGCAGCTGCAAGAGAAAATTCAAATTTATCTCAAAACGATTTAGCGAAGCGCCTTGGAGTGAAAAATTCCACGATTAAATCTTGGGAAAATGATAATTCTGAACCGCGTGCTAACCGCCTTTCTATGCTTGCAGGCTTACTAAATGTTTCAATAACTTGGCTAATTAGCGCTGAAGGATCTGGAGTTGAGGCTCCTAGTAAATTAGACCGATCAGCGGATAGCTTACAAGAAGTTGTGAAGGAATTGCGTATATTACGTCTAAATATGATTAAATCAGTTGAGAGAATTGATAAACTAGAAGAAAAGCTCAAAGCTTACAGAAAATAATTAAAAATGAGTGATTTGGAAATAAAACGTAAAAAATTAATAATGCGTTCCATGCGGCGTGGGACTAAAGAAATGGATTTGATCTTAAAAAATTTCTCAAAGTTGCGTCTAGATTTTATGACTGAAGAAGAATTAGAGCTTTATGAAAAGCTACTATCCGAAAATGACCAAGATCTTTATCAATGGTGCACTGGTCAATCTTGTGCCAAACAAGAATTTGAAACCTTAATCATTGATATTAAGGATTTCATTTCTGAATCAGGCGGACTGAATTCCTAACTTTTTCGAATTTTTGCAAATTGTTCTAATTACCAGTGTCCAGTATTTTCCATTGATAACCAAGGTTCAGCTGGTTCGAGTGAATTTCCCGCTTGTAAAAGTTCTATTGATATATTGTCTGGAGATCTTACAAACGCCATTCTTCCATCGCGCGGTGGGCGATTGATGATCACATTATTTTCCATCAAATGGGTACACATTTTGTAGATATTTTCTACCTCATAAGCCAAGTGTCCAAAGTGTCTGCTATCACTGGGAAGCTCATCGTCGCCGTCCCAATTGTATGTTAATTCAACAGGGCAATCCTCTTGGCCTTCTGGAGCCATAAAAATTAAACTAAATCTTCCTTGCTCACTGTCATAATGGCGAATTTTTTTAAGCCCTAATAGTTCATAAAAAGCTATTGAAACATCGAGATCTTTAACTCGAACCATTGTATGCAAATACTTCGTTTTCATAATTGATACTTTCCCTAATCATTTTCTTTGAGATACAACTTTTTATCGTTATGAGGCTGTAAATCAACTTTTAGCCACAGATTTTAAATAAAGCTAGCACCAATCTGATTTTTAAACAGAAAATGTATGTTGCGGTTTATTCTCTTAAGTGCACAATATATGGTAAGCAAAATCGTGTAAAAGGATTCGAAGATGCCAGTGACACCTGAACAACAAGCCGATGTAGATGCTTTGAGGTCAGAGCAAAATCTAACACTTCGTGCTGTAAGCTCAGGTATGGAGAACCATCTTTATAAGATCTACCCTGTTCTCGATCATGGTTTTATTCGGGTGATTGACTATATGGGTGACGATGCTGCTATATGCCAAGCAGCTCGTGTTAGTTATGGTCGTGGTACAAAGTCAGTTCAAAACGATGAAGGTCTTATACGATACTTGATGAGACATTGGCATTCCACGCCATTCGAAATGTGTGAATTGAAATTACATGTAAAACTGCCAGTTTTTGTCGCTAGGCAATGGATTAGACATAGGACGGCAAATGTTAACGAATACTCAGCACGTTATTCTATTCTGGATCGTGAGTTTTATATTCCCGAACCTGAAGCACTAGCGGCTCAATCGGTTGTCAACAATCAAGGCCGTGGAGAGGTTTTGACGGGGCAGGAAGCGGAAACAGTTCTTAGATTACTGAAAGATGACTCATCGCAAGCGTATGATCATTATGAGCAAATGATAAGCCAAGAGGGTCAAAAAGGTCTTGCACGTGAACTGGCCCGAATGAATTTGCCTGCAAATATCTATACTCAATGGTATTGGAAAGTAGATTTGCACAATTTATTACACTTTCTGCGTTTGCGTGCAGACGCTCACGCCCAATATGAAATCAGAGTTTATGCAGACGAAATTTGTAAAGTGGTAAGCGATTGGGTGCCTTTCGCATACACAGCTTTTGAAGATTATAGACTGGGGGGAGCCACGTTGTCTTCTAAGGCATTAGATTGTGTTAAGCGAATGATCAAGGGAGAGAGCGTCACAAAGGAAACGAGCGGCATGTCCGCAGGAGAGTGGCGTGAATTTAGTGCATTACTTGACTAAAACTAATCTAAACCTGAGACTTTTATCGATTTAATCAATGTTCCATCATTTTTGTAGATAAGAATATCATTGTCTTCTGTGACGACAGAGTACCAATCTTTTGTCTGTGTAAACGCGACAGGTTTTGTTCCGTCAGGTAATAACAAGTTATTAGGAAAATTCAGATCTTCTGAGCGAATTTTAATGACAAGAAGAGTTACTATTATTAAAATTCCTACAATCATTGATGCAGTTAGCATTGTCACTAAACGTTGTAAGAACCTTAAATTTTTAGGTAATTGAAAATCAACGTTAGGAGGTAAATCATCCTTGTCCATTATAACTTTCTCCATTTTAAGCAGCCCGCCCTCTAGACTAGATAAAGCGCTTTCACGTGATGCGCCAGCCCAAGCTGGATTATCTCGGACACGATTAACGCGTCTTATTACGGGTGGTCATATTCAGATTGATGGGAAAATAGAGCTTAACCCATCCTCTAAAGTAGCTGAAGGGCAGATGGTCAAGGTTGTAATGCCCGAGTTGGAGCCAATTGAGACACTGCCTCAAAAAATAAAATTAGATATAATTTATGAGGATGATGATCTTTTAGTTATAAATAAAGCGGCAGGTATGGTTGTTCATCCCGCTCCTGGTTCGCCAAAAGATACACTTGTAAATGCATTGCTTTTTCATTGTCAAAATAGTCTGTCTGGTATTGGTGGGGAGAGACGGCCGGGTATTGTTCATAGGATAGATAAAGATACAAGTGGTCTTATCGTAGTAGCTAAAAACGACAAATCCCATCATGGCCTTGCAGAGCAATTTGAAAGGCATAGTGTTGAAAGGGTCTACCACGCATTTTGCTTTGGCATCCCTGATTTAGCATCCCCTAGGCTCAAAGGTATCAAGGGTGTTTCTTTCGAGCCTGGAAATGTAATCAAAATTTCTACTCATCTAGCACGTCATAAACATGACCGCCAACGCCAAAGTGTTTTATTTGAAGGAGGTAAGCATGCTGTGACCCGGTTTAAGGTGCTTGAGAAGTATGGAAACCCACAGGCCATTTCTAAGATTGAATGCTGGCTTGAAACTGGAAGAACACATCAGATTAGAGCACATATGGCTCAT
>JAAXIY010000054.1:8419-68661 GCA_012270125.1 Paracoccaceae bacterium
TGAATGCTGGCTTGAAACTGGAAGAACACATCAGATTAGAGCACATATGGCTCATTTGGGCCACTCACTAATTGGAGATGGGACCTATGGGAAGCGGAAAAAAATTTCTAATAAAGCCTTTAACGAGGAAGGTTTTAGTTTAATCAAGAAATTCGAGCGGCAAGCTTTGCATGCGTCATTACTAGGCTTTATTCACCCCATTACAAAAAAACCAATGAAATTTTCAGTGGAAATGCCATTAGATCTCAAAAATTTGGCCAAGGGGTTGAAAACATGAATATAATTAATATATAAAAGGATCCCAATCGAGTTTAACTCTATGGTTTCAACATCGTTTTGGGGGCCTAATTAACATAACTTGAAACTTTTTGAGAAATATTGATAGGAAAAGATGAGTAACTATAGAAATCTTCCAGCTCCAAGCCCAGAAAATGGCTTGAGCAGATATTTGCAGGAAATAAGAAAATTCCCAATGTTGGAACCTGAACAAGAATATATGCTGGCTAAGCGTTGGATAGAAGAACAGGATGCCGATGCCGCTCATCAAATGGTTACATCTCATTTGAGATTAGCCGCAAAAATTGCAATGGGCTACCGAGGATACGGATTACCTCAAGCGGAAGTCATTTCTGAAGCAAATGTAGGTCTCATGCAGGCTGTAAAGCGGTTTGATCCGGAAAAAGGCTTTCGTCTGGCTACCTATGCTATGTGGTGGATCAGAGCGAGTATTCAGGAATATATTCTCAGGAGTTGGTCACTAGTTAAAATGGGGACAACCAGCGCACAAAAAAAGTTATTTTTTAATTTGCGTAAAGCTAAATCACGGATCGGTGCTTTGGATGAGGGGGATATGCATCCCGATAATGTTACAAAAATTGCGGGAGATTTAGGGGTTTCTGAAGACGAAGTGATTTCCATGAACCGTAGACTTTCAGGAGGTGATGCTTCGCTAAACGCTATGGTGAACGCTGATGGTGAAGGCTCTATGGAATGGCAAGACTGGTTAGAAGACGAAGATGCGGATCAGGCTGCTGATTATGAAATGCAGAATGAGTTATCCATGCGCCGGGATATGTTAAATTCAGCAATGAGTGGATTAAATGATAGGGAAAGAGATATCTTAACCCAGAGACGTTTGGTGGATGAGGTAAAAACACTTGAAGAGCTGAGCGAAAATTATGGTGTAAGCCGAGAGCGTGTGAGACAAATCGAAGTCCGTGCTTTTGAAAAACTACAGGACAAAATGCGTGAAATGGCTATGGAAAGAGGTTTGATTAATTCATAGCTCTTGAAATTTTCCCTCAATTAGCCCCATCCTAAACATTGTGAGATTTGGAGGCGAATATGGATCATTTAAATTGGGGCGTGTTAGGAGCGTCGAAGTTTGCTCTTGAGCACCTAACGCCCGCGATGCAGTTGTCAAAAAACAATCGCTTTCTGGCACTTGCAACGCGTTCAAAACAAAAAGCCGCTCCTTTTGTGCGACTTGAGCCTGGTATAGACGTTTTCGATGATTATGACCAACTCTTAGCGGACAATAGAATAAATGCCGTGTACATCCCTTTACCAAATACTATGCATGTTGATTGGACTAAGCGGGCGATTCAGGCTGGCAAACATGTGCTTTGTGAAAAACCGATTGCAATGAAATCCACTGAAATAAATGAATTAATTGAGCTGAGAAACAAATCTGGTTTATTGATAGCCGAGGCATACATGATTGTGCACCACCCACAATGGATAAAGGCAAAAGAAATAATTCAGTCGGGAACTTTGGGTGAATTAATTCAAGTTGATGCAGTTTTTAGTTACAATAACAAAACGGACCATCAAAACATTCGTAATAGCTCACAATTAGGTGGCGGCGGATTACCCGACATAGGCGTTTACACTCTTGGATCAGTACGATTTGTTACAGATCAAGAACCTTTAACAATTCGCCATGCAGATATAAAATATGAAAATGGTGTTGATGTATGGGCGCTAGCTGCATTTGATTTTCCAAATTTTAAGTTTACCAGCATCACATCTATGCGAATGGCTCCACGGCAAGAAGTAACTTTCCAAGGGACAGAAGGATTTATAAAACTAACCGCCCCTTTTAATCCGTTAGTGTATGATAAAGCTGAAATAACTCAGAGGATGAACAATGGAGCAGAAACGATTTTTAGCTATCCAGGTGTTTCACACTATGTCAATCAGATTGAGGCGTTTAGCGATACTGTTTTAAATAATAAAACATATCCTTGCAGCCTGGAGTTTTCGCAGGGTACTCAGAAAATGATTGATAGTATTTTTGATTTTGTTTCAGCTTAGAAATATCTAATTTTTGTTCATAACGTCCAAAACTAGTGGCCTAATTTTGTTGCGCCAGTAACGTCCGGCAAATATTCCATAATGCCCTGCGTCTGGTTCAACATAGCTCGACTTTTTATTTTCGTTTAAACCAGTACAGAGCTCAAGAGCGGCATAGCACTGACCAGGAGCTGATATATCATCTTTCCCGCCCTCTACAGTCATAATGTTCACGCTAGTAATTTTGGAAAAATCTATTTTCATACCATCTATGGAGAATTTATTTTCAGCAATTTCACGTTTTTTAAATATACGCTCTACTGTTGAGAGATAAAATTCTGCAGGCATATCCATTACAGCCAAATACTCATCATAAAATTTATTGTGCTTATCGTGATCTGAAGCTTCTCCTTTAGCTACCCGAAAAATTTGATCCATAAATGCTCGTGAATGTCGATCCATATTCATAGAAAGAAATGAATAAAGTTGTAATGAGCCAGGATAAACTTGCCGCCCTATTCCGGCATATTTCACACCAACATTCTGGATCATTGTATGCTCTAATTGTCCCATTGTTACTCGGCGCCCAAAATCGGTTACTTCTGTTGGGTTGGCATCAGGATCGATTGGGCCACCAATAAGAATCAAACTTTTGGGTATGCTATTTTTTTCATATTCACTGACAAAAGCTGTTGCGGCGAGAGCAAGTGGGGCAGGTTGGCAGACAGCAACAACATGTATATCTGGCCCAAGATATTTCATAAATTCAATAAGATACTTGGTATAGTCTTCTATATCAAATTTTCCCGCCGAAACGGGAATATCCCGGGCATTATGCCAGTCAGTAATATAAACCTCACAATCCGCTATCAAGCTATGGACTGTGGAAGTCAAAAGTGTAGCATAATGACCAGACATCGGCGCTATCAATAATACTTTTTTATTTATCGCTTTTCTGTCTTGCACATCAAAATGAACTAAGTCACCGAAAGGTTTTTTAATTTTTATTTTGATGTCTACTAAGTGATCGCGCCCATCTTCACAGGTAAAACTATCAATGTTCCAGTCGGGTTTTGCGACCATACGCTCAAAGCTGCGCTCGGTGACTTCTCCCCAAGCTGCTAACCAATTCATCATAGGGTTTGGGGTGATTTCATAGGCTGGATAGGATGCAAAAGATTTGGCGGTAGCTCCTAACCATTGATTAGTATTTCTTATTGTTTCCATAAAGTCGTAGCCGAATGTCTTATGCATATCGCATCCTTAAGCGTACAGTTGAACTTCCTAGTGATTTCTAGTAACTCAATTTTGCAATGCTGCAAAGCAGAAAAACCACACGGAAAATTTATCATGACAGGTAAAAGTAATTCACTTGTGGAAACTGGTGATGTTTTAAATCAAAATTTGAAAAAGCTGGACCTGCTTACTAAACGGTTCCTTACGGTAGTGCAGAATAAGAAATCTTTAGATCCAGGCCTTCAAGGACCTGGTCAAGATTTGGCGATA
Organism: Paracoccaceae bacterium; assembly: GCA_012270125.1. Lineage (GTDB taxonomy): Bacteria > Pseudomonadota > Alphaproteobacteria > Rhodobacterales > Rhodobacteraceae > Salinivivens. The sequence continues at coordinate 12,221 of JAAXIY010000054.1, forward strand.
TCAGCAGCCTCGGCTTACTGGCAAAATATGGCTGAAAATCCATATAAAATTTTGGAACAGCAAGTAGAATTTTGGGGAAAAACCTTGCAAAATATGGTGGAAATGCAGCATGCATTCGTAGCTTCCGATGCCCCAACCATAGATAGCTATACTAAGGATTCGAGATTTGAAAATCCTTTGTGGAGCTTAAATCCCTACTTCAATTTTGTTAAAAATCAATACTTGCAAAATTCTGATCTAATCAAAAAGACAGCTCAAAATATTGATGGTTTGTCGGAAAAAGAGAGAAAAAGATTAATCTATTTTACAGATCAAATTGTTGAGATGATGGCACCAACTAATTTTTTAGGCACCAACCCTGATGCTCTTGAGCTTGCTTTGAAGACAAACGGTCAATCTTTGATAGATGGTCTTGAAAACTTAATTGCAGATTTAGAGGCTAATGATGGAGAGTTAATAGTTCGTTTGGCTGACGAACAAGCTTTTGAGGTAGGAAAAAATCTAGGAACACAAGACGGAAAGGTTGTCTTTAGAAATAGGCTATTAGAGCTTATTCAATATAGCCCTAAAACGAAAACTGTTCATCAGATACCCTTGGTTATATTTCCTCCATGGATAAACAAATTTTACATTCTTGATTTAAGAAAGCAAAATAGTTTTATTTCCTGGCTTGTATCGAAAGGCTACACTGTTTTTGTAGTATCTTGGATCAATCCAGATGATAGTTATTCTGATGTAGGAATGAATGACTATATTACTGAAGGTTATCTGAATGTAATTCAGGTGATTAAGTCTATCACCTCACAAAAACAAATAAATGCAATTGGGTATTGTATTGGAGGAACTACGCTTGGGTTAACGATAGCATATCTTAACAAAATTAATGATAATTCAATTCGGGCTGCAACTTTTTTTACAACTTTGACCGACTTTGCGGAACAAGGAGAATTTACCCCTTTTCTGCAAAATGATTTCATAGACTCAATAGAGCGAGAGGTTACGCAATCGGGTATTCTGAAAAGTTTTATTATGGCTCGCACCTTTAGTTTTTTGCGATCTAACGATCTGATATACTCACCCGCTATTAAAAGTTACATGATGGGTCAATCTCCTCCGGCTTTTGATTTGCTGTATTGGAATGGCGATGGTTCAAACTTGCCGGGCAAAATGGCAATAGAATATCTACGTGGCCTATGCCAAAAAAATAGTTTTTCACTTGGGAAGTTTGAGGTTGGGGGAACTGCCATATCACTAAACGACATAAGTATACCTATATGTGCAATTGGATGTGAGACAGATCATATAGCCGCTTGGAAAGATAGCTATAGGGGAGTTCAATTAATGGGATCAAAAGATAAAAAATTTATACTAGCAGAATCTGGGCATATTGCTGGAATAATAAATCCTCCCCATAAAAATAAATATGGTTACTACCTAAATGAAAATTTAGATTCAGACGCTGAGACTTGGCAAATAAATGCAACTCATTTTTCTGGTAGTTGGTGGCCCGTATGGGAAAAATGGATAGGATCCTTCTCTGGTGAAAAAGTGAAGGCGAGAAAGGAAGGATCTAAAAGTTATCCTTCGTTGTCAGATGCTCCCGGGACATACGTACTTAAAAAAAGCTAAAATGCTGCAATGCAGAAAAAAGGTGTTGCATTTCTGCGGTGCAGCATGTAACAACAATATAAAGTTAATTTAACTACATAACTAGGAGTTCGAGATGTCAAACTTAGACGACATTAACAAATTAATGAAAGATATGATGGGAAATTTTCCATTTGATACTGTTGGCGTTGAAAAAACATTCAAAAGTTCTGCTTTATTAAATGAGAAGCTTGCTAATGTAGCTTTAGAAGCAGCGAGTAAATCTACCGAAATTTCTACGGCATGGGCAAAAAATACTATTGGTAAACTGCAAGCTGTTTCATCAGCAAAGGAAGAACCAGCAAATTATGTCGCAGCTATGACAGAATTTGCTTCAAATCAAGCTGAATTGGCATCAGAAAATGTGACCGCTTTTACCGAGATAGCAAAAAAGGTACAAATGGAAACTGTTGAAATTATTATGGCAGCAGGCAAGGAAATGACAGAAGAAGCGTCTTCCGCAGTAAAAAAAGCCTCTAAAGATGTGGCAGCGGCAAGTAAGAAAGTGGCTACGGTTAAATAAATTCGAAATCCTCCCTTCGAATTTTTAGGGTGTGTGGATAACACACCCTTTATTTTTTTTCTGCAACAGCATAAACTGTGCCGCAGTGCTGCATTTGGAGGGTACTTTGTCGGAAAAAAAAGAGACTTTATTAATAAAAAGATACGCAAGTCGAAGGTTATATAACACTGAGACGAGCGACTATGTAACCCTCGAAGACATTGCAAAATTTATACATGAAGGTAGGGATGTACAGATCCTTGATCTAAAATCAGGTGACGATCTAACGCGACAGTATCTTTTACAAATTATAGCCGAGCATGAAAGTCGGGGAGAAAGCGTTTTACCAATCGATGTTCTTACTGATTTGGTGAGATCCTACACCACCCAAGCTACATCTGTAGTGCCTCAATTTCTTGAAATGTCATTTGAGATGCTCAGAGAGGGACAACAAAAAATGCTTGAGAATATTTCGTCTTCCAATACTCTGCCTGGCTTTGAAGCAATCAAAGCGCAACAAGAAGCTTTTTTAGCTGCCTTTTCAAATGGTTTTGGGAATTGGCCTATGCAAACTTCTTCTAAAGAAGGTACTGCGGGGGACGAAGTTAATAACAAAACAGAAGAATTAGAGTCGATTAAAAAGCAGCTATCTGATTTACAGGAACAGTTAAGCAAAATGAATAAATAAGGCTGTTCCTTAAATGCCTAATCTATCGCGCAATGCATACCAGCTCATAGCCAGGATAAGCAGAGGACTTTTAAATTTTGCTCCGCCGGGAAAAGACTTAATTGGGATATTAGCCATTGTGTTAAAGCCGTCTTGTTGTCCGTTTATAGCCAGTGAAAGCAGTTTTCCTGCGTGAGTTGCTGTCCCTAAACCATGACCTGAGAAACCTGAAACAGATAAAATTGTGTCTGTTACTCGACAAAAATATGGCATTCTATTCATTGTAATTCCTAATGTTCCACCCCATGCATAATCTATTTTTACATTAGATAAGTGAGGAAATATCTCCAACATTGGTTTCAAAACTGTTGAAGTAATGTTTGTGGGGAACTTATAAGAATAATTCTCACCCCCCCCAAATAAAAGTCGTTGATCATCTGAAAGGCGAAAATAATTTACTACGAATTTTGTATCAGCCACTGCTATGTCTTTAGCAAGAACACTTTTGGCTCTATCACCAAGCGGCTCGGTAGCTACTATAAAATTATTTATGGGCATGACTTTGGCTGCAACTTTTTGCTCTAAGTTGCCTAGATATCCGTTGCATCCCAGAACAACAAATTCAGATTGAATTTCCCCCGAATTTGTTAATGTTCTGTTTACTTTGCCAGGCAACAAACTTGTTACTTCAGATTTCTCAAAAATATCAGCCCCAGCTTGGATTGCAGCTTTTGCCAAGCCAAAAACAAATCTCAGTGGATGCAGGTGAGCAGCATTCATATCCAAAATGCCACCTTTGTATTTTTCAGAGCCACAGATTGCACTGCAGACTTTATGATCTAATTTCTCCAATCCATCATAATTATATTTTTTCTCAAGATACTCGGCATACTGATGAAGTCCTTTGACCTCTTTCGAATTGAAACCTAATGTTGCAACACCTGGTTTTAAGTGACAGTCGATTTTGTTTGTTTTTATAATCTCTTTAACCGTGTTCACAGCATCTTTGGCAAGAAGCCAAAGATTATGTGCGTGTTTTTCACCCAAATAACTTACAAGTTCATCTTGGCTTACTCTTTGGCCAGCACCAAGTTGACCACCGTTACGGCCTGAGGCTCCAAATCCAACTCTATGAGCTTCTAAAACAGCTACAGAATAGCCTAACTTTGATAAATGGAGTGCGGTGCTTAAGCCTGTATATCCAGCACCCACTATACATACATCATATTTTTTGGCTCCCTTGAGAATTGGAAATGGATCTAAATGTTTAGCCGTTGCCGCGTACCAGCTATCTGGATACTTCCCTAAGGTATCATTTGAATGCAATAAATTCATACGTTTAGTAAAAGGTGTTCTCGTTCCCAAGGACTAATGACTTGTAGAAACTCGTCATATTCTGCTCTTTTAACTATTGAGTAAACCCGAGCAAACTCTGGATGTAGCACTTGATGAAAATCTGTTGCCTGTTCAAAAATATCAAGCGCCTGTCCCATAATTCGGGGTATTTCAGCTTCTCCTTCGTATGCTTCACCACGGAATTGCTTGATTGGGCGAATTTCATTTACCATTCCCAAATAACCACAAGCTAATGAAGCAGCTATTCCTAGATATGGATTACAATCCATACCACCCACTCTATTTTCAATCCGTCTCGCCTCTGGATCAGACAAGGGTATTCGTATTCCTGTGGTTCTATTGTCTCGACCCCATTCCAAGTTTATTGGTGCAGCATGGTCTTTTACATAGCGACGATAGGAGTTCACGTAGGGAGCCATCACGGCAATCGCTGCCGGCATGTATTTCTGTAGTCCACCGATGAAGTGGTAAAATAGATCTGTCTCCCCTCCTTGAGGGCCTGAAAATGCATTAAACCCACTCTCTAAATCAATGATAGAGTGGTGAATATGCATGGCGCTGCCTGGCTCATTTTCAATTGGCTTCGCCATAAAGGTTGCAAAACAGTCATGCCGTAAGGCTGCTTCTCGTATTAACCTCTTGAAATAGAACACCTCATCGGCAAGTTTTATTGGGCATCCATGTCGGAGGTTAATTTCCAGCTGGCCTGCACCACCTTCTTGTGTAATACCGTCAATTTCAAAACCCTGCGCTTCGGAAAAGTCGTAAATATCATCTATTACTGGGCCAAATTCATCAACTGCAGTCATTGAATATGCCTGCCGAGCGGCAGCAGGGCGCCCTGACCGTCCCATCATCGCCTCGATTGGGTTAGCAGGATCTAGATTGCGAGCAACAAGAAAGAATTCCATTTCTGGAGCGACAATGGGGTCCCAGCCCTTTTCGTGATATAGGGAAACGACTCTTTTTAAAACATTTCTGGGGGCAAACGGTATGGGTTCATCTTTACGATCAAACGCGTCATGAATAACTTGTAAAGTCCAATCACCTGTCCATGGTGCTGCTGAAGCGGTTGAGATATCAGGCTTCAGTATCATATCTCTTTCAACGAAACCTTCTTCACCGGCCGCTTCGCCCCAACCACCAGTTATTGTTTGAAAAAATATGGAGTCTGGAAGATGAAAAGAATTTTGCCGAGAAAACTTTGTAGCGGGAACAGCCTTTCCTCGCGCTATCCCGGGAAGATCGGCAATAACACATTCCACTTCATCCAATTTCTTGCCTTTAATATATTCTTTTGCTGCCTCAGGAAAACTCGAGATCATTTCATCTAATTTACTCATCTTCCACCATGTAGTAACGTGCTGAACTTATTAACTATTTCATTTAAAGATACTTCCATATCGAAATTACTCAAAGCTTCTTTTAATAAGTTCTCTGGCACACGACCTTTTCCCCTGGTTTCAACCAAACCCTTTATAACTTCGTGAGTAAATTCTGGGTGTGGTTGAGTTGTTAAAATGGTATTTCCGTAACTTAATGCGGCATACTTGCAGAATGAATTTTCAGCCAAAACTTTAGCCTTCACGGGTTTTTCAATTACTTGGTCTTGGTGCCAGGCATTTAAGTACATACTTTCACCATCCCAATTATATTCTTGGATACCCACCGACCATCCGCCTGAAAATTTTTCTACCTTTCCCCCTAGAGCTTGTGCGATTATCTGGTGTCCAAAGCAAATACCCAGCAGGGGGATTTTCTCTTTCTCAATTTTTCTAATAAACTCTTCAAGCGGTTTAATGAAACTATGCTTTTCATAGACACCATGCCTGGACCCAGTGATTAGCCAACCCTCTGCCTCAAAAGGTGATGCAGGAAAAACCATTGCCTCAATATCGTAGGACTTAAACTCAAACCCTTGGCCAGAAAATAGGTTTTCAAACATTTTAGAATAATCCCCAACCTTATTTTGCACTTCAGTTGGAGCGTGACCTGCTTCTAGAATACCTATTTTCATAAAATACCCTTAAATTGCCGCAACATAGTATTTCCAATGTTTACTTGATACAATCTTTTTAAATTCAGATAATTCTTGTCGCTTGGTTCTCACTAAATTGTCAATTAATTGGTTAGAAAATATCTTTTTAATAAATGGATCATTTTCAAAACAATCTATTGCTTCCTTCCAACTTTCAGCCAGCTCTTCAGCCCTATTGCTATATCCATTATTCGATACTGGTCTTGCGGGCTTAAGTTTATTTTCAATGCCTAAAAGTGCAGAACCCAACACTACTGCCATGGCAAGATATGGGTTAGTATCACCGCCTGCCACTCTATGTTCAATACGTTTTGATGCAAAGTCACCACCTGGAATTCGTATCGCAGTTGTTCTGTTTTCGTAACCCCACTGTGCCGAAGTTGGCGCATGAGCATTTTTTACAAATCTTTTATAGCTATTTCCAAATGGAGCAAAAATCAAAGTTGAACCACGAAGGCCCTTGAGACATCCAGCAACAGCCCATCTCAAAACTTCTGAACCTTCGTTTGTTTTATTATCAAAGATATTGTCACCATCAAGATTGAGAATTGAAAAATGGATATGCATGCCATTACCTGCATCCTGTAAATAGGGTTTAGCCATAAATGTTGCCGCCATGCCGTGTTTTCTGGCCAGCCCTTTGGCCAGTGATTTGAATAACCATGCATCATCACTGGCTTTTAATGCCTCACAATGTTTGAGTGTAACTTCAAATTGGCCACACCCTGACTCGGAAATAATAGATTGCACGTTAATTCCCATTTGTTCACAACTATCCTGAAGGTCGGTAAAGAAATCTTCGAAACAATCAAGTTCAGATATGCCAAGAATATCGGGAGTAGATAATCGTTTTTTTGAAATCGGATTGATGGGTGGCAAAATAGAATTCTTGCTTTCGTCTATTAGATGAAATTCCATCTCTGTGGCGGCTAAAACTTTTAATCCTTTTGTCTCGTAATTTTTTAAAATACGCTCTAGAGCATAACGTGGATCACCTTCAAACGGCATTCCAGTTTCCATGAACATCGACATCGGGACTAGTGCCGTAGGGTTTTTTAACCAAGGAATTGGGATTGCACCGCGATGGGTGCTTTTTAATAAGCCATCCTGATCCCCAGTTTCGAAAACTAAAGGACTGTTCTCGATATCGGCACCAAAAACATCTACGTTCAGGGCTGAGAGAGGCATTCGTATACTGCCATCATTAAATTTCTTTTCTTCAAATTTAGGTAAAATCTTTCCTCGCATCTGACCATTAAGATCACATGCTGCAATTCTAACGTTTTTGATTTTATCTGGATCTAACATTATTAAAATTCTTTATGATGAAAATCACACTAGTTTGATAGTATGTCCAATAATTTTCTACAAAACTAACGTATTAGTTTTATTTTAAACTTTATTTTGGAATGTTGCTCTTTTGGTAAGTGATTATTTAATTTTCTATTAGCTACGCCAAATAAGCCAATGAGAATAAGGGTTAAAATAATAAAGTACCCGGCTAGAATTGGGTATGGAATAAAAGGATTAAAAGTTTTGTCGGCAAAATAATTTGCATAGTAAAGTGCGTCGCCCCGTTGTTGCCATGCTGGAAATCCTGAAAAAAATACGAGCGTAGTTGCATGAAATAGAAAAATAGCTTCATTCGTATAAGCCGGCCAAGCCAGCCTTAGCATAGTTGGCCATATTATACGCCGAAATCGAGCCCAACCGGTTATTCCATAAGCATCAGCAGCTTCAATATCATTTTTTGGTATGGCTCTAAGGGCACCATAAAATATCTCACCACTATAAGCTGCAGTATTGCAAAAAAGAACAAATAAGGCTCCAGCCCATGCTGATGTTAAGGGGGAAAAAAATGTGAAATTTTGTTTTAAGGATAAAAATAAAAAATAGGCAAAGAAAAATTGGATGAACAGGGGTGAGCCTCTGAATACGAATATAAACCATTCGGAGGCTTTTCTTAGATAAAAATGATTTGCGGCCTTTCCCAAAGCTAACAGTGTGGCGAGCACAAAGCCACTGGCAAGCGCAACGGTTCCAAAATAAATATTCCATAACATACCAGATCCAATAAGCGTCAACTGATGGCAAATTGTAAAATCTGTTTTAGGTAACAATCTCTCTCCTAAGCCGATCGATCGAAGCCCGTAATCTGTTATAATTTCAAAGCAGCTCATCTTCCAACTTGTCCTTGTAAGTTACTACCCAGCGTAGCTGCTCCACGAGAAAGACGTTTGGTTAGACCATCTATCGTCACTTCTGATATTCTTGTAAAAATAAGATAGAAGACGAGTAAGCCAAAAAAATACCATACTCTCCAGTCTCCATGCGGATAACTTGTAAATTTTGCAGTCTTTGTGCCACCAAGTTCTCTAGCCCAATAAACGATATCTTCTATACCGAGTAAAAACAAAAGCGGCGTGGCCTTTATCAAAATCATCCATAAATTTCCAAGTCCTGGAAGTGCATATATCCACATTTGAGGAACCAATATTCTTCGAAACACTTGTCCATCCGTCATTCCAAATGAAACAGCAGTTTCAAGTTGTGACTTTGGTACTGCGCGCATCGCTCCATAAAGAACATTTGCGGCAAATGCTCCAAAGACTATTGCAAAAGTAAAAACTGCTAGAAAAAAACCATAAACTTCATGTATCCACTGCGGCGAGGAATTTAAGGGTAATTTTGCAATTGTGCAGACTATGAAATCATTGCCCTGTCGAATAGGTTCGTTCCATTCAGGGCATAACGTTTTATGCCTTATCCACTCAAAAAATTGATCCAGCGCAATCACAAAAAAAAGAAAAAAAGCAATATCCGGAACACCTCTTACAATAGAAATGTAGGCGTTTCCGATTACTTTGACCAAGACATTCTTTGATCTTGCCATCACAGCGCCACCAAATCCAAACAATAAGGCTGTCGGGGCAGTGAGTGTTAACAGCAAGAGCACAGTTCCCACTGAATAAAAAAGGTTCATGTGCTTGGGGGTTGTCATGTAGCAACTCAGCCAAGATAATCCACTTAGCTGTTCAGGATTTGTACAAAATTCAAACATTTAATAGTACAATTCCTTCGAAAATTAAAAATTATTTTGTAAAAGTTGTGCAGGTAACAAATCAGTTCTTATCTGATTGGTATAGTGATCCGAGCTTGAATTGCGTCGCTCGGATCACAAACATTTTTTAGAATGTTTCGCCAATTTCCCATTTGGTTATTAAAGCATTGAGTGTCCCGTCAGCCTTCATCGACTCAATAGCTGCAGTGAACTTATCACGAAGCTCAGCGTCACTTTTACGGATACCCATGCCAACGCCACCGCCTATTAAAGGTCTATCACCAACAAACATAAGACCTGAGTCTTCTGCCGCAATTGGTTTTAAATATGAGTCATCTGCGAGGACAGCATCAGCCTCGCCATTTCTGACGGCGGCAATTGTTTCCTCTGGTGTCGCAAATTCTACCAGTGTCGCTCCTGTTTCAGCTATATATGCTGCTTGTATAGTATTTGATTGTGCTGCAATCACGCCAGTAGACCAGTTGGCACCTTCTGATGCTGCTAAATAAGATGACGGATCGGGTTGCGTATAGTTTGTAGTGAAATCTATTTTTTCTTTGCGATCATCAGTAATTGACATGCCGGCGATTATTGTATCGTAGTTTCCTGATACAAGGTTAGGAATGATACTATCCCAATCATTCAGTACCCACTCACAATTTAACTCTGCTCGTTTACAAAGTTCGTCGCCGAGTTCGCGTTCAAAACCAGCTACTTCTCCATTGTCATCAACAAAATTCCATGGAGGGTAAGCGCCCTCGGTTCCCATTCGAATTACTGAGTGGCTTCCGGCAAGAGAAAACCCCGCCGTTAGACCCCAAATTAAGGTACTCATTATCAGTTTTTTCATCTTTTTTCTCCTATTGATGTTTATGCTGCACGAGTTGAACTTAGAAACTTTTGCAACCTTTCTGATTTAGGCGATTTGAATAAAGAGTTTGGTGAGCCTTCCTCTTCTATTAATCCCTGGTGTAAAAACACCACGTGATTTGAAACGTCAGCGGCAAGTTTCATATCGTGTGTCACAATAATCATCGTACGCCCCTCTAGTGCCAAATCTTTTATTACCTTTATAACCTCTTGTTCTAACTCAGGATCAAGTGCTGAGGTAGGTTCATCAAACAATAACGCACTAGGCTCCATACACAAGGCTCTTGCAATTGCAGCTCTTTGCTGTTGTCCTCCTGATAACTCAGAGGGAAAAGCATTCCACTTTTCTCCTATCCCAACTTTGTTCAAATAAGCATGGGCGTTATCTTCCGCTTTTTCTCTTGCTAAACCTAGGACAGAAACTGGTGCCTCAACTACATTTTGTAAAACGGTCATATGAGACCATAAATTAAACTGTTGAAACACCATTGATAGATTGGTTCGCATCAACCGAACTTGATTAGGGTCCGCTGGTGCTCTGTTATCACCGCTTCCTTTCCACTTGATTTTTTCGCCAGAAAATTTTATCTCGCCCTGCTGACTATTTTCTAAAAGATTTGCGCACCTCAAAAGCGTTGATTTTCCAGAACCTGATGAGCCAATTAGCGATATGACTTCGCCTTGCTTTGCCGATATATTCACTCCGTTTAGAACGTTTAAATCTCCAAAAGATTTATGAAGATCTTTAATTTCGATTACTGTTTCAGCTTTATCCACGCGATTCTCAAATCTCTGTATGGGGCAAGTGTAGGAAGAAATATTTATTCAATGCAATGATCAAAGCTATATTACGCAAATTTTATATATTTTTGTAAATCAAATAAATTTTCGTCAATATTAAATTTTAATATATTTTTCTTCATCGAGCTTAATTAAATCTTTTAAATATAGAAGAGATCTATCTTGATCAGATAAAGCCTGAATTGCCTTCTTAATAGCACAGAATAATTTGTCTTTTAGGCCTGGCTTACTTGTTATAAATGGTAGACCCGGGGTGGGTTCTGTTTGATCAAAAACCTTTATCTTGTTTGCGAATTTGTCATATTTTTTTATAAAGCGCCAACTTTGAGCATCGATCGCTGCAAAATCAATTTGACCGTCTGCCACCGCTTGTGCGGATGACCTGTGTGAGCCAGTCTTTTTTGTCTTTTTGGGGCATATATCGAGTTTTTTAAAGTGATTTATTGGTGCAGTCCAACCAGAATGAGAAAATTTATCGTTATAACCAAAAATGCCAGTTTTTAGCTGTGAAAAACTAAGGCCTGATTGTCCAATTATTATACTGTTATAATAACCAGGCGGGCAATTGGGTAATTTGTAATCTGGTGTGCCAACATAAATGGTATTTTTAAATAAACTTTCACGGTAGGGCGAACTACAGGTCTGTGCCAGCAGTAGTTCTGGTGAAGTCCATAAATCCCACAATGCAACATTTCTCGATAATTTCTGAGGAGATCCGTCTATCTGTTTGTGAATTAATTGCCAAAGATTATCGTGAGCTTGAAACAATTCAGGCCGTTCATACATTGGGAGACCGGCAATCATTCCTTCATAACTTTCTGACGAGCTTTAGCACTTTCAATATCTGTTAACCCTAAAAGACCTGAAATCAATCTCATTAAGGAGTCTTCCTCAGCTTCACGCTTTCCATCTGCTAGAGTTATTTTCCAAAGTATTTCAAGAACGGCCCTTCTTTTATCAATCGCAATTTTTTCTTTAATTGCTCTTGTGAATCGAACTGTATCTGGTGCTTCCTGCTCTAGTTTTTCTGCTTCTGCACGAAGTTTAGTGGCATCGGTCATGTTTAATGAAAAATGTTGCCCCAATTCTGCATCTATCACTGAAATCTCTTTGGAGGCATAGTCATTATCTGATTTTGCAACTCTTACACACAAAGCAGCTAGAGCTATTTTCTCATCGTCGTCATCTAATTGGTGTTCGGTACTTCCAAGCAGTGCATCAAGTAAATTCTTTATCATTAGCCATCATACCCCTCTACTATGACAAGATCTCCAGTCGAAACTGTTTCTCGTATTTGTTTTGCTTTTTGATATTCTTCGCTACGGTAACATTTTTGGGCTGTTTCCAAATCTTCGAATTCGATCACCACTGTACGGGGTTTAGAATGACCTTCCTCTATGGTTTGTTCTCCTCCCCTTACAACAAAACGTGCTCCATATTTTGCAAAGGCGATTGCATTAGCTTCCTTATACTTTGCATAAGTTTCGTTATCATGAATATCCACATGTGCGATCCAATAAGCTTTAGGCATTATCTCCAAACTCCAAAAATTACCCTATAAACAACTAATTTCTAAGATTAAGTATGCAAGTAGAAAACAACTATGAAAAGATGTGCTTCAAAAACAGAAATTAACTAGATCAGTAATAGTTTAAACTAATCGAGACGTCTTTTTTGCAGCTTCAATGAAATCTCTGAATAAAGGATGAGGATCAAATGGTTTCGACTTTAATTCCGGATGAAATTGTACTCCAATAAACCAAGGATGATCGGCCCATTCTACAATTTCAGGCAACCGACCATCTGGAGACATGCCTGAAAAAACCAAACCTGCGGTTTCCAATTCTTTTTGATATTGTGTGTCCACCTCATATCTGTGCCGGTGGCGTTCCTCGATTTGAGATTTGCCATATATAGATGCGACTTTACTCCCATCTAATAACGTTGCGTTGTATGCCCCTAGTCGCATTGTGCCGCCCTTGTCATCGCCCACTGATCGCTCAACAGTTTGATTGCCTTGTATCCATTCTTTAAGATGATAAACAACAGGTTCAAATCTTTTCTTGCCAGCTTCGTGATCAAACTCTTCAGATCCGGCATTTTTGTAACCAATGACATTTCTTGCAGCCTCAATAACGGCCATCTGCATACCGAGGCAAATTCCTAGATAAGGAACATGATTTTCTCTTGCAAACTTAGCAGCTTTAATTTTTCCTTCTGTACCTCGTTCACCGAAACCTCCAGGTACCAGTATTGCATTGAAACCTTGCAATTCTGGGGCTGGATCTTTTTTGTCATAAGTTTCAGCATCAACCCATTCAACATTTACCTTGACCCTATTTGCCAGACCTCCATGAGTTAATGCCTCTGCAATTGACTTATAGGCATCCTCTAGCTGCGTGTATTTACCAACAATAGCAACATTAACTTCGCCCTCTGGGTTGTAAACGCGGTCCGCTACATCTTCCCAAACATTGAGGTCTGGTTTTGGAGCAGGTGCTATATTAAATGCATCTAAAACCGCTTGGTCTAGCCCTTCTTTATGATATGCGAGTGGAGCTTCATATATTGACTTTAGATCTTGAGCAGCAATAACTGACTCTGGTCTCACATTGCAGAATAAAGCTAATTTTTCTCGTTCTTTAACGGGGATAGGACCTTCCGATCGGCAGACTAAAATATCAGGTGCAATACCAATCGATCTCAACTCCTTAACACTATGTTGCGTTGGTTTGGTTTTAAGCTCACCGCTCGCTTTAATAAACGGGAGCAGTGTCAAATGCATAAAAATGCACTCACCTCTAGGTTTCTCTTGAGAAAACTGTCGAATAGCTTCAAAAAAAGGTAAGCCTTCTATGTCACCGATCGTACCGCCGATTTCGCAAAGCATAAAGTCAACTTCGTCTTCTCCAATACTAATGAAATCTTTTATCTCATTAGTTACGTGAGGTATAACTTGGATGGTTTTTCCCAAGTAATCTCCACGACGTTCTTTTTCTAATACATTTGAGTAAATGCGTCCTGAAGAAACAGAATCAGAATGGCGGGCTGCAACTCCAGTGAACCTCTCATAATGGCCCAAGTCTAAGTCTGTCTCTGCGCCATCATCAGTTACAAAAACTTCTCCGTGTTCAAAAGGGCTCATTGTACCTGGATCAACATTTAAGTATGGATCTAGCTTTCTCAATCGAACTGAGTATCCACGCGACTGCAGCAAAGCTCCTAGTGCTGCCGAGGCCAGTCCCTTTCCTAACGAAGACACCACACCACCGGTAATAAAAATGAACCTTGCTATTTTTCTACCCCCGTAATCGCACAAACTTGTTGTGACCTATTGAAGCGAAATTTACGCCTACCTACGGGATTTAATGAATAAGAGATTCGCTCAGGTTTGGCAACTAAACATCTACATAATGATGCCAAGTTAAAAAAACGACCTAATTGTTGTGCTTAATCTGCGGTTGGAACAAGTGGAGCGCCATCGTCTTTTACGGGTGGCATCAACTCATCAGTAGGAGGAAGCAAAGCATCAGTGTTTATTTCTTCACTTTGGCTTTCACTCCCCAATCGATCGAAAATCGATGATGAGTTTGCGTTTCTAGAAGCAATGATGGTGAGTGACATTGATGTAATAATAAAACCGATTGCCAATAACCATGTAATTTTGGACAGTGCTGTTGCCGTTCCCCGGCCAGACATAATTCCATCACCGCTGCCGCCGCCGCCTAGGCCGAGGCCGCCTCCTTCGGAACGTTGCAATAGTACAATGCCAACCAATGCTAAAGCCAGTATCAAATGAATTGTTAATACTATGTTTTCCATAACGCTCCGCCAGAACTAATCTGGGTGTTAGATATTCAAGTTTTTTGCTGGGGGCAAGTGCTGTTAGCTCTAGACAAAAAGAATTACGCTAATCATAACTAAAGGCATGCCTCACGATATTGAAAATCACAGCCATTCCTTACTACCATCAGAGCCTGAATTGAAGGTTAAGGCTATTGAGTCTGCGTTGGTAAACCAAGGTTTGATTGATCCGGCCGCCCTGGATGAGATTATTGACACTTACCAAAATAAAATTGGCCCAAAAAACGGTGCATCAATAATAGCTAAAGCATGGATCGATCAAGATTTTAAAGATGAGTTGATGTCTAATACTATGGCAGTATTAGAAAAATATGGTTTTTATGGTCGGCAAGGTGAGCACATCAGGGTAGTTGAAAACACTCCCGAGGTGCATAACATAGTGGTTTGTACTCTGTGTAGTTGCTATCCATGGCCATTACTCGGCATTCCCCCAACTTGGTATAAATCCGATGAGTATCGCTCTCGGGTGGTCAGAGAGCCAAGAAAATGTCTGTCTGAGTTTGGTGTTAAATTGCCAGAGAATACTAATATTCGAGTTTGGGATTCGACAGCGGAAATCAGATACCTGGTACTTCCTATGCTTCCCGATGCGTTTAAAGGTTTTTCGGAGCAAGAGCTAGTTGGAATAGTCTCAAGGGATGCAATGATAGGAACTGGATTGATTGGACCAGCAAAATGACCCGGGTTCATGATATGGGAGGACGCTACGGCGATGGGAAAATAAACCCAGATTTGGGTAAAGAAGATGTTTTCAAGGCAAAATGGCATGCAAGAGCCCTGGCGGTAACCTTAGCAAGTGGATCGTTAAAAAAATGGAATTTGGACATGTCTCGCCATGCAAGAGAGTGCCTACCACCAAAAGAATATGCTACATTTTCATATTATGAGAAATGGATTTCAGCATTAGCAAATCTTTTAGTGGAAAAGGGTGTGATTAACTCGGATAAATTTTTAGATCCTAGTGTCAATGATCATCCTCTCAGCAATAGAAAGCTGAAAGCAGCAGATGTATCGGAAGTTTTGGGTAAAGGTGCACCAACTTCTAGAAAAATAGAACGTGCTCCAAGGTTTATTGTCGGTCAAAATGTAAAAACGAAACGTGCAGAAAATAGCTTTATTTCTGGAGGCCATACCAGACTACCCCGATATGCAGAAAAATCTGAAGGGATAATTGAAATTTGCCACGGTGCGCATGTATTTCCAGATACGCATGCTCATAATTTAGGCGAACAACCTGAACACCTCTATACAGTTTCCTTTTTATCTTCTGAGCTTTGGCAAAACCCAGAAAATCCAGGTGATACTGTCTGTGTGGATATATGGGAAAGTTATTTGGAACCATTCGATGATTAATAATGATGAATATCGACCCTTCCATGAACCATGGCATGCGCAAATTTTTGCACTGACTATTCATTTGAATGAGCAAGGTCATTTTGAATGGAAAGATTGGTCACAAGCGTTTAGTGAGGCGCTTTCTTTGGAAAGTTCCAATGGTGCAATAGTCAAGGACGAAGATTATTACTTGGTTTGGTTGAAGACTATTGAAGAGTTTTTAGCCCAAAATGGCAAGCTTAAGTCTGACGAGATCACCAGTTATTTTGACGCCTGGAGCGCAGCGTTTCTCAGCACGCCGCATGGTCAACCTGTTAAGTTAAAGAATTTGTCTTCAGGTTAAGTTTTACTTTATTATTTGGTTCCTTTCTTTGATGAAGGGGGCTATATGTCACTGCGTTTGATGAAAGGAAAATATCAATGGCGAACGTTGTCGTGGTCGGCGCTCAGTGGGGGGATGAAGGTAAAGGAAAAATCGTCGATTGGCTAAGTGAAAGGGCAGATATTGTCGTTCGCTTTCAAGGTGGCCATAACGCTGGGCATACCCTTGTCATTGATGGAAAGACCTACAAACTGCATGCTCTCCCATCAGGTGTCGTTAGAGGCGGTAAACTTTCTGTCATAGGCAATGGAGTGGTTTTGGATCCTTGGCATTTAATCGACGAAATAAAGGTGGTAAGAGATCAAGGCGTTGATATTTCGTCTGAAAATTTAGTTATTGCTGAAAATACACCACTTATTCTACCCATCCACGGTGAACTAGATCGCGCTCGTGAGGATATCAACAAAGTTGCAAAAATTGGCACTACTGGCAGAGGTATTGGGCCAGCTTACGAAGATAAGGTAGGCCGAAGAGCCGTGCGGGTAGCGGACTTGGCAGATAGGTCTACTTTAGAGGCTCGCATCGATAGATTATTGCTGCATCATAATACGTTGAGACGAGGTATGCAGCTTGGCGAAATAGATAAGTCGAAATTAATTGCTGATTTGCTAGAGATTGCTCCTTCTATTCTTCAGTACTCAGCTCCTGTTTGGAAAGTATTAAACGAAAAGAGAAAAGCTGGCAGCAGAATTCTTTTTGAAGGTGCGCAGGGGGCCTTGTTGGATATAGATTTTGGAACATATCCGTTTGTAACATCTTCAAATGTGATAGCAGGGCAAGCTGCCACTGGCTCTGGCATTGGGCCCAGCAGTATTGATTTTGTTTTGGGCATTGTGAAAGCATACACAACAAGAGTTGGAGAAGGTCCTTTCCCCACTGAATTACATGACAACGATGGTCAGCGTCTTGGAGAAAGGGGTCATGAATTTGGCACTACGACAGGTCGTAAGCGTCGGTGTGGGTGGTTTGATGCTGTATTGGTACGGCAAACGTGTGCGACTTCTGGTGTAACTGGAATTTCTCTTACAAAACTCGATGTTCTTGATGGATTTGAAAAGTTGAAAATTTGTATTGGATACGACCTAAATGGTAAAAAACTTGATTATTTACCCATAGCTGCGGATCAACAAGCACGCTGTAAGCCGATATATGAAGAAATACCGGGTTGGAGCGAAAGTACGGAGGGTGCGCGTTCATGGGCGGATCTGCCAGCGAACGCAATAAAGTATGTTCGTAGAATAGAAGAGTTGATAGATTGTCCTGTCGCGCTACTATCTACTTCTCCCGAACGTGAAGATACGATTTTAGTCACAGACCCTTTTGAGGATTAATAACATGTCATACAAATTAAAGCGGAGATTGTCTTTGTTTATATTGATTGTAGGACTGCCTCTCTACGTAATATTAATAGTTAATTTAATCTCGAGCTTCGATAGGCCAAATTTTTTAGTTGAATTGTTGATTTATCTATTGTCCGGTATTGTTTGGGCTCTTCCATTAAGGTCAGTTTTTCGTGGAGTTGGGCAAGCTGAAGAGTAATAAAAAAATCTATTACATCAGTTCCAATAACATTGAAAACGCAATGAAATCATTTGCATAAATCTTGAAAGAGCTTAGTACATAAAATCGTGTAACATACGGAATAATTGTGAATACGGATTATGTCATTGTAGGTGCTGGAAGTGCTGGGTGCGCTATCGCTTTTAGGCTTACTGAGGCCGGGCACAAAGTCACTATACTTGAATTTGGTGGTCATGACCGCAGTCCACTAATTCAGATGCCAGCTGCCTTAAGTTATCCTATGAATATGGAGCGTTATGACTGGGGTTACTGGTCCGAACCGGAGCCCCATCTGGGTGGAAGAAAATTGGCATGCCCAAGGGGAAAAGTGATTGGAGGTTCTTCTAGCATAAATGGAATGGTTTATGTCAGAGGACACGCAAAAGATTTTGATACCTGGGCTGAAATGGGTGCTTCTGGATGGTCCTATTCGGATATCTTACCATATTACAGACGCTTGGAAAACGTGGATTATACTGACTCTGAGGAAGTAGAAAACTTACGGGGTGTAAATGGGCCATTAAATATAACCAAAGGCAAGAGAATGAACCCTTTAACTTTGGCCTTTGAAAAAGCTGGCGCACAGGCAGGTTATCAGTCAACTCCAGATTATAATGGCAAGCAACAAGAAGGCTTTGGTCCTATGGATCAAACAATAAAAAATGGTTTGCGTTGGTCGAGTGCTAAAGCTTATTTGAAACCTGCTATACAGTCAGGCAAATGTCAGGTTATTAGAGGTTTAGCTACAAAAATTATAATTGAGAATTCGCAAGCCACAGGTGTTGAATATACTCAAGGCAATAAAAAAAGCGTTTTATCAGCATCAAAAGAAGTTATTATTTCGGCCTCTGCTATAAATTCTCCCAAACTCCTTTTGCTGTCGGGTATAGGACCGGCAGCGGAACTAAAATCTAAAGGAATTACAGTAGTAGCTAATCGTCCCGGGGTTGGAAAAAACTTACAAGATCACTTAGAACTTTATATCCAAATGGCATCAAAAAAACCAGTTTCTCTTTACAAATACTGGAACCCAATAGGAAAAGCGTGGGTAGGTTTGCGTTGGTTTATTTCAAAATCGGGCCCAGGTGCCTCGAACCAATTTGAAAGTGCTGCCTTCATAAGATCGAAGGCTGGAGTAGAATATCCGGATATTCAATACCATTTCTTACCACTGGCCGTTCGCTATGATGGAAAACTACCAGTTAAAGGTCACGGTTTTCAAGCGCATGTTGGTCCTATGCGTAGTCAATCCAGAGGCTATGTAACTCTTAGGTCAAGCGATCCAAAGGAGCCTCCAAAAATTCAGTTCAATTATATGTCGCACGAGTCGGATTGGATTGATTTTAGAAATTGTATTCGACTTACAAGAGAGATTTTCTCCCAACCTGCGTTTGAGCCCTTTGCTGATAGTGAAATTTCGCCAGGTAAAGAGGTCCAGAGCGACGAACAATTAAATGATTTTATTCGTGATAATGTTGAAAGTGCTTATCATCCATGTGGGACTTGCAAAATGGGTGATAAATCAGATCCAATGAGTGTGGTTGATCCTGAAACGCGTGTGATTGGAGTTGATAAATTGCGTGTAGCAGACAGCAGTATATTTCCACAAATTACAAACGGTAATTTGAATGCACCATCCATCATGGTTGGAGAGAAGGCAAGCGACCATATACTCGGAAAAGACTTATTGCCTAGATCAAACGAGATGCCATGGATTCATCCAGATTGGCACACTAGTCAGCGTTAAACCTCTAAAGTTTTCTTTCTATAACTCACGTAAGCTACTGAGCAGAGCCCACAAAATACTGATGTCCACATTAGCATAATTAGTGGAATTTCACTACTTCCAGGTATCAAAATAAAGTTTGCTATTGCAGAGAGTCCTGCGCCTCCGCCAATCATGATTGCACTTCCTAAACCAGCGGCTGTACCCGCAAGTTTTGGATTAATTGACATCATAGCAGCTGTTGCGTTGGGAATTGACATTCCATTTCCGAGGCCCACTAGCGTCATCAAGCCAAAAAATGATAAAACTGATCCGTGATCTAAGAGACTTATCGTCAATGAGATAGAAACGCCAAATAACGCAGTTGTTACGCCTAAAAAAATCATTTTGTCTAACCCTATTTTAGTTGAAAATCTTCCAGACAAGAAATTTCCTAATACGTAACCAATTGCAGGTGCTCCAAACCAAAACCCCAAATCTTTTGGTTCAAGCCCAAATACTTCATTTCCTACGAATGGTGCGCCTCCCAAATAAGAGAAAAAAGCACCTGAAACGAATGCACTTGATAGACAGTAGCCCCAAAATCTTTTGGATCTTAAAAGAGAGGGATAAGTGCTTATTTGTTCCAGAAAACTTTGGTTATGATCTGACAGGGTTTCTCCAACGTCAAAAAAGGAAATAATTAATATCACCAGTCCAAGTATAAATAATAGCCAAAAACTAGCCTCCCAACCGTATTGATAATCCAGGAGCCCTCCAATAGCGGGACCGACCATAGGAACCAAGGCCATCCCCATAGTAACATAGGCTATTTTTGAGCCAGCTTTTTCAATACTTTCTGTAGTGTCTCTTACAATTGCTCTAGCTAAAACCATGCAACTTGCGGAAATGGCTTGAAATATGCGTAAAATTAAAAACTGGGCTGTGTTTGTTACGAAAACTGTGGCCAGGGTAGATATACAAAAAATAATAAGTGACCAAAGTATTAAAGGTCTTCGACCAAATTGATCAGAGAAAGGTCCAATGATTAATTGCAGCACAGCGCTACTTGCCAAATATATACCTACTGAAAGCCCTAAGATACTAGTAGACGAGTTTAACTCCGATGCAATATTTGGAAGACTTGGCAAAAAGATATTCATAGTGAGGGCCGAGATACTTGCAAGTAATATAAGAGTTAAAATATGTGGAGGAGTTGATCGGTTGAGAAACCGTACATCTTTATATTTTTGCATGGTGTGACGGTAGGGATTTAAAGCTCAGTGTCCAGCAAAATATGTGTAAATGTTTAAAGATTAAACTTACGCATCGTAAAAATTTTTCAACTTTTTTAAATTCAATGTTTCATTTAATAGCCTATTAATGATTTTGTTGCTAAATTAGCTGAGTGTATGAATACGAGGTAAATAATGAGTGATATTCTAGCAGAACTCGAAAACAGAAGGGCTCAAGCCCGCCTAGGTGGTGGTCAAAAACGTATTGATGCACAACATGCTAAAGGAAAACTGACAGCGAGGGAACGTGTTGAAATTTTATTGGATGAGGGGTCATTTGAAGAATTTGACATGTTTGTGGTGCATCGTTGTGAAGATTTTGGGATGGCTGATCAAAGGCCGGCTGGTGATGGGGTTGTAACCGGTTGGGGTACGATCAATGGCCGAATGGTATATGTATTTTCCCAAGACTTTACAGTTTTTGGAGGATCATTATCTGAGACACATGCCCAGAAAATTTGCAAAATCATGGATATGGCTATGCAAAATGGGGCGCCGGTGATTGGCATCAACGACTCTGGTGGTGCCAGAATCCAAGAGGGTGTAGCGTCTCTTGCGGGGTATGCGGAAGTTTTCCAACGAAACGTTATGGCATCTGGAGTAATTCCACAAATTTCGGTTATAATGGGACCCTGTGCGGGTGGAGCTGTTTATTCACCCGCAATGACAGATTTTATCTTTATGGTAAAAGATAGCTCATATATGTTTGTCACTGGTCCAGACGTTGTCAAAACCGTTACCAATGAAGTGGTTACGGCCGAAGAGTTGGGTGGAGCATCCACGCACACAAAAAAGTCATCAGTAGCAGATGGCGCTTTCGAAAATGATTTGGAAGCCTTGGCTGAAATCCGACGGTTAATGGATTTTTTACCCTTAAATAATCGTGAAAAAGCGCCTGTACGTCCATTTTTTGATGACCCCAATAGGATCGAACTATCGCTTGATACGTTAATCCCTGAAAATCCAAACACTCCTTACGATATGAAGGAACTGATTGTGAAAGTTGCGGATGAAAGTGATTTTTATGAAATACAAGAAGACTTTGCAAAAAATATAATAGTTGGTTTTATTCGTCTCGAGGGTCAGACAATTGGCGTTGTTGCGAACCAACCCATGGTACTAGCTGGTTGTTTAGATATAGATAGTTCAAGAAAAGCAGCCCGATTTGTTAGGTTCTGCGATGCTTTTGAAATCCCTATTTTGACATTGGTTGACGTTCCTGGCTTTTTACCTGGGACATCCCAAGAATATGGTGGAGTTATCAAGCATGGGGCAAAACTACTATTCGCTTATGGTGAAGCAACGGTTCCCAAGGTTACGGTGATAACTCGAAAAGCGTATGGTGGTGCTTATGATGTTATGTCGTCCAAGCATTTAAGAGGAGATTTCAACTATGCCTGGCCTACTGCTGAAATCGCAGTTATGGGAGCGAAAGGGGCAACCGAAATAATACACAGAAATGATCTTGGGAATGAAAAAAAGATTGCTCAGCATACTGCAGACTACGAAGAACGTTTCGCAAACCCATTTGTGGCAGCAGAGCGCGGATTTATAGATGAAGTCATCCAACCGCGGAGCACCAGAAAACGAATTTCTAGAGCATTTGCTGCTCTCAGGGGAAAGCGACTTAAAAATCCATGGAAAAAACATGACAATATTCCTTTATGAGAAGTATTGAATGGATTTTATTATTAAGAAATTGATTATTAGCCCTAGTTAGCGATCTTTTTTTGAAGGAAAAATAATGTCTCTTCCTTACATGCTTAAACATAGGGGGTTTCCCGGTAGATTAGCAGGGACTGACTTTCAATTTACTTTAAGAAGAGCAAATCCAAAAGGCGCTACTGCTTTGATTAGGAGAGAAAGATATAAGGATCGAAAATCTGCTGATAGGAGGGCAGATATAGCGTTCGTCCAAGCTCTGCTAGCACAGTTTGGGGACGAACCTTTTGAAAGGGGAAACCTTGATGCAGGTAGGTTAAGCTGGTTGTTTGAGAGAGAAGTTAAGCCATTTGAAGCAGATAGTTTTGATATTGAAAGTTATGAGGCAATATTGATACTAGATCTCGATCTGATTAGGGTTAATTTTCCTGAGGCGTTCGAGGTGGAATAATGATAGGTATGCTTTATGTTCAATAAAATTCTTATTGCAAACCGTGGAGAAATTGCCTGCAGGGTAATAAAAACGGCTAGAAAGATGGGTATTAAAACCGTAGCGGTTTTTTCTGATGCTGATCGGCAGGCACTTCACGTGCAAATGGCGGATGAAGCAATTCATATAGGCGCTTCACCAGCAAGCCAATCATATATTGACATCAAAAAAGTTGTTAATGCCGCTAAATCTTGTGGCGCGGAAGCTATTCATCCAGGGTATGGTTTTTTATCAGAAAATAGTAAATTTGCCGATGCGCTTTCAAAAGAAAAGATTGCATTTATTGGACCTCCCAAAGGTGCAATTGAAAGTATGGGCGATAAAATAACATCCAAGAAAATTGCCCAAGAGGCTGGGGTTTCTACAGTCCCGGGGTATATGGGTCTGATTAATTCTGAAGAGGAAGCAGTAAAAATATCAAAAGAAATTGGTTACCCAGTTATGATAAAAGCATCTGCTGGAGGTGGCGGCAAGGGAATGCGGATCGCTTGGAATGATCAAGATGTAAAAGAAGGCTTCCAGTCATCTAAAAATGAAGCGGCAAGTAGTTTTGGTGACGATCGAATTTTTATAGAAAAATTTGTTACTCAACCTAGACACATAGAAATTCAAGTTCTGGCAGATTCTCATGGTAACTGTATCTATCTTAACGAAAGAGAATGTTCGATCCAAAGAAGAAATCAAAAAGTTGTGGAAGAAGCACCCAGCCCATTTTTGGACGAAGAAACTCGACGAAAGATGGGCGAACAAGCATGTGCTTTAGCCAGGGCAGTGGGCTATGAAAGCGCTGGCACAGTAGAATTTATCGTTGATAATAAGAAAAACTTTTATTTTCTTGAGATGAACACACGCTTGCAAGTTGAGCATCCCGTGACAGAATTAATTACTGGAATTGATTTAGTGGAGCAAATGATCAGGGTTGCCAATAAGGAAAAGCTAAAGTTATCACAAAGTGATGTAACTATAAATGGTTGGGCAATTGAAAATCGCTTATATGCAGAAGATCCCTATAGAAATTTTCTCCCATCTATAGGCAGGCTCACGCGATACCGACCTCCTGAAGAGTTTGAAAGCGCTGATTATGTAATCCGTAATGATACTGGTGTCTTTGAGGGTGGCGAAATCAGTATGTATTATGACCCAATGATTGCAAAACTTTGCACCTGGGCACCGACACGCGAAAAGGCTATCGGCCAGATGCGAGAGGCTTTGGATAGCTTCGAAGTTGAGGGAATAGGCCATAATCTACCGTTTCTGAGTGCAGTTATGGATCACGCAAGGTTCGTAAAAGGAGATATTACGACGGCTTTTATCGAGGAAGAATACCCTGATGGTTTTGTTGGGGTGGATCTCGAAGAAGAAGAGTTGATGCGAATAGCTGCATCTTGCGCGGCCATGAACAGGGTCGCGGAAATTAGACGAACGAAAATATCTGGGCGAATGGATAATCATGAGCGGAGAGTTGGTGATAATTGGATTGTAACGCTTCAAAATAAAAAATATGAATTAAAGATCGTAGCTGATCAATTAGGCTCGACAGTTCAATTTATAAATGGAGACAAAATTCGTGTTGAAGGGCGATGGACGCCTGGTGATCAATTGGCGAAAATGCTTGTTGATGAAACAAGATTGACGATGAAAGTAGGCAAAATAACCGGTGGCTTTCGTATTAGAAATCGGGGTGCTGACCTAAAAGTTCTCGTAAGAAGTAAAATTCAATCTGAATTAGCTGATCATATGATTGAAAAGATTCCGCCTGACACATCAAAAATCTTAATGTGTCCGATGCCAGGGTTAATAGTAAAAATTGACGTTCAGGTCGGAGAAGAAGTACAAGAAGGTCAGGCGCTTTGTACCGTTGAAGCAATGAAAATGGAAAATATACTTCGGGCTGACCGCAAAGCAAAAGTTAAAAAAGTTAATGTAAAAGCTGGTGATAGTCTTGCAGTTGATGAAACTATCATGGAATTTGAATAATAAATTACGATTAATTTAAATTAAAATTGTTAGTGTTTTAATCACGTTTTTCTTGTTTTTTCCGTGCGATTTCTTGTTGTCTAATAGGCATTTTATCAATTACTCTTGCAATTTCACGGATATTCCAAGGCGAGGGCTTTCGTAATTTAACTTGACCGTCTTTACCTATTAAAACGAAGGCAAAACCGTGGGGTCTTAATTTTTTTCGAAGAGCAGAAGACAACTTGGGGTCTGTATCTATTAAAACAATAATATCTCTCTCTTGGAGAGCTTCAATATCCTTCGATAAAAATTCCAATTGGCTAATAAAATTTGGATCTTTGTCTGAATTAGCAAAAATTACTACGGGTCGATGTGTCCACTCATAAATTTCTAAATCAGTATTTTTGTCAACTTTTATGAAGTTATTCTCTGTTGCATTGGCAATAGGCGTGAAATTCGCTAAACAAACCCCAATTGGAAACAAAAACCCCTTTAGAAAATTTAAATATTGCTTTTGGGTTGCCATTTAGTATTCCTCCACAAGATTACATAGGGCATTAAGTTCAGTAGACGAAGTGTTTATATCGAAAAAACATAAAAAAAATTATATAACTATTAAACAACGAATTTAGTTACCTTTTTTAGGAAATTAATATGGGACAAGATAAGTCAAAATGGAGCGCACTGGCCGATAAAGAGTTGCGAGATAAATCGGCAGAAGATTTAACTTGGAAAACTCTTGAGGGCATAGAAGTTAGTCCAATCTATACCCAAGAAGATTTGAACAATCTTAAGCATTTGGGAACCTTACCCGGTCAGGAACCATTTACGCGGGGGGTAAAAGCAACAATGTATGCTGGACGGCCCTGGACTATCAGGCAATATGCAGGATTTTCCACGGCTGAGGAATCTAACAAATTTTATCGAAAGGCTTTGGAGGCAGGACAACAGGGGGTCTCAGTAGCTTTTGATCTTGCTACCCACAGGGGTTACGATAGTGACCACCCGCGAGTTTTGGGTGACGTTGGCAAAGCTGGTGTTGCTATTGATAGCGTAGAGGACATGAAGATACTTTTTGAGGGCATTCCTTTGGAAAAGGTATCAGTATCCATGACAATGAACGGCGCCGTAATTCCAGTGCTTGCGAACTTTATAGTAACAGGTGAGGAGCAAGGCGTTGAAAAAAGTTTGCTTTCAGGAACAATTCAAAATGATATTTTAAAGGAGTTTATGGTTAGGAATACTTACATATATCCGCCAGAACCCTCGATGAGAATAGTAGCAGATATTATTGAGTATACTTCCGCTGAAATGCCAAAGTTCAATTCAATCTCAATTTCCGGTTACCATATGCAAGAGGCTGGAGCAAATTTAGTTCAAGAACTCGCCTACACATTAGCTGATGGCAAGGAGTATGTTAAAACTGCAATTCAGAGAGGAATGGACGTAGATAAATTTGCTGGCCGTCTATCTTTTTTCTTTGCTATCGGTATGAATTTTTTTATGGAGGCTGCCAAGTTACGCGCGGCGCGTCTTTTATGGCACAGAATTATGGATGAATTGGGGGCAAAAAACCCGCGTTCCAAAATGCTGAGAACTCACTGTCAAACATCAGGTGTTTCTCTTCAGGAACAAGATCCCTTTAACAATGTAGTTAGGACTGCGTATGAAGCTATGTCAGCAGTATTGGGCGGAACACAATCTTTACATACCAATGCATTAGATGAAGCCATTGCTCTGCCAACAGAGTTTTCAGCAAGAATAGCCAGAAATACCCAGTTAATTTTGCAAGAAGAGACAGGTGTGACTAATGTAGTAGATCCCCTTGCAGGATCTTATTATGTAGAAAAGTTAACTTCTGATTTGGCAGATGCTGCTTGGAAATTAATCAAAGAAGTAGATGATTTGGGTGGAATGACAAAAGCCGTCGCCAGTGGTATGCCAAAATTGCGTATAGAGGAAACAGCTGCAAAAAGGCAGGCTGAGATTGATAAAGGCGAACAAGTCATTGTTGGCACAAATAAATATAGATTAAGCCAAGAAGAGGAAATTGAAATTCTCGATGTTGATAATTTGGCCGTTAGGGAAGCGCAAATTGTTCGGTTGCAAAAAATTAGAAAAAATAGAGATGAAAAGGCCTGTTTGGTTGCGCTTGAGGAGATAACCAACAGGGCTGAAAATGGGGGGAACTTACTTGAAGCTGCTGTTGAGGCGGCCCGCTGTAGAGCAACTGTTGGAGAAATCTCTATGGCTATGGAAAAAATATTTGGACGTCACAGTGCAGAGGTAAAAACATTGGCTGGAGTTTACGGAGCTGCTTATGAAGGTGATGAAGATTTTGTCACTATTCAAAAATCAGTTGAAAAATTTGCAAAAGAGGAGGGTCGCCGACCCAGAATGTTAGTAGTGAAAATGGGTCAAGACGGCCATGATCGAGGCGCTAAAGTTATCGCAACTGCATTTGCTGATATAGGTTTTGATGTAGATGTAGGTCCTCTTTTCCAAACACCTGAGGAAGCGGCTCAAGATGCCATCGACAACGATGTACACATAATTGGAATTTCATCACAAGCGGCAGGTCACAAAACACTTGCTCCCAAACTAATTGAAATTCTAAAAGAAAAAGAAGCAGATGATATCCTTGTTATCTGCGGGGGTGTTATTCCACAGCAAGATTATGAATTTCTTAAAGATGCTGGCGTGAAGGCTATTTTTGGTCCTGGTACGAATATTCCTAATGCCGCTCAAGAAATTATGGATTTAATAAGAGCCACAAGAAAGACCTAATTCTTTTTGGGATGTAATCACCTTGGCTGAGGATTGGCTGCACAAAAATGTATTATTCCACTCCAAAAAAGTTAATAATTGTGGGCGGTGCTGATTTTTCAGACGACCTATTTAAAGAGGTTTATGATAATGAACTCCCAATTATTGCAGCTGACGGTGGAGCAAATTTTTTAGCTGAAAATAATATATATCCTGAGCTAGTAATGGGTGACCTCGACAGTGTTTCAGAACAGAACGTTCAGAATATAGAGCCCAAAAAGGTTATTAGGATACCTGATCAAGATAGTACTGATCTTGAAAAAGTTTTACTCAACACGCAATCGCCCTTAACAATAGGCATCGGTTTTTTAGGGTCGCAGATTGATCATGAACTAGCTGCCTTGTCTGCTCTCGCTAAGTTTCCGGAAAAAAAAATTATCCTTATTGGCGAACATGATATTATTTTTTTGGTTCCACCAAATTTCTCATTACGCTCTTATGTTGGGATGCGAGTTTCTCTTTATCCTTTAGACGAAGTAAAAGTTAAATCTGATGGCTTAAAATGGGCAACAAATGGCTTAACATTGAAACCAACAGGGCAAATTGGGACCTCAAATAAAGCTATTGGTAAAATTATACATCTGACCCCAAGTCAACCCAAATTACTCCTTATTTTATCCAAAACAGTGCTAAATGAAGCAATTCCTCAGCTGGAATCTGCACAGCATTGGTAAGCTACAACTCTCAAAATTTTCGTATAGTCTTGCAATCTAACAATTTGGTATGTTTACCGCTAAACCACCCAAAGATGTTTCTTTGTATTTGTTTATCATATCTTCTCCGGTCTGGCGCATTGTTTCTACGCAAGCATCTAATGGAACTAAATGTGTTCCATCTCCCCTCAGTGATAATGAAGCAGCCGAAACAGCTTTGATAGCGCCAAGCCCGTTGCGTTCAATGCAAGGAACTTGGACCAAACCAGCAACTGGATCACATGTCATTCCCAAGTGGTGCTCCAATGCGATTTCCGCTGCATTTTCTATCTGTTCTGATGTTCCGCCAAGTACTGCGCAAAGACCTGCAGCTGCCATGGCGCTGGCGCTTCCTACCTCAGCTTGGCATCCTGCTTCCGCTCCACTTATTGAAGCATTAAACTTGATAAGACCTCCAATAGCCGCCGCAGTTAGAAGAAAATCTTCAATTTTATTTTCTACTGCATTTGGTACATGAGTTAGATAGTATTTCAATACGGCTGGGATCACTCCCGCAGCACCATTTGTTGGAGCCGTAACAATTTGCCCACCAAAAGCGTTCTCTTCATTTACAGCCATCGCATAGACACTCATCCAGTCATTGATTGTATGCGGTGGTGTTAAGTTTAATCCACGCTCAGCCATTAATGCGTCATATATACCTTTAGCTCTTCTTTTTACGTTTAAACCACCGGGTAAGACCCCTGATTGACAAAGACCCCTTTCAATACAGCCATCCATCTTTTCCCAGATGTTTTTTATGCCTCGGTCAAGATCAGTTTCACTAATTCTAGACAGTTCATTTTCTTTCTTCATTTGGGAAATTGATAGGTTATATTTTTTTGACATTACCAGCATTTCCTCTGCTGAGCTAAAAGGAAATGGCACCTCTGGTCCTTCGTCTTTGTCCTTGCCAGCGGCAAGCTCATCTGAGGTTAAAACAAAGCCTCCTCCAATTGAATAGTAGGTTTCTTGAAATAAAGTATCCCCTCTATCATCGAGGCCCGTAAAAATTATTCCGTTAGGATGACCAGATAAGGGAGGCCCATAATCGAATTTTAAGTCTTTTTGAGGATCAAATGATAAGTCTCCCAAGTCGTCAGACCTGATAAATTTTTCTTCTGTTATAGATTGAATTGCTTTTTCACTCGCAAGAGGATCATAAGTGTCTGGGGAAAAATTCGCTAAACCAAGAATGACGGCACGGTCTGTAGCATGACCTTTGCCCGTAAACGCTAATGATCCATATAAGGTCACACGAACTCCTGAATAATTAAAAGGAGAATTTTTTAAGCTTTGTAAAAAGCGTTTTGCAGCAACCATAGGCCCCATCGTATGACTTGATGATGGGCCAATACCAACTTTAAACATGTCGAAGACAGACAAAAACATTATGCACACCGTAAAACTAAATGCGTTATTGTTTTAAATAAAACTGTTGTACCCTATTAAACAAATGCGACGATAACTATCTAAAAGTGACTTTGTTTCGGAAAAATATAAATCACTCGCAACTTTGGTTGGGTTTACTTATAACATGTCAAACATTTTGAGTCGTAACAATGATCGATCATCTTTCCTTATCAGACCGCAGCAAATACGCCTGCGCCTTGCGTGCGTCAGCATTAGTTGAAAACGGTATGAAAGTAGGATTGGGAACGGGTAGCACGGCTTATTGGCTGGTTTATCATCTTGCAGAGCGTGTAAGAAGTGAGGGATTAGAGTTTGTTGGAGTGCCAACTTCCAATAAGACCAGAGAACAAGCACAAGCTGAGGGTCTAAAGCTTATTTCGATGGATGATGCTGGTAGACTGGATATAACAATTGATGGAGCCGATGAATTTGACCAATCAATGAACCTTATTAAGGGTGGGGGTGGTGCCCACCTGCAAGAAAAAATTGTAGCTTTTGGCTCTGACCGGATGGTTGTGATTGCTGACGAAACGAAGAAAGTTAATAAACTTGGGAAGTTTCCTCTTCCTGTTGAGGTTCTTAAATTTGGTAGCGCCTCGTCGCAAAAACAAATAGAGGAATTACTCATTGCTCAAAACTATAAAGATTTCACCGTACAAATGAGAATGGAGAAGAATAAACCCTTTATCACAGATGAAGGAAATTATATTTTTGATTTGAATTTAGGTGAAATTCAGAACCCTCGCAAACTTTGTGTCGATCTTAATATTATCCCTGGTGTTGTAGAAAACGGTCTTTTTATCGATGTCTGCAAAGCTGTAGTTATTGGTTATTCTGATGGAACGGCTACGATTTCGTGGAAAGATAATGTTGTTTAACAATTTAAATATAAATCTGTTTAATTATGACTTTCTAGGAAAATTTTATGAAATTTGATTATGATCTTTTCGTAATTGGTGGTGGGTCAGGTGGAGTTAGGGCAGCCCGAGTAGCAGCAACAGAAGCTGGAGCTAGAGTTGGGTTGGCAGAAGAAGACCGCTATGGAGGGACATGTGTGATAAGAGGCTGTGTTCCTAAAAAGCTGATGGTTTTCGCTAGTGAGTTTAGTAGGCATATAGAGGACGCTAACGCATTTGGCTGGAGTGCGCAAAATGACGGTTTTGACTGGCAAAGTTTTAGACAAAAGCTTCATTTGGAACTTGAACGATTGGAAACCGTTTATAAAAACTTGCTACGTAACGCAGGTGTGGAGACATTTGATCAAAGAGCAAAATTAGAAGATGCCCATACAGTATCGCTTGGCGAAAAACGTGTAACAGCGCGAACAATTTTGGTAGCGACTGGGGGTCGACCTTTCAAACCTGATATTCCTGGAATTGAAAATGCTTTAGTCTCTGATGATATTTTTAATTTAGAAGAGCTTCCCAAATCTATAGCAATAATTGGAGGTGGTTATATAGCTTGTGAAATGGCGAGTATTATGAGCGGATTTGGAGTTGAAACAAAGCTCATTTACAGAGGTGATCAGATTTTACGTGGTTTTGACAATGAAATTAGAGACCATGTTGCTCACGAAATGTCCAAAAATGGTATTTCGATCTCGCTTAATGCAGATATACAGCGAATAAATTTAACTTCGAATGGTTTGGAAATCACTGAAACCAGTGGTCGAAAGCAGAATTTTGATCAAGTTTTAGCTGCAACAGGGCGAATGCCTAATTCGGATGATTTGGGTTTAGAAAAAAGCGGTATTGAAATCGGCAAAAAAGGTGAAATTTTGGTCGATGAATATTCAAAGAGTTCTGTTGGCTCTGTATACGCTATTGGAGATGTAACGGACCGTAGCAATCTAACACCAATCGCTATTCGGGAAGCCATGTCATTCATCGAAACAGTTTTTAGGGATCAGCCACAAAAAATTGATTATGATTTGATACCGACTGCAGTTTTCACGACACCAGAAGTTGGAACTGTAGGGTTGAGCGAACAGGAAGCATCGAAATATGGGCCTCTTGCAATTTACACCACTAAATTTAAATCCATGCGAGAAGGTTTTGCAGGAAGGGAAGATCGAGTTTTTATGAAGCTAATTGTTGAGGAACAAAATCAAAAGGTTTTGGGCTGTCATTTTGTCTCACCTTTTGCAGGTGAAATGGTGCAGTTAGCTGCTATTGCCATAACAATGGGTGCAACAAAACTTGATTTTGACAAAACAATTGCTGTCCATCCAACAATTTCAGAAGAATTAGTAACAATGCGAAATCCGACTCGCAGAGCTTGAAAAATTCATTTAAATCCCCAGTTAATAGGAAATAACGAATAAAGTCATAGTACCGGTGAAGGAATAGAAATGGCAGGAAATTCTGGCGGCCCTTGGGGCGGCGGTGGCGGCAACGGCCGTGACAGTGGAAAAGAAGGTGGGCGTAAGCAGCCGACGGGTGGGAAAAATAAACCTGAAGGCAGTAATCCCGTACCACCTGAAATTGATGACATGCTTCGAAAAGGACAAGAGCAACTTCGCGTTTTAATGGGTGGAAGAGGCTCTGGAGGTTCAAATGGCTCTGGCCGTGGAAGCAGCGGCGGTGGATTAGGCCGAAGTGGTTACTTTTTAATCGTAGCCGGCCTAGTCGTATTTTGGCTGTTTAATAGTTTGTATCAGGTACAAAACTATGAAAAATCGGTTGAATTATTCTTTGGAAGATACGTTGAAACTGGTGAAGAGGGTTTAAATTTTGCACCCTGGCCCGTCGTTCGGGCAGAGGTTGTCCCTGTTGACAGAGAACAAACTGAGGACATTGGCGTTGGTATAAGAGGCGGCGATGCAGGACTGATGCTTACTGGTGATGAAAATATTGTTGATATTGATTTTCAAGTTGTTTGGAATGTAAATGATCCTGCCCGATTTCTTTTTAACCTAAGGGAGCCACAAGCTACCATTCGAGCAGTATCTGAATCTGCTATGCGAGAAATTATCGCACAGTCTGACCTTGCTCCCATTCTTAACCGTGACCGCGCAGCGATTTCCGATAGCTTAGAGCTTTTAATCCAGAACACTTTAGACAGTTACGATAGTGGCGTTAATGTGGTGCGGGTGAACTTTGATAAAGCTGATCCACCTGAGCAAGTTATCGACAGCTTTAGAGAAGTGCAGGCAGCTGAACAGCAACGTGATAGACTTGAAAAGGAAGCAGATGCTTATGCTAATCGAATTTTAGCTCAAGCGCGTGGTGAAGCTGCTCAGGTTAGAGAACAAGCCGAAGCTTACAGAGCGCAGGTCGTAAACGAGGCGACAGGTGAAGCAAGTCGATTTGGTGCTGTACTAACAGAATATAAAAAAGCTCCTGAGGTGACTAGAAAACGTCTCTATCTTGAAACAATGGAGCAAGTTTTAGGCGATGTTGAGAAAGTTATTATTGATGAATCGGCGGGTGGAAGCGGTGTTGTTCCATATCTTCCCTTGAACCAACTACGGCAGGAGACGAAATAATGAATAAAATGGTATTATTACTTGCCGCAGTATTTCTGGTATTTATTGGTGTAATGTCTGCAATATTTGTTGTTGATGAGCGTGAAAAAGTTCTTGTTTTGCAGTTTGGTCGGGTCGTGGCAACCAAAGAAGATCCTGGCCTTTCGTTCAAGATACCGATCATTCAAAATGTAGTGCGGTATGACGACCGTATTCTAAGTCGAGATATTGATCCTCTTGAAGTCACTCCTTTGGATGATCGAAGGCTTGTTGTGGATGCTTTTGCTCGATATCGTATAACTGATGTCAATAAGTTCAGGGAGGTGACTGGTGCATCTGGTGACACTGCGATTTCTATTGCTGGAACGAGGTTAGACCGTATTCTTAGCTCTCAAACTCGTGAGGTTCTGGGTTCTGTATCGTCAAACGATATTTTGAGTTCTGATCGCTTTGCTCTAATGCTTAGAATTCGAAACGGTGCGATTGCAGAAGCAGAAAAAATGGGAATTGAAGTAGTTGACGTGCGTCTGAAGAGAACCGACTTACCTCGCCAAAACTTAGATGCCACTTTTGCTCGGATGCGTGCAGAAAGAGAACGTGAAGCAGCTGATGAAATTGCTCGAGGTAACGAGGCTGCACAACGTGTAAGGGCTCAAGCCGATAGAGAGCAAGTTGTTATCGTGTCAGAAGCAAAGCGAGAGTCTGAAATTATCAGAGGTGAGGCAGATGCGGAACGAAACGCAATATTTGCTGCTGCTTTTGGAGAAGACCCCGAGTTCTTTGAATTTTATAGGTCATTAAATGCTTATGCAAATTCTATTCGGGGTTCGAACTCAACCATGGTTATGTCTCCAAACTCAGAATTCTTCAATTATTTTAAATCTGACCTAGGATCTAAATGATATCTTTAATCTTTTATGGATTAGGTTTGGTACTGTTGATAGAGGGGCTAGTTTATGTTCTAGCCCCTCATTTTGTAGAAAAAATGTTGATCACACTTCAAGAAATGCCGAAAGAGCAACGTCGATTAGTTGGCGCATGCATGGCTTTGGTAGGTGGTTTAATTCTACTCTTTGTTAGGACATTTTAATTTTAAAAAAATATATAAATTTGAATTTACGAGCTGTTGTAAACTCAAATTGTTATCCTAAATAACATCATACGAGCTCAACTTAAAACTAATTTGGGGAATAAAAAGTGCGTCAAGCTTCTATTGCTAAATCTACACAAGTTTCACCTGTGGAGTATATTGTCAAAACACGGAGATTAATTTTAAATTTAATCTTTTTGATGATTATTTTTCTTCTGCAAACCAAGGTATTAAGCGCCCGTGGGGTACCGGAAAGTTTTGCTGATTTGGTAGAAAATGTTGGCGCTGCAGTCGTCAACATAACGACAACCACAAAGGTTGAGGCTCCAGTCGTTCCTCGAGGTGTAGTACCAGAGGGTAGTCCATTTGAAGAGTTATTTCGCGATTTTCAAAACCCTAATAGTCCTCGGCAAAGGCCTCGCAATGCTAATGCTTTAGGGTCTGGTTTTGTTATTAGCAGTGACGGTTTTATCGTGACAAATCACCATGTCATCAATGGTGCTGATCAAATAACGATCGAATTTAATGATGGATCGTTTCGAGATGCAGTTGTTATTGGTAGTGATGAAAACATCGATATCGCACTATTGAAAGTTGATTCAGAAACAAACTTAGAGTTTGTAAATTTTGGTGATAGTGACATATCTCGAGTTGGCGATTGGGTTATGGCAATGGGAAACCCTCTTGGCCAAGGTTTTTCTGTGTCCGTAGGGATTATATCGGCACGTAATCGAGAATTAGCGGGTAATTACGATGACTATATACAGACTGATGCAGCGATAAACAGAGGTAATTCAGGAGGTCCTTTGTTCAATATGGAGGGACAAGTTGTTGGTGTAAATACAGCTATATTGTCGCCAAACGGTGGATCAATAGGCATTGGATTTTCAATGGCATCGAATGTAGTTGAGCCTGTCGTTAAACAATTAAAAGAATTTGGTGAGGTGCGTCGCGGATGGCTAGGCGTTAGTATAGGTGATCTTAATCAGGATATGGCGGATGCCTTAGGGATGGCAGAACCTAGAGGCTCAATTGTTTTGGAGGTTTATGACGGGCCATCTAAAGATGCTGGTTTGCTAGCATCAGACGTGATCGTCATGTTTGATGAAAAAGAAGTTGGAGACTCTGGGGAATTGGTTCGCATTGTCGGTGATACGACTGTAGGTAGAACTGTAGACGTTATCGTGCTCCGACAAGGTGAGCGTATTAAAGTAAGCGTAAAACTTGGACAGCGCCCAACTAATAAGGAACTCAACGCGAAAGTTGCAACTCCAGAGCCTGCTAAGCCAAATGAGGACGCAATTGATGGAGTTGGATTATCTGAGATAACCGATACTCTTCGAGAAGAATACAGTGTAGATCCAGCTATTTCTGGTTTAATTATTGTATCTATAGATGAAGCATCTTCTGCTTATGAAAACGGGTTACGCAAAGGTGACATAATCACAGATGTCGCCCAGAAACCTGTAAATACGGTTAAAGAGGTTGCAGAACTTGTATCAAGTGCCAAAAGCGAAGGACGTCAATCTGTTCTGCTATTAGTTCGAAGAGAGGGTCAACCTAGGTTCATAGTGCTAAAATTTAATTAACAGATTAATAAAACTGGGAGCAAAGCTCCCAGTTTTTCTCAGTACGAACTATATGTTTATCTTCGGCAAATCATCCAGCATATAAGAAATATCTTCAATATATTCAGCTATTATATGTATGACTGAATTTTCACTCTGAACTCGTCCTTTTATTTTCAAAAGACGTCCAGAAATTACAGCACGGCGAAATTTTTCATATAAAGTTCGCCAAATTACTATGTTTATGGTTCCAGTTTCATCTTCTAGTGTAAGAAAAATAACGCCTTTTGCTGTTCCGGGGCGTTGTCTAAGTATTACTAATCCCGCAACGCATACAATGGTGCCAGGTGCAGGACGATTTAGAAGTGATGCGGGACAAGCACTTGGGGGCTTTGGCCAGGTTAAGAGAGTATTTTCCATTTTATAATTACTTAGTTTAAGTCGGTTAGAGAACAAAAGTAGAACAAAGTAAATAATTTAACAAGATTTTTTTAATAATTCTTAAAAAGGTATGGCCGAATTAAATTAAGCTGATTAGAAGAGATGGACGAATAATAAGGGATGAGCAGAATGGCAAAAATTACCTATATTGAACATAATGGAACACAGCATGTTGTTGAGGTGTCCAACGGTTTGACAGTAATGGAAGGTGCTCGAGATAATAATATCCCAGGAATAGATGCGGATTGTGGTGGAGCATGCGCATGCTCAACTTGCCATGTTTATGTTCACCCGGATTGGGTCGAAAAATTACCAGGGAGTGAAGATATGGAGCAGGATATGCTCGACTTCGCCTATGAACCTGATCCTAAAAGATCTCGATTGACGTGTCAGTTACAAGTCACTGATGATTTAGATGGCTTAATTGTTCAAATGCCGGAACAACAAATTTAAAAAATTAACTGATTTTTTTTAGTAAGTCTCCGTTTCGGATTTGACCTGCTGATATAACAGCACACAATAAACCTCTCAATCGGAGCGGTTTATTTTCCTCTAAAGTTATCCAGTTTTTCGCATCTGCACCGTAGCGCACCTTCCATTTAACGCACCCCTCGTTAAATATTCCTGATACTTTAAGTTTAGCTGTTCCAGCCTCGAGAATAGTGCCAGTAGGACAATTCTCTTCAGAGGTATCAAAATCAGACATGAAAGTATCACCGGGGTGGATTGCTTCAGGCCCAAATTTTACTGCATCCCAAACTCTTTTCGATAAAATAGATACTTGGATACCAGGATCGGGTTTTCCATTTTTAAGCGTCAACCAGGGGCTTTTAAGCCATCGATCTCCCTTAATTCCTTCTTCTGGTGTTAATTCAATTAAATCAGGAAAGCTTCTTTGGTTTCTTTCCGGCCTTAAGCATAAATTTTCAATTATGGACTCATCTTTTGGGGCGTCTTTTATATGCGGTATTGCCTCTGATAATTCGAATTTTGATCTAAAAGTCATAGTGCTCTCCAACCTATGTCCTTTCTGTAAAAACCTTCTGGCCAATCTATGATTTCTATTATTTCGTATGCATTCTTTTGGGCTTCGAATAAAGTTTCTGATCTTGCGGTTATGTTTAAAACACGTCCTCCGTTCGAGATTATGTTTCCATCTTCTTTCGCTGTGCCAGCATGGAAACACATAAAGTTACTGTTAGAAGGAAGATCAGCTAAGCCGTTGATTTGCGAGCCGTTTGTGTAAGATCCAGGATACCCGTCACTCGCCATGACAACTGTGATGGCATGATCGTCGGCCCAATTAAGTTTGACATCAATCAACTCACCTTTCGCTGTAGAAAGTAGAGCATCCAAAATTTGACCTCCCAACCGCATCATTAAGACCTGACATTCGGGATCACCAAATCTTACATTATACTCAACGAGGCGGGGATTGGAGTCTTTGATCATGAGGCCAGCGTAAAGGACACCTGTGAAAGGCATGCCTCTATTTACCATTTCGCGCACTGTTGGACGTATTATCCTATCCATAGTCTTATTTAATACTGCCTCGCTAAGAATTGGCGCTGGCGAATAGGCCCCCATGCCTCCAGTATTTAGTCCAGTGTCTCCTTCGCCTACCCTCTTATGATCTTGCGCAGTACCAATAGGCAGAACTGTTTCGCCATCAACTAAAACGAATAACGACGCTTCCTCACCTTCCATAAATTCTTCGATCACAACGCTGGCGCCAGCATCGCCAAAAGAGCCATCAAAAATTTCGTCCACTGCAGATAATGCCATCTCAATATCTGTAGCTACGATTACACCTTTGCCTGCTGCCAGTCCGTCCGCTTTTACGACTAAAGGCGCTCCCTGGGTCTTTATGTAAGCTGTGGCTGATTCAAGTGAATCGAATGCTGCATAATTTGCGGTAGGCGCTCCACAGGCATCACAGATTTCTTTCGTAAATTTTTTACTTGTTTCTAGTTGGGCCGACGCTTTAGAGGGCCCAAAAGTTAAAATGCGCTCTTTTCTTAGATAATCACCGACACCCGCAGCCAATGGGGCTTCAGGTCCAATTATAACAAAATCTATACTATATTTTTTTACTGTTTGGAGCACCTTTTCGGGGTTAAGAATATCGATGCTTATGCAGCGTGCAATTTCAGCAATACCTGCGTTTCCGGGGGCCACATATATGTTGTCACACTTAGGGTTTTGCTTAATAGCCCAAGCTAGAGAATGTTCACGACCTCCACTCCCTAATATCAATATATTCATACTTGAATCACCTTAAGCTCTCTGATTTTTAATAATCAACAAGATATGATTGAGCAAGGTACCCCAAAACTAATTGCTCTCGTGCTCATCAAAGTTTAGGTTTTTGTAGGGAGTTTTTCATGTCTGATCTTTTCGAAAATCAAATACAAGGGATTAATGAACCTGAGTTTTCTGTAAGTGAGATTTCTAATGCAATTAAAAGACTAATTGAGGAAGAGTTTTCGTACGTTCGAATAAGAGGTGAAATTGGTCGTGTAAGTTTACCCAGGTCCGGTCACGTCTATTTAGATTTAAAAGATGAAAAATCAGTAATTGCTGGTGTCATTTGGAAGGGTGTTGCTGATAAATTAATGACAAAGCCTGAAGAGGGCATGGAAGTAATAGCCAGAGGGCGGGTTACTACGTTTGGGGGGCAATCCAAGTATCAAATAATTATAGATGATTTAAGGCCTGCGGGTGTTGGTGCCTTAATGGCTATGTTAGAAAAAAGAAAAAAACAGTTTCAAGCTGAAGGAATTTTCAACCAAGAGCATAAAAAGCCTCTTCCTTTTCTTCCTGAAATTATAGGCGTTATTACCTCTCCATCCGGAGCTGTCATCAAAGATATTTTACATCGTCTTTCCGATCGCTTCCCTAGAAAAGTGACTTTATGGCCTGTTGCAGTTCAGGGAGACAATTGTGCAAGAGAGGTCTCTCGAGCTATAGATGGATTTAACTCTTTAACTGTTCAAAATCCTCTTATTGCGCCGGATTTAATAATTGTAGCTCGAGGAGGTGGGTCTATAGAGGATCTTTGGGGCTTCAATGAAGAGCTGGTGGTTAGATCGGCATTTAAATCAACAATACCATTGATTTCAGCAATAGGTCATGAAACAGACACTACACTTCTTGATTATGTCGCTGATGTAAGGGCCCCCACGCCCTCAGCTGCAGCAGAAATGGCAGTGCCCGTGAGGCATGAATTGTTGGCATTAATAGATGCTAACGAAGCCCGATTAAGTAGAGCTCTTAGCCAGGTTCTCTTAAACCGGTCCCAGAGATTATTGGATATTTCCCGCTCATTGCCCAGAGTATTTGGGCTTTTAGAAGGCCCCACTCAGCGGTTGGACTCCATAAGTACTCGTTTGCCAATTTCTTTAACTTCCAGTGTTAAACTAAAAAAGAGCAGGTTGTTTGAACTCAGTACCGGTATAAAGCCCACATCTTTGATTATGCGTTTGGAAAACTCACAAAGTAAATTTGAACTACAGGCAAAGCAACTGAAAACTCTGCTTGGCTATTATATTGATCTTAGGAAACAAACTTTAGGTTCTTTGTTTTCGAGAATTGAGAGCTTGTCCTTAAAAAGAGAGATACTCCATGAGCAAAAAAATCTAAAAGATTTATCTCTTAGGATCAGAAAAGCGTATGAAATGAGTTTAACAAACTTAGAAACAAAACTTCAGGCTATTGATCGATTAAGGGAAACCCTTGGATATCGTGAGACACTAAATAGAGGATACGCAGTAATCAGATCGGGCGATAATGTTATTACAGAAAAAGCCAAAGCTTTGTATGAGACCAACCTATCCATTGAATTCTGGGATGGTGAATTACCAATCAAAAACCTTAATGATTAAGCGATCAATTTAAGCAGCCAAGACTAAACTATCGTATGTAACTGTTTCAAGGTCGTTTTTATGTTTTAAAAAGCTCATTTTGATTATAAACTTTAGTGCAAAGATCTGGGGAGAATTTACATGGCATTAGACCAGGATAAAGGTGTTTGGAAATCTGCCAAGGGCAAGGGGCGCCGAACTCCAAAGGGTCGCCAATTTGAAGATGAAGCTCTGAATGAAGTTAAAGCCCTTTTGGAGAATAGACCCAGACAAAAAGATCTTCTCATCGAGTTTCTACATCTTATTCAAGATAAATATGGTTATTTATCTGCTCAGCATCTTTGTGCCTTAGCTGAAGAATTGAAAATATCTATGGCAGAAGTTTATGAGGTGGCATCATTTTATGCACATTTCGATATAGTTAAAGAAGATGAAACGCCTCCGCCCCAAATAACAATACGAGTCTGCGACTCTCTATCTTGTGAATTGGCTGGAGCTGAAAAACTTCGCGAAGAATTGAAAAAAGGTTTAGATCCAAAAGAAGTGAGGGTTGTAAGGGCACCTTGTATGGGTAGATGTGATGCTGCCCCTACCTTAGAACTTGGGCATAACCATATCGACAGAGCATCTACTGATAAAGTTCAAGCAGCTATATCTGAGGGTCACTTTCACTGTAGCATTCCAGAATATGAAAGGTTTCAAAAATATTTTAGCCTTGGCGGTTATCAAACACTTTTAAATTTGCGACTAGAAGGTAATTGGGAAGACATTCAAAATAAAATCTTAGCTTCTGGCTTGAGGGGTCTAGGAGGTGCAGGTTTCCCTTCTGGTAAAAAATGGGGATTTGTTCGCATGAATGAAGGTCCTCGTTTTATTGCTGTTAATGGAGATGAGGGTGAACCAGGAACTTTTAAGGACAGATTTTATTTAGAGAGAACACCCCACTTGTTTCTAGAAGGAATGCTCATAGCCGCTTGGGCTGTAGAGGCAGAAAAAGCTTATATCTATATGCGTGATGAATATCCTGCGGTTTTAAAAATACTCAAGGAGGAAATAACAGCATTGGAGCAAGCTGGGATAGTAGAGCCGGGTTATATAGAGCTTCGACGAGGCGCTGGTGCCTATATCTGTGGTGAAGAAAGTGCAATGATAGAGTCTATAGAGGGTAAGAGGGGATTACCAAGACACCGTCCTCCATTTGTTGCTCAGGTGGGCCTATTTGGTCGGCCAACGCTCGTTCATAATGTTGAAACGCTCCATTGGATTGCACGAATTTGTAGGGAAGGTCCTGAAATTCTAAATAGTGTGGAGAAAAATGGGAGAAAAGGCCTTCGAACCTACTCTGTATCAGGCCGAGTTAAAGATCCTGGCATTTACTTGCTTCCCGCTGGGTCAACCATTTTAGACATTATTGATGCTGCTGGTGGAATGATGAAAGGTCATACATTTAAAGCTTATCAGCCTGGTGGACCTTCTTCTGGTTTATTGCCTTCAAAACTCAATGATGTTCCTATGGATTTTGATACACTTCAACCATATGATACTTTTATTGGTTCGGCAGCGGTAGTTATCTTGTCAGACAAAGATAGCGCTCGGGCCGCCGCTCTCAATATGTTGAAATTTTTTGAAGACGAAAGCTGTGGTCAATGTACTCCATGCAGAGTTGGCTGTGAAAAAGCCGTGAAATTGATGGAGAAAAAAGAGTGGGATACGGAATTGTTGGAAGAAGTTTGCAAGACCATGGTTGATGCTTCTATTTGTGGGTTAGGTCAGGCTGCACCAAATGCCATAAAATCAACGATTAAATATTTCAATGATGAAATTTAGGGTATCCGCCGGAGCAATTAACTGGATAATCTTAAATAAAAGCAGTCATCTTCTTTCTTTTATTTATATTAATTTGATACTAATTGATATCAGAGATTTCAAATGGTGTAGTTGATGGGATTTTTCAAAAAACTCAAAGAACGTTTATTCAAATCTTCTTCTAAAATAGATGAAGGATTGGATGCAATTATTGAAGACGGCGGTGAGGCTGAGGAAGTTGAATTAGAAGAAGGTCTCAAAACGCAAAAAGAAACAGTTGAATTTGCTACGAGCGTAGAAGCTGAAATTGAACCTGCTCCAATTGACCCCAAGTTAGAACAAAACGCTCTGAACGCTTCAGAAACCATCGAACCTGAAGAAGTGAAAGAAAATGTTGACTCTGATAAAATCGATGATGTCGAAACTGAACCTGTACCAATTAAACCTCAAATTGAGCAAAATGAAGTAGCCAATGAAAAACCTACGGAAACTAAAAGAAAAAAAGAAACCTTAGTTGGCAAAATTTTAGGCCGCAAAAAAGTAAAAGTCATTAAGCGAAAATTTGATGATGATATGCTCGAACAACTGGAAGAGTTATTAATCGCTTCCGATATGGGTGTAGATACAGCTATGAGAGTTGCGGCTAATATGGCTCAAGGAAATCTTGGTAGTCGATTATCTACATCTGAAATTAAAAAATTATTAGCCGACGAGATAGAGCAAATAATGGAGAACGTGGCGCAACCATTGCCAATCTATCCTAAGCATCCCCAGGTTGTTCTCGTAGTTGGTGTCAACGGTTCTGGAAAAACTACAACAATTGGTAAGTTGGCTAGCCAGTTCAAAGAGGCTGGTAAAAATGTAGTGATAGCTGCTGGGGATACTTTTAGGGCTGCTGCTGTTGAACAGCTTCAAATTTGGGGGGACCGTGCAAACGTTCCCGTCTTGGTTGCGCCTGAAGGTTCTGACCCGGCTTCATTGGCTTTTGATGCCCTAGAAAAAGCACAGCAAGAGAAAGCGGATCTACTTATGATCGATACTGCTGGTAGGCTTCAAAATCGAACAGATTTAATGGAGGAGCTAGCAAAAATTGTGAGGGTTTTGAAAAAAAAGGATCCTGAAGCACCTCAAAATACTATTTTGGTTTTAGATGCCACAACAGGTCAAAATGCGATTTCTCAAGTTGAGACATTTCGTGAAATAGCGGAAGTAAGTGGCCTTATTATGACAAAGTTAGATGGAACGGCAAAAGGTGGTGTGCTTGTAGCGTTAGCCGATAAATTTGGCTTGCCAATTCACGCTATTGGTGTTGGTGAGCAAATAGATGATTTGGCTCCGTTTGATCCAGCAGAATTTGCTCAAGCGTTAACTGGTTCTGACAATTAAACTATATTATTTTTATGAGCTCTGAACCGTTATTTTTAGTTTCCTTTATTTATGAAATAGAAGGAACAAGTCTAGGTAGTCGTGTGGCATTGTGGCTTGCCCTATTAGCTGCCTTTCTACACGCCGTTTTTGGTGCTTTACAAAAAGGACGTCACGATCCTTGGTTATCGCGTGGTGCTATTGATGCCAGTTCTGGTTTGGCCATGGTTCCACTTGCGATATTCGTTGTCCCAATTCCAGAGCCTCGACTCTGGCCAATTTTTCTAGTGATTTTTTTAATACATTTTATTTACAAACTTCTTCAAGCCTTCGCTTACTCTAAAGGCTCTTTTACCGTAGTATATCCTGTCGTGCGAGGGACAAGCCCTATTTTCACTGTTTTTGGTGCTTACATTTTGTTTGGTGAAACATTTTCGCTAACACAATGGTTAGGTGTTTTGCTTCTTTTGGTGGGTATTTTTGGGTTGGCTTTATACAACCTAATCTATTTAGAGAAATCGAGAGAAACTTTGCCAGTCGCTTTAATTTTTGCTGTTTGCACGGGTAGCTTCGTCGCCATTTATACTACAATTGATGCTTATGGTATTAGGTTGGCTATTGACCCGTTGGCATTTATTGTGTGGTTTTTTTTGTTTGATAGTCTGTCAATTACACCATATGCAATCTACCGATGGTTAAATTTAATTGAAAGACCAAATTTATTTCCTCTGGCAATCAGAGGTGTTGCAGGTGGAATTGTTGCTTTTTTTAGTTTTGGATCGATAATGTTGGCAACACGTCTTGATAAAGTGGGAGAGGCTGCGGTTCTCAGAGAAACATCAACAGTTTTTGCTGCCATTATAGGTTGGGTGTTTTTAAAAGAAACGGTTGGACCACGTAGGGTATTGTTAATGGCTTTGATTGCTTTTGGTGCTGTCGTAGTTGAACTTGGAGGTTAAGTAATGTCATCAAATCAAAAACACTCTGGGATTAAGTCTACTTTGGAATTTGGGCCCGTAATAATCTTTTTCTTGGCCTATATTTTGTTTAATCGCTATGACATCAGTTTGAATATTTATGGGCAAACCTACGAGGGTTTTGTTTTAGCGACTACAATTTTTATACCCATAATTTTAATTACAAC
The DNA here is from genome assembly GCA_012270125.1 of Paracoccaceae bacterium. Classification (GTDB taxonomy): domain Bacteria; phylum Pseudomonadota; class Alphaproteobacteria; order Rhodobacterales; family Rhodobacteraceae; genus Salinivivens. The sequence goes on from JAAXIY010000054.1 coordinate 57,089, forward strand.
TTTCCTGACTTGGAAGTTGACTGGCGAAGTTTCAAAAATGCAGCTTTTTACGGCTATCCTCGTAGTTGTTTTTGGTGGCATGACCATTTTGTTTAATGATGATCGATTTTTTAAAATGAAACCAACTCTTGTTTATTTTCTGTTTGGGTTTGTTTTATTAGTTGGTTTGCTTAGAGGTAAATCTTATTTGGAGTCGTTGATGGGGACTATGCTTCCGATGGAACGTGAGGGATGGATGATTATAAGTCGTAGAATTACTGGCTTCTTTTTCTTCTTAGGGCTTTTAAACGAATTCGTCTGGAGGACGTTTTCGACTGAGGTTTGGGTTTACTTTAAAACCTTCGGGTTAAGTATAGCATTGTTCGTATTTCTTGCGTCTCAATTTTCAGTTTTATCAAAATATGGTGATTTTGGTAATGATGATAAAAAATAAGTTAATACCAGCAAGGGTTCGATTGATTACTTGACGTTGATCAATTAAATGTCTAATTCACTGTCATAGTGGTGATTTGTTACCAGATTGCGAACCACTTTAAAAATTCGCTAAAAGGTCAGGATGCAATCCCCCCATTCGCTTGACCGCAACTGGGGGTTTTTTTGTGTTTTGACCAATAGGTGTAATTATGAATAAACATTATCACAACCGAACTAAAATGGTTCATGGCGGTACCAGAAGAAGTCAGTATGGTGAAGTCAGTGAAGCACTGTTCATGACACAAGGTTATATATACGAAACTGCTGAAAACGCTGAAACGCGGTTCCTAGAAAGTCGCGATGACGATTTTATATACTCAAGGTATGGAAACCCAACCGTGGCTATGTTCGAAGATCGCATGGCCCTTTTAGAAGGTGCCGAAGACTGTTTCGCTACGGCGTCAGGAATGGCAGCAGTCAACGGCGCTTTGGTTTCTTGCTTAAAAGCAGGAGATCATGTGGTAGCTTCGAGGGCCTTATTTGGCTCTTGTCTTTACATTCTTGAAGAAATTTTACCTCGTTTTGGCGTAGAAGTAACATTTGTAAATGGTTTGGATCTCGCAGCCTGGGAATGTGCTTTCAAATCCAATACAAAGGTTTGCTTTTTCGAAAGTATCTCTAATCCAAACTTGGAATTAGTTGATATTCCAAAAGTTGTAGAGATAGCGCACTCTCATGGTGCGTTAGTTATTGTTGATAACGTGTTCACAACTCCAGTTTTTTCAAAAGCTTTCGAGTTTGGAGTGGATGTTGTTGTTTATTCGGCAACCAAACATATCGACGGGCAGGGTCGTGCCTTGGGCGGTGTAATTCTAGGTAAAAAGGAATTTATACGCAAAAAAGTCGAGCCTTATATGAAACATACAGGGGGTGCGATGAGCCCATTTAATGCATGGGTCATGTTGAAAGGTTTGGAAACAATAGAATTGAGAGTTAAAGCACAGGCAAAATCGGCTTTGAAAATTTCTCAAATTTTAGAGAAATCACCGCACATCAAAAAAGTTATTTATCCTGGATTGCCTTCCAGCAAACAGCATAATTTGGCCAATGAAATAATTTCTGGGTACGGCACTGTAATAACATTTGAGTTTGTTAAAGGTAAAGCAGCTGCCTTTAAATTTCTGAATAAACTAGAAATAGTAATAATTTCCAATAATCTTGGAGATGCTAAATCGATTGCAACGCATCCTGCAACAACCACCCATCAACGCCTTACTGAAAAACAAAAGGATGACCTTCAAATTAGTGAGGGGTTAATAAGGCTGTCCGTTGGTCTTGAGGATACAGATGACCTCATTAATGACGTTTCGTCAGCTTTAAGGACTCTTTAATTGATCTGTAACTAAAAATGTTGCGTATTAATAATCGCATGTAGTAAAGTTAAGTTTACACAATGGTCAGGGTCAGTGACGGAAAAGGGGTCCGGAATGAATATTCATACCCGTAAATTAGAGTCGGAAATTTCCGAATCTGAAGTCAACGAGGCTTTGTCAGTATTAAAAAAATGGAGAGATCAAGGTGGTGAGATAGACCTCTCAAACGAAAATATCCATCCATCAGAGGTCACAAATCTGTGGGTAGATTATCCTAAATTGAATGATAAATATCCAACTGAATTTAACCTTGATGCTGATTATAAGGCTTCACTTCCTGATCTGCAAAATGGCCCTAGCTCCCTAATTAAAGGTTCCAACCAAGTTATTCAGCATGTCGGCATCTCTAATTTTAAGCTGCCGATTAGATACAGATTGCGAGGTACTGGAGAAAGAACTCTGGAGACCTCAGTAACAGGCTCAGTTAGCTTAGGTGCTGACAAGAAAGGCATAAATATGTCGCGTATCATGCGCAGTTTTTATAAGCATTCTGAAGAGCAATTTAGCTTTTCAGTTATAGAGGCGGCTCTGGATGACTATAAAACAGATTTAGAGAGTTTTGATGCCAGAATTTTGATGAAATTTTCGTTTCCAATGAAGGTTGGTAGCCTTAGATCCAATTTATCTGGTTATCAATATTATGACATCTCTCTAGAGTTGATTGATCAGGATGGGCTCCGTACCAAAGTTATGCATTTAGATTACGTGTATAGTTCGACATGCCCGTGCTCTCTAGAATTGAGTGAGCATGCAAGGAAGTCTAGAGGTCAACTCGCTACCCCACATTCACAGCGGTCAGTCGCTAGAATTTCTGTGGTTTTAAAAGGAAATGACCGTTTGTGGTTTGAAGACATAATTGAACATTGCCGTGTGGCCGTTCCAACAGAGACGCAGGTTATGGTTAAGAGAGAGGATGAGCAAGCATTCGCAGAACTTAACGCTGCTAATCCTATCTTTGTAGAAGATGCAGCTCGATTGTTTTGTAAGAACTTGAAGAGCGATGACCGCATTGGTGATTTCAGAATAATAGCGTCACATCAAGAAAGTTTACATAGTCATGACGCGATTTCAATTTTGACAGAGGGCTCAACTTTTGAGACCGTATCAATTGATCCTTATCAATTCTCAACTCTCGTACATCGCGGATAAATTTAATAGGACTTGACAGTACCTTAGACAGCAATCAACGGTGTTTCCATGATTGATATGCGACCCGTTGGATATGTTATTGGGATTTTAGTCGTCTTTCTTGGATTGACGATGTTGGCGCCTCTAGCAGTGGATTTCGGGCAAGGGAATGGGCACTGGCCAGTATTTGCAACATCTGCTGCCATAACGATAATTAGTGGTGGTTTTCTTGCTCTAGCCTCATCAAATGGAACCCATATAGGTTTAGACATACAAAAAACATTTTTGCTTACGACCCTTGTTTGGGTTGCTTTATCGGTGTTTGCTGCAATACCCTTTATTTTGGGATTTACCAATGCAAACCTGGTGGATGCAATCTTCGAAGCAGTTTCAGGTATAACTACAACAGGTTCTACTGTATTCAATGAGCTGGATAAAATGCCAAAGGGTCTTCTTCTTTGGAGAGGTATTTTACAATGGCTAGGTGGTATAGGTATTATTGTCGTTGCAATGGTTTTTCTACCCGAACTCAGGGTAGGAGGCATGCAAATTTTTAGAGCTGAAGGCTTTGACACTCTTGGAAAGATCTTACCTAGGGCAACAACAATAGCTTTTCAAATTTCTATAATCTATGTGGGCATTACTATAGCTTGCGGTTTATCCTATGTTCTGGCTGGGATGAACTTTTTTGATGCAGTAGTCCACGCATTCACAACTGTAGCAACGGGTGGCTTTTCAAATTATGATGGATCCTTTTCTGTGTTTTCCTGGAAAGTCGAATATGTTGCTATTTTATTCATGATTTTGTCAGCATTGCCTTTTGTTCGTTATGTACAATTGATAAACGGGCAGGGCACAGCTGTATTTAAAGACCCACAAGTAAAAACATTTATTCTTTTAATTATTTTGTTGGTTTTGTTGAGTACATTTGTTTTAAGCATTCAGTTAAACTTATCTTTTGAACTTGTCTTTCGGAAAGCTCTTTTTAATATAACATCTATTCTAACAGGCACTGGATATGCCTCTACAAACTATATGTTATGGGGCGGTTTTCTAGTATCACTTTTGTTTTTTGTAGGCCTCATCGGAGGGTGTGCTGGATCAACAACTTGTTCTGTTAAAATTTTTAGGTACCAAATTGTATTTGCGTCAATAGCAAGCCAGCTAAAAAGGATTCACTCACCAAACGGAGTTTTTATTCCTCGATATCAAGGCAGACAAATAAGTGATGACATTCTGAATTCGGTGTTGACATTTTTTGTGGTATTTTTTGCATCCCTTGGAATATTAGCTGTACTGCTTTCACTTACGGGACTAGATCTAATAACCTCTTTGTCGGGAGCAGCTGCCGCACTTGCTAATATTGGCCCTGGATTAGGTGAAACTATCGGTCCAGATGGAAATTTTTCATCTTTAAGTGATACCGCGAAGTGGTTGTTAATCGCAGGCATGCTAATAGGTCGCTTGGAATTAATGGCTGTATATATTTTATTTACTTTAAAGTTTTGGCGGAATTAGCTTATATTTGATAGTTTTTGGGTAAATAAACGAATGAATTTTGTTTGCCTGATTGACGGTCATCAAGGCTTTCCCTAAGAACAAGTAAGTTTTACAATGATCTAAAGGTAACGCTGATGGTTGCAGACGCTCCTCAATGTTTTCAAGATGTTATTTTGCGGTTGCAGAGTTATTGGGTAGAGCAGGGCTGTGCACTTATGCAGCCCTATGATATGGAAGTTGGTGCAGGCACTTTTCATCCTGCCACAACCTTGCGATCCTTGGGACCTAAGCCATGGTCCGTAGCATACGTTCAGCCTTCTAGGCGACCCACAGATGGACGTTATGGAGATAATCCAAACCGATTGCAGCACTATTACCAGTTTCAAGTTTTAATGAAACCCAGCCCTCCTGACTTTCAAGATCTCTATTTAGGATCCTTGGAGGCTATCGGTATTGATAGTAACTTACACGATATCCGGTTTGTTGAAGATGACTGGGAAAGTCCGACACTTGGAGCATGGGGTTTGGGCTGGGAAGTTTGGTGCGATGGAATGGAAGTGAGCCAATTTACATATTTCCAGCAAGTTGGTGGACATGATTGCAATCCCGTTTCAGGTGAGCTGACATATGGTTTAGAACGGCTCGCTATGTATATATTGGGCGTAAGCAATGTTATGGATATGCCATTTAATCATCCAAAGGCCAGAACTCCCTTAAAATATGGCGATATATTTAAACAGACAGAGGAAGAATATTCTAGGTGGAATTTTGATATAGCCAACACCGAAACACTATTCCGCCAATTTGATGAGGCGGAGCAGGAATGTTTATCAATATTGTCCCAGGAAACATCAGATCCTAAATCTGGAAAAAATATTACCATGGTTCATCCAGCTTATGATCAGTGTATAAAAGCCTCTCATATATTTAATATTCTCGATGCCCGAAGTGTCATTTCAGTTACAGAAAGGCAGGCATATATTGGTCGGGTTAGAGGCTTAGCAAAGCAGTGTGCTGATGCATTCATTTTAACCCCTGCTGGAGGTAAAGTTAAGTGACAGGAAAAATCATGGTTATGTCCATTTTGCTCACCTCTGTCATAGCTGGAGCGACAATGTATTACCTACAAGTCTATGGGTTCTATGAGCGGGTTAATGTTGAACAAGCAAAAGGAATATCTTTGGTAAATCTTTCGACACAAGAACCCGAGAAAATACAGGTTGCCAATTTTCAGGGAATTGATGCAAATAGTTCGCCAATCAGATTTCGGGCATGTTTTGAAGTAAACGATCCTATTGATCTGTTGAAAGAAAAGTATGTTATGCTTAATGCTGCGACGCCTAGAAATGCTCCTATGTGGTTTAATTGTTTTAATGCGGGACGTATTGGTGAAGACCTATCCAGGGGCTCGGCGACTGCATTCCTTGGTAGCAAGAACTTTGAATATGGAATTGATCGCTACATTGTAGTGTATCCAGATGGACGCGGTTACGCCTGGAATGAAATAAATGATTGTGGTGAAAAATTATATGATGGGTCTACTAAAGATCAAAGCTGCCCTCCAAGGTTAAAATAATGCCTGATTTACTAATTGAATTATTATCTGAAGAAATACCTGCGCGGATGCAACGAAGAGCTTCGCTAGATTTTGAAAAGTTACTCACAGATGGTATTTCAGAGTTGGGTTTGTCATATGAAAGTTCTGCTGCCTTCACTACTCCTAGACGTTTGGTTTTAGTGTTAGAGAATGTTTCAAGTAAAAGTCTTAGCCGCTCTGAGGAGAAAAGGGGACCTAGAACAGATGCTCCAGAAAAAGCAATTCAAGGTTTTTTAAAAAGTACTGGTTTTGACCTAAGCCAACTTGAGATACGACAAGAGAAAAAAGGTGAATTTTATTATGCAACTTTTCAAACCAAAGGGCGTGAAGCGGCAGAAGTTATATCGGTTGTTTTAGAAAAAATAATTCGAAACTTTCCCTGGCCTAAATCTATGCGATGGGGGGAGACCTCATTAAAATGGGTTCGGCCACTGCATTCTATCGTCTGCATTTTGTATGATGATGATGGCTCTAAAATCGTTGATATAAATATTGAAGGTATTTCCTCTGGAGATAAGACATATGGCCATCGTTTCATGGGAAGTGGTGAGTTTTCGGTCACTTCTTTTGAAGACTATGCTGCAAAATTAAAAAAGAATTATGTGGTGCTAGACCCCTCAGAACGGGCAGAAATAATCTTACAGGAAATGAAAAATCAAGCTTTTGCCCAGGGGCTGGAACTAATTAATGATCCTAGTTTGTTAAATGAAGTGGTTGGTTTGATTGAGTGGCCAGTCGTTTTATTAGGAAAATTAGAAGATGAATTTCTTGCGTTACCTGCTGAAGTTTTACAGACATCAATGAGAGAGCACCAAAAGTTTTTTTCAATTCGAAACCCTAAGGACAACAAAGTCGTACAGTTTGCAACTGTCGCTAATCGTGAAACGCCTGATGGCGGGTCAACGATCCTTACTGGTAATCAAAAAGTTTTGTCAGCTCGATTATCTGACGCAAAGTTTTTTTGGGATAATGATCTTAGAACAATTAAAACTGATGGTCTTGATATTTGGTTGGAAAAATTAAAGAAGGTAACTTTCCATAACAAGTTAGGTAGTCAGTTTGAACGTGTCGAACGTATTATTAATTTATCCGAAATAATCGCTAAAAAAATCGGTTGTGATCCGAAGCTGGCAAAAGATGCGGCTTACATATCTAAGGCAGATTTGTCATCGGAAATGGTATATGAATTTCCTGAATTGCAAGGGATCATGGGGACATATTATGCTAAAAAAGCAGGTTATGCAGCCAGCGTATCAGAAACCTGCAAAGATCATTACGCTCCGTTGGGCCCGAGCGATGAAGTGCCCGGTTCACCAATTTCTACCGTTGTGGCTCTGGCTGATAAAATTGATACGCTGACAAATTTTTGGGCCATTGAAGAAAAGCCAACAGGTTCTAAGGATCCTTTTGCGTTGAGAAGAAGTGCTTTGGGAATGATCCGAATTATAATCGAAAATGACATCAGAATTTCTTTGTCAGAGATTTTAGCACTGGGTAATAAAAAAGCGGATATAGAAGATCTGAAAGAGTTTATTTATCAGAGAATGAAGGTCTTCTTACGCGAAAAAGAACTCAGACACGATATAATTGATGCTTGTCTATCAATTGATAAAGAGGATGATCTGGCCCTTTCTGTTAAAAAGTCGTTTGCTTTAATGGAATTTATTAAGACTAGCGATGGATCTAATCTGATACAGGGTTTTAAACGAGCAAACAATATTTTGCTCCAAGCGGAAAAGAACGATGGTGTTGAGTATTCTTTTGGCGCAGATTTAAAATATGCAAAAGAGGATGCTGAGCTTAATCTATTTTCTGTATTAGATAGTGAAGAAGTTAAGATTAAAGCTTCTTTGGAGCGGGAAGATTTTGTTGAAGCCATGAATTCAATGGCTAATTTAAGAGCGCCCATTGATAGTTTTTTTGAAACCGTTCAAATCAATTCTGACGTAGATCACATTAGGCGCAACAGGTTAAATTTGTTATCTCGAATTTGCAAACTTTGTTTATCAGTTGCGGATCTAACTAAAGTTGAAGGGTAAAGTTTCCAAATTTCTTGCCTGAACAAAAAAAAGCATTTACGGTTTCACGTCAAGGAGAGTGCCGCAGTGCAGCAAAATTTTGAAAACTATGATCTGATTACACCTACGGCTAGAATATCTACGCCAACTCATGGTGGTCGTGCAAAATGTTTACAACGACTGGTAAGATTGGATTTGCCAGTCCCCAAAACGGTGGCTCTCTCATTTGACGCAATCAAGTCGATAGTTGCTGGTAAGATGCCAGATTTAATGAATATACTTTCACACTTCAATCCAACCGATACTTTGTGTGTTAGACCTTCGTCTGAAAGCCTTGATTGGGGTGGACCCGGAGCTGTCCTAAATATCGGTATGAATGATGAGAGATGTTCGCATTTATCAAAACATATTGGGGAGAAATCAGCATCAGAATTATATTTTAGGTTTATACAAGCTTATTCTGTAAATGTTGCCCGCTTGGATCCAGATGTATTTGATCACATAACGCGCGCAAACGGAAATTCCGTAAGTGCTGCTCTTGCAGCTTACAAAGATGAAATGGATGAAAGTTTTCCACAGTCTATCGAGCATCAACTATCAGAAGTTCTTCGATCGATGGCTCGAGCATGGGAAGGAACTTCTGCCCGCTTACTTAGAGAAGCAAAAGGCGCGCCTGCTGATGCCGGCCTAGGATTAGTCATTCAGAAAATGGCTTTTGGAGTTGGCGATGGCGAAAGTGGATCAGGTGTTTTGCAATTAGTAAATAGTGATACTGGGCAACCCCAAATAACAGGGCGATATCTAAGACAAAGTCAAGGGCGTGAGTCTCTGTCTGACAAGCAAGGTGCGCTATATCTGACCCGTGATGCTAGAGGCCCATCTCTGGAAACGGAAGAGACTAGTATTTTTAAAGAGCTTATAAAAAAAGCAGAATTGATGCGAAAAAAATTGCGTGAAGAAATGCAAATAGAATTCACAATTGAAAATGGACAATTGCACATTTTGGATGGAATTCGAGTAACGAGAAGACCACGAGCAGCAGTCACAATAGCTGTAAGCTTGGCAAAAGATAAAATAATCACCAAAGAAGAAGCCCTCATGAGAGTAGACCCGCGTGCCGTTGGTGAATTATTACACAGGCAAATTGATCCAAACGCTGAGAGAAACATTCTTGCGAAAGGCGTAGCGGCAAGTCCGGGAGCTGCAACTGGTATAGTAGTTTTTTCTGCCTCAGCTGCACAATCATGTGCTGCTCGTGGTGAAGCCTGTATCTTAGTACGTCGTGAAACTAGTCCAGAGGATATACGCGGGATGCATGCTGCGGCTGGGGTTTTAACAGAAAGAGGAGGGATGACGAGCCATGCAGCTGTAATAGGACGTGGGCTCGGACTTCCCTGTGTTGTAGGCGTTTCTGAAATTAATTTTAAATCAAACAATAAGGCTTTTTCAATTTCCGATGGGCCTATCTTTAAAGAGGGTGATTTAATTACAATTGATGGAACATTGGGGCATATCTTGGGCGGATCACCGAAAATGATCGAAGCAGCATTAGATGACTCTCTTAAATTGATGTTGGATTGGGCAGAAGAAGCTGGGGACATAAAGGTGCGCGCAAATGCGGATACTCCAAGCGAAGCAAAAACTGCTCAAAATTTCAACGCACAAGGTATTGGGCTTTGCCGAACAGAGCATATGTTTTTTGAGTCAGATCGCCTAACTTTAATGCGGGAAATGATTTTTGCAGATGATAGAGAAGAGCGCAGAGCCGTGTTGGATAGATTGCTGCCAATGCAAAGATCAGATTTTCTTGAGCTTTTTACTCTAATGAAAGGACTCCCTGTTTGTATTAGGCTTTTTGATCCACCTCTGCATGAGTTCTTGCCAAATGACCGAGATGGTATGCACGATTTAGCAGAAGCTCTAGATTTGCCACTCTCGCGCGTTGTTAGTAGAATAGAAACTTTAGCAGAGTACAATCCCATGCTAGGAATGCGTGGTGTACGAGTAGGTGTAACAGTTCCTGAAATATATGAAATGCAAGCCAGAGCAATTTTCGAGGCAACTGTCGAAGCAACAAAAAATGGTACTCCAGTAGTTCCAGAAATAATGATTCCCCTTGTCTCTGCTAAAAGAGAAGTCGAGTTAGTTAGGGCAAGAATTGATGGCATAGCCTCTATGGTTCGAGGTGAAACAGCAACGGAATTTGATTATCGACTTGGAATCATGGTTGAGACGCCTAGAGCTGCTCTACGAGCAGATGACATAGCGTTAAATTCTGCATTTTTAAGCTTTGGAACTAATGATTTGACGCAAATGACCTACGGTCTTTCTCGGGATGATGCGGGTCGATTTATGTCTGACTACGTTCAACAGGGAGTTTTCCCGGAAGACCCCTTTCATACTCTAGATATCGACGGTGTTGGCGAATTATTGAAAATGGGTGTAACGAGAGCCCGAAATGTTAAAAGTGATATTCTTTTGTCTATTTGTGGCGAACATGGCGGCAGTCCCGAGTCGATTGCTTTTTGTAGAGAAATTGGGATGGACTATGTATCTTGCTCTCCTTTTAGAGTGCCAGTCGCTAAATTAGCAGCTGCGCAATTAGCAATAAAGGACCGTATTGATACTTCTAAATAAACCGGGTATACACCTCTTGAAAAGTTAAGACAGCACAACATATTGCCACGACTGCTGAATATAACACAAAATAAGGTATTATAAATTGTCAGCATTGTCTAAGTTTGTTGTATTAGTTTGCATAGGTTTATTCCCGCAACTTATACTCGCAGATAAGCAAAAGAAGGTTTTTGAGCAACTTGAAAACTTTGAACAAAAAAAAATCAGAAACTTAGAACCGTGGGATGTTGCCCATGTGTTTGGGCTCACCAAAGTAAGACGACCCTCTGATTGGACAACTTCAAAATTACTATCTCTTCCTGTTCCTAAAACTGGGAAGCAAATGTCGTGCCTCGCAGAAGCTTTATATTTTGAGGCGCGAGGAGAACCAATACAAGGCCAACTAGCCGTTGGAGAAGTTGTTTTAAATCGAGTTGAGGATCCACGCTATCCAAACTCAATATGCAAAGTTATCAATCAAGGTACTGGTAGAAGATTTGCTTGCCAATTTACATATACCTGTGATGGAAAATTAGAAACGATACATGAGCGAAAAGCTTATGAAGTGTCTTTAAAAATTGCAAAGATTTTGATGACAACCCATGAAAGAAATTTGACAAAAGGATCAACTCATTATCACTCAAATTACGTTAACCCGAAGTGGTCTAGGAAGTTTGAAAGAGTTGCCAAATATGGTCGTCATATTTTTTACAGGCAGCCAAGGCAAGTATCTCTGAGGTAATTGTGACGCAGAATGCTGTCGTAAAGACGTGTCCTTGCCCCATATACAAGAGAAAAGGTGTTTATCTAACACACATGATCAATATCTGGTGGTGTTATGAGTAGCGAAATACATTTAGCATTTGC
>JAAXIY010000025.1:0-50192 GCA_012270125.1 Paracoccaceae bacterium
AATTTATTTGAGGCACTATATATTGTGTAATTTAAAAAAATATCTTAAATTTCTTTACCGGTATATAGTATGGTTTTCCATAAATTCCCATAAATTCCCACTTTTTTCTTGATTTATAAGTTTTTCGGTGTAAATTCATAGTCGTGATGAGGATGGGAAAAATTAATGGACGTAAAGATCCATCTCCTAAAGTCAGGTTTCATACAGGCCCCACTTTCATCAGATTTTGAAATCCGGCGCGCGAGCGAGCAGTATCCCCCCCCCAGGAGCGCGTGCAGTCGGTTATCCCCGCAGCGCGGGAAAGTGACAGCGGATTGAGCAACAGCAGCAGCTCAATCCGCTTCGTCATTTAAAGAAGGTTATAAAGAGGCGGAGCAGAGTTTGGGACGACGTTTTAGAGGAGAAGGTCTATACAAGGTAGACAGTAAAGGACGGGTTTCGATACCTGCGCTCTTCCGTCGGGTTATTGAGTCTTGTGATCCAAACTGGACAGAGGGCCTGCCCCCAGAGTTAGTTATCGTTTATGGCGATGAGAGAAGAAAATTTATTGAATGCTATACCATAGAAGCTATCGAAGAAGTAGATAGCAAAATTGACAGGCTTCCTCGAGGCTCTCTTGAAAGAAAGACACTTGAGCGTTTCTTTCATGGGCAAAGTATTCCCACTTCTATTGATGAAACAGGACGCTTGGTTCTATCTCCCAAATTGAGAGAACGTTTTTTTATTGAGAAAGAAGCATATTTTATTGCTGCTGGTGATACTTTTCAAATTTGGAGCCCAGAGATATTTGAAAAAGATAAAGAGGAAACAAATAAATGGCTCAATGACCAGCCAAATGATTTTGATCCCCTCAGTTTCTTAGACATGGGGACTGACCAACAATGATGGAACCGGATTTGATTTCTCAAGCAGATCATATTCCGGTCTTACTAGAACCAATATTAGAAAATATCTCGCCAGTTGGAGGTGTTTGGATCGATGCCACCTTTGGTGCTGGTGGATACACGCGAGCCTTACTGGATGCTGGTGCTGAGTTCGTTTTTGCGATTGATCGTGATCCAAATGTTTTTTCTTTAGCAGAAAATTGGGTAGATCAGTATACGGGAAGGATCGAATTGATAAACGATGTTTTCTCTAATCTTGAAAAGTATGCTGACAGTGTTGATGGAGTAGTTTTTGACCTTGGCGTCTCTTCAATGCAGCTTGATCAGGCAAATAGAGGTTTTTCATTTTCGAAAGAGGGCCCGCTTGACATGCGAATGTCACAAAAGGGCTCCATGGCCGCTGATTTAATAAATTTTGCCTCAGAAAAAACATTGAGCGACATTTTATATTTTTTTGGAGAAGAAAGGGCCAGTCGTAGAATAGCAAAAGCTATCGTTGCTCGACGGGAAAAAGAGCTATTTGTGACAACGACTGACTTAGCTAAACTTATTGAGACTGTTTTGCCACGATCAAAACCTGGTCAGTCACACCCAGCAACCCGAAGTTTTCAGGCTATCCGTATTGCCGTTAACAAGGAATATAAAGAACTTTTTGATGGTCTGTTTTCGGCAGAAAAAGTACTCTCCTCAGGTGGTTATTTGGTTTTGGTAACATTTCATTCGATAGAAGATCGAATTGTAAAACGCTTCATTCAGGCTCGAACGGGTAAGTTACATTCAACGAGTAGATACATGCCCGGCACTGATGATATTGAGGCCCAATTTACAAAGGTTACGAGAAAAGCGGTAAAGCCTTCCATAGATGAAATATCTATAAACCCTCGCTCTCGTTCAGCAAAATTAAGAATTGCGAAAAGAACCAATATCAAACCCGGACAAAGTTTAGATCTGGAAGAATTAAATGTTCCAATAGTTGGAGGTTATTAACTTGCGCAGTCTAATTTATACATTAACATTTGCGTGCTTGGTAGGTTTAGCCTTTTGGGCTTATCAGGAAAATATTAAAACAAAAAACGTCATAGCAAAGACTGAACAACTTCAAAAAGATATCGGGATTGCCCGAGCAAGATTATCCATCTTAAATGCAGAGTGGGCATATCTTAACCGACCTGAAAGATTAGCAGAATTAGTAGATTTAAATTTTGATCAATTACAATTGGTTCCGCTGAGAGCTTCTAACTTTTCAGAAATAAGAAATATAAATTTTTTGCATGATCCTGACTTACCAGAAATAGTTCCTCTTCCAATTAGCCTGAATGTCAAGGCTAGCTCCAATGACTGATACTATGAACAGAATAGCAATTCGCCCTTTGAGCAGGATACTCCCAGCTCGGCTCAGGGGTGAAGATCCAATTAGAATTGAAAAAGAAAATTTAAAAATCCGTCATGATCAAATGCGGGATGTTGAAAGAGTAAGATCAAATATCCGTTTGCTCTTAATTATAGTAATGTTTGCTTGTATTTATATCGCTATTGGAGCGCGCTTAGCAATGCTCGCATCCAGTCAACCAGCAGAGCCGATTACGCAGTCGAGTAATTCGTCTGTTTTTACTCAGCGAGGCGATATCGTTGATAGAAAAGGCAGGATACTTGCGACTAATTTAGAAACGTACGCACTTTATGTTGAAACTCGTCATTTGGTTGATCCGCTTAACACAGCAAATAAACTAGCTATACTTTTTGATGATTTAAACGCTGATGATTTGTATTCCCAATTTACAGGAACCCGAAAATTTTTATGGATTAAGAAAAAACTAAGTCCTGAACAAATGCAAGCGGTTCATGACATAGGCGACCCTGGTTTACGTTTTGGCCCGAGAGAAACAAGGCTATACCCTAACGGCGCATTAGCATCCCATATCCTTGGTGGAGCTAGCTTCGGTAAGGAAGGAGTGGACTCAGCGGAAATTGTAGGCGTAGCAGGAGTCGAAAAGACATTCGACAGTCAACTGCAGGATCCCACATACTCAAAAAATCCACTCAAATTAACTATAGATCTATCAATCCAAGCTGCAGTTGAACACGTGCTAGAAGGAGGTATGCGCCTTTTGAATGCTAAAGGTGCTGCAGCAATTTTGATGGAGGTTGATACTGGACGGATAATATCACTGGCATCGTTACCAGATTTTGATCCAAATCATCGTCCCAAACTTCCCTCTCGGGGTTCAGCGGCAGAAAGTCCTCTTTTTAATAAAGCTATTCAAGGCGTATACGAACTTGGCTCCACTTTTAAAATTTTCACGGTTGCGCAAGCACTAGAGCTAGGCCTCGTGGATCCAAAAACTAAGATCAATACAAAAGGTCCCATAAGAATAGGTGGCCACAAAATCAATGACTATAGAAGCAACGGTCCTGAGTTGCCTGTTTGGGAGGTTATTACTGAATCTTCCAATCTTGGAACAGCGCGAATAGCCAAAATGATTGGTCCTGAAAAACAACGAGAATTTTTGTCTAGTTTGGGTTTTTCAAAACCTACAACGATAGAGATGATTGAGGCCAATGGTGGAAAACCTTTACTGCCAAAGCGTTGGAATGAATTAGAAACTATGACTATTTCTTATGGGCACGGGTTATCTGCTACGCCTCTTCATTTAGCTACTGGATATGCAACGCTTGCCAACGGAGGTCGGCTGGTAAATCCAACACTTTTACAAGAAGTCAAACCTGTTTTAGGACCCCGGGTTATCTCGAAAGAAGTGGCAGAAAATAGCCTTGCTATGCTGAGAGGGGTTGTTACAGGAGGCACAGCGTCTTTAGCTGATGTAGATGGATATTTTGTCGGTGGGAAGACAGGAACAGCAGATAAACCAAGTTCTCAAGGCGGGTATGATAAAGAAAAGAATATTACAAACTTTGCTTCAATATTTCCGATAAATGAGCCAAAATATGTGTTAGTTGTTACTTTAGATGAAGCCCAAGATACGTCTGGTCCGGAGCCGAAGCGAACAGCAGGATGGACTGCCGTTCCGGTTAGTGCAGAAATTATTGCCAGAGTTGCTCCATTGCTTGGGTTGAGGCCAAAATTTGATAATCACTCCACCATAGGTATAACGTTATCTAACTGGCAGGAGTAATCCTTGAGAATAAAGGTAAATTAAATGCCTAAACCTAAACGTCTTAGTAGCCTTGGCCTTTATCCCGAAAACGGTAACGACCCTTTAATAAACGAAATTATATTTGATAGTAGGCGAGTTAAACCAGGATGTTTATTTGCTGCGCTTAAAGGTGTTTCGGTTCATGGTGCTAAATTTGTAGAGGCCGCTCTTGAAGCTGGTGCTTCAGCGATTTTAACTGATCAAGAAGGTGCACTTAATCTAAAAGGTATAAAAATTGATACTTTAGTAGTGGAGAAAGATGCTCGCAGAGCTTTAGCAAAAGCCGTTTCTATATTTATGGAAAAACAGCCTGCAACAATAGTTGCAATAACTGGAACTAATGGGAAAACATCAGTTTCGACATTTTGTAGACAGCTTTGGAATGCGCTGGGAATTAATGGAATAAATATTGGCACAACGGGAATAGAGGGAAGCTGGTCCGCGCCTCTTAATTATACGACACCAGATCCAGTGAAACTACATGAAGTTTTGTCTACGGCTGTCTCAGAGGGTATTACACACGTGGCCATGGAAGCTTCAAGTCATGGTTTGGATCAAAGGCGTTTGGATGGAGTTGAAATTAAAGCTGCAGCTTTTACAAATTTTTCCCGTGATCATTTAGATTATCATGTTTCAATTGAAGATTATTTTAATGCAAAAAAGGGATTATTTGAGCGTTTGTGCCCAAAAGGAAAAGTTGGTGTATTCAATATCGATAATAAAGAAATTAAGAAACTTTGTGATTGGTATGCTTTAAATAATGACGTTTTAACGATTGGTCACGATGAGATGGCGGATCTTGTCATCTTGGACCAAAAATTTAATTCGACAAGTCAAGAAGTTAGGTTTTCGTTCAAGGATAAAATTTATCAAAAGTCTATCAATTTAATAGGAACTTTTCAGGCTGAAAATTTATTAATGGCTGCTCTTCTGGTCATTTCATCTGGCTGTAAAGAAAGTGAAGTTTTTGAGCTTTTGGAGACTATTAAGCCGGTTCGAGGTCGCATGGAATTAGCTGCAACAAGAAGAAATGGAGCTTCTGTATATGTAGATTATGCTCACACTCCAGAAGCTATTGAGGTGGCATTAAAATCTCTCAAGCCCCATATTTTGGGAAAATTGATAGTTATTATTGGAGCAGGTGGCGAGAGAGATGAAGGAAAACGCCCTCTAATGGGGTTGGCAGCAGAAAAAAACTCAGATTTCGTAATTATCACTGACGATAATCCGAGAAATGAAGACCCACAATTAATCCATCAAATGATTAAAAATGGCATCAAAGATAAAAATAAAGTGATGGTCATTGGTGATAGAGCTGAAGCAATACTAAAGGCTGTTGACTTATTAGGAGTGGGCGATTGCCTTCTTATAGCGGGTAAGGGTCATGAAACTGAACAATTTATAGGAGAAAATATTTTCCCATTTGATGATTTTGAACAAGCCAGCTTATCAGTTTCTTCCTTAGATGGAATAGAGCGATGAGTTTATGGAAATCTCAAGATGCTGCCTTAGCAACCGGAGGTAAAAATACTCTTTCTTGGAGTGCAAATGGTGTTTCGATCGACTCTAGGACTATTCAAAAGGGTGATTTATTTATTGCCTTGAAAGCTGAGCGAGACGGTCACAAATTTGTAGAGAATGCTTTCCAAAATGGTGCTGCGGCTGCACTTGTTGACCACGTGCCCAATTCTCTTGATGCCTCATGTCCATTACTTTTGGTTCCAAATGTTATGAAAGCTCTACAGTCAATGGCATCTTTTGCCAGAAATCGGTTCAAGGGCAAAGTAATTGCTGTTACCGGATCTGTTGGCAAAACTTCAACCAAAGAGATGTTGCATAAAATACTTTCTGATCAGGGTGAAACTCATTCTTCTTTTGCCAGCTACAATAATCATTGGGGTGTTCCTCTCACGTTGACTCGCATGCCGGAAGGTGCGGATTTTTCTGTTATTGAAATCGGCATGAACCACCCTGGGGAAATAGCACCACTTTCTGTGTTAGCAAAACCAGATATAGCGCTTATTACTTCAGTAGCCCCAGCTCACTTAGCAGCTTTTAAAAATATAGAAGAAATAGCTCGAGAAAAAGCATCAATTGCTAAAGGCTTAAAAGGTGATGGCTCTGTAATAATAAACCAAAGCATAACGACAGCTGAAGTCCTTAAATTTGAAATAGTCTCTTATAATCAGGAAGTTATTGGTTATGGGTCTAGCGGTTGCAGCAGTAAAATATTGAATATTGATGAAATTAAAAACTGGCTGCATGTTGGTGGTTTGGTCGAAGGCGAAGAGCATAATTTTTGTTTAAATACTAGTTCAACTCATTTTGCAGAAAACGCTTTAGGATCTCTAGTTGTTGTTAAGAAGGTCAATTGTGATGTAAAAAAAGCTTGTGAGAGCCTTCAGTCATGGAGGCCGGGTATTGGTCGGGGATCGATCAAAAAGATTAATGTCAGAAATGTTGGTCTTATAGAGCTCATTGATGATGGTTATAATGCTAATCCCACCTCAGTCTCGGCAGCTTTAGAAACACTAAGTAAGTCTAAATCAAAGCGTAGAATTGCAATATTGGGTGACATGAAAGAATTAGGGCCCTCCGAAGTAGATTTCCACAAAAGTATAGCTTCGCTTGCCAGTATGGCTAAAGTCGATTGCGTATATACAGTGGGGCCATTGATGAAAAATTTGCATAATAGTTTGCCCAAAGAAAAGCGCGGACAGCATTTTAAAAACTCTCTAGAGGTCGTGCCTGAGTTGAGTTCAATTCTGAAAAGAGGCGATTGCTTACTTTTAAAAGCTTCTTTAAGTGTTGGGGTTAGTGTGATTTCTGATGCTATCTCTGATTTAGAGGGCTAAGATCTAAGTTTAAAGGAAAATTATGTTATACTGGCTAACTCAACTATCAGATGGAGGCGATTTTTTTAACTTGTTTCGTTACATTACGTTTCGAGCAGGAGGAGCTTTTTTTACGGCTTTGCTATTTGGGTTTTTATTTGGAAGACCATTGATTAATGTACTTCGAAAAAAACAAGGAAAAGGTCAGCCAATCAGAGATGATGGGCCAACTACGCACTTTGAAAAAGCAGGCACTCCTACAATGGGTGGTTTGTTAATTTTGATATCCTTACTTTTTGCTACTTGTATGTGGGCTAGGCTCGACAACATATTTATTTGGATTGTAGTTTTAGTAACTCTTTGCTTTGGTATGATTGGTTTTGCTGATGATTATGCAAAAGTTTCAAAGCAAAACACAAAAGGAGTCCCTGGACGAATTCGCTTAATTCTTGGTTTTATTATTTCAGCAATCGCCGCCTATTTTGCGGCTATTAATCATCCAGAGGCCCTTCAGTATAAACTAGCGTTGCCTGTCTTTAAAGATACGTTGATCCATCTAGGATTATTGTTTATTCCGTTTTCGATGATAGTCGTTGTTGGAGCAGCAAATGCGGTCAATTTAACTGATGGTTTAGATGGACTTGCAATAATGCCGGTCATGATTGCCGCATTGGCACTAGGGGTCATCTCTTATGCTGTTGGTCGTGTAGATTTCACTAATTATTTAGATGTCCATTATGTACCAGGAACTGGAGAATTATTAATATTTTGCTCGGCTCTTTTCGGTGGTGGGTTAGGTTTTCTTTGGTATAACGCTCCACCAGCAGCAGTATTCATGGGTGACACAGGGGCTCTTTCATTAGGTGGGGCGTTAGGTTCAATAGCCGTTGTTACAAAACATGAAATTGTTTTAGCAATAGTTGGTGGATTATTCGTTGTGGAGGCCTTGTCTGTAATAGTCCAAGTTGCATACTTTAAAGCTACTGGCCGAAGAGTATTTCTTATGGCTCCAATTCATCACCATTTTGAGAAGAAAGGTTGGGCTGAGCCTCAAATTGTTATTCGGTTTTGGATTATTTCCTTGATTTTGGCTATGATTGGACTTGCTACACTCAAGGTTAGGTAAAAGTTTTAATGGTATGATTTCGGCTCAGAACGTAAAAAATAACAATTACGTCATTTTAGGTCTAGGGCGCTCTGGTCTGTCTGTAGCTGCGGCTCTGCAAGCAGGAGGTGCAAAAGTTTTGTGTTTGGATGATAATCCAAAGTATCTGAAAAAAGCCGAAGAGTTAGGGTTTAACTGTTCACTACCAGATAAGGTAAATTGGAATGAAATAGATGTCTTGTTGGTTAGCCCCGGTATCCCACATCATTATCCTGAGCCTCACCATGTTGTTTTATCAGCAATTGAAAACGGAGTAGCAATAGACAACGATATAGGGGTTTTTTTTAAATCGATTGGCTCAATGGAATGGGCAAAATTCAATGTGATGCCAAAAATTATTGCTGTAACGGGGTCAAATGGCAAGTCAACGACAAGTGCATTGATTCACCATATTGTTACATGTGCAAATCGCCCATCTCAGCTGGCAGGTAACATTGGCAAAGGTGTTTTTGATATTGAACCATTATCCGATGGAGAAGTCCTGATTTTAGAACTATCATCATATCAAACTGAGGTTGCTAATAGTTTAACGCCTGACGTTGCAGTCTTTACAAATTTTACTCCTGATCATTTAGAACGACATGGCGGTCTTGGGGGTTACTATGCTGCAAAAAAACGCCTCTTTGTCTCTGGATGCCCTGACCGATCTATAATTGGGGTAGATGAATTTGAGGGGCAGCTATTGGCTCAAGAACTTTCTGACCACATACATGATGATCGTATTATTAGAATTTCCAGCTCTAGAAAACTTACTGACATGGGGTGGACTGTTTTTGCTTCTAAAGGTTTTTTGGCAGAATATCGAAAAGGTAAACAAATAGCATCCATTGATCTTCGAAAATGTACTGCACTGCAAGGAACCCACAATCATCAAAATGCTTGTGCAGCTTATGCTGCTGTACGTGCTATGGGTATTGGACCAAGAGAAATAGAGAAGGCTTTTTTTAGTTTTACCGGATTGCCACATCGATCTCAGTTGGTACGTGAGATCGGTGGAGTTGTTTTTATAAATGATAGTAAAGCTACAAACATAGATAGTGCTATTAAAGCACTTTTGACCTATCCAAACATTCGATGGATATGTGGTGGCCAACAAAAAGAAGGAGATATTTCTAGAATTAACAAAGCGCTAGTTAATGTGCAGAAAGCCTATGTTATTGGTGCTGATAGTGCAGGTTATTCCAATCAGATTAGTTGTGATTATGAAATCTGCAACACAATGGATATGGCTGTCAAAAGTGCATTTAGAGATGCTAAAAAAGGTGACACAATTTTGCTTGCCCCAGCAGCAGCCAGTTTTGATCAATTTTCTTCTTTCGAAGAACGGGGTGAGACTTTCGAAAGTGAAGTCATTAAGCTTATGTGATCTGGGTATAGTATATTTGAAGTTAAATAAGATCCACGAGACAAACAAAGGCTACAATATTTACAGATGCAGACTTATTTTCTCTAGCTTTTGTTGAATAATTTGGCTACCAATAAATAAATGATCCTAGAAAACTAGGGCATCAAGAGGTAAAAAGGCAGAAACCATGACAGAAATGGTTCATGGAACAACATCTGGTTCAGATGGTGAAGCAATACTTTCACGTTGGTGGCGGACAACTGATCTGTGGACCATGACGTGTATTTTTTTGTTGTTTTCTATCGGTCTGCTGCTCGGTTTTGCGGCGTCACCTCCGCTGGCAGAAAAAAATGGATTTGCACCTTTTCATTATGTAGAGAGACAAATTGTTTTCGGAGCGCTGTCATTATCTACAATGATTATCATGTCTATGATGTCAGTGGATTTAGTAAGACGATTAGCTATCATTGGTTTTATTTTTTCGTTCATTGGGCTTCTATTTCTTCCTATATTTGGGACAGACTTTGGTAAAGGCGCAACCCGATGGTATGCTCTGGGGTTTGCATCTTTACAGCCCTCCGAATTTTTGAAGCCGTGTTTTATCGTTTTGATAGCTTGGATGATATCAGCTTCGAAAGAAATAAATGGTCCTCCGGGTAATCTAATTTCTTTTGTCATTACCGTAGTTGTTTCTACGTTTCTAGTTTTACAGCCAGATTTTGGTCAAGCCTGCCTAATACTCTTTGGTTGGTCTGTCGTGTATTTTATTGCTGGTGCCCATATTCTTCTTCTAGTCGGAGTAGCAGGAGGGGCAATAGGCTTAGGTTCTTTCGCATATATTTCATCAGAACACTTTGCTAGAAGGATCGATGGTTTTTTATCGCCCGATTTAGATCCAAAAACTCAATTAGGATATGCAACTAATGCTATCCAAGAAGGTGGTTTTTTTGGTGTTGGTGTTGGTGAAGGGCAAGTCAAGTGGTCTTTACCTGATGCTCACACAGATTTTATTATAGCTGTTGCGGCCGAAGAATATGGTTTTGTTTTGGTTGGGCTTATTTTAATTACCTATAGCACGATTGTATGCGTTTCGTTAGCTAGGTTGTTGCGAGAGAGAGATGTTTTCGTTCGACTTGCTGGAACAGGATTAGTTTGTATGTTTGGCATTCAAGCCGTTATTAATATTGGTGTTGCTGCTAGACTATTACCAGCGAAGGGCATGACTTTACCTTTTGTAAGTTATGGTGGGTCGTCTTTAATTGCGGGAGGTATTGCTATGGGAATTTTATTATCGTTGACTAGGAACCGCCCCCAGAAAAATGTAGCTGATATTTTTATCAAAGGATAAATTGTGAATAATAAACCCTTAGCAATATTAGCGGCTGGTGGAACTGGAGGTCACATGTTCCCAGCGCAGGCTTTAGCTGAAGAGCTTTTGATGAGGGGTTGGCGCGTCAAGTTATCAACTGATTTTAGGGGAGGGCGGTATACAAAGAATTTTCCTGAAGATGTGAAAATTGAAACAGTTAACTCTGCAACTTTTTCAAGAGGCAATTTAGTCTTTATAGTAAAAGCTTTTCTTTTAATCTTAACTGGAATTTTTGCCTCTTTGAGGTCATTTTCAAAAGACAGGCCGGCGATTGTAATTGGTTTTGGAGGCTACCCGACAATTCCAGCCCTTACGACTTCCCTGTTGTTACGGTTGCCTAGAATTATCCATGAGCAGAATGGGGTTCTGGGAAAAGTTAATCAATTATTTGCCAAAAATGTTCAATTAGTTGCCTGTGGTATTTCTCCAACAGTGATGCCCAAAAATGTAAAGTCTGAGCATGTGGGTAATCCGGTGAGAAAAGACGTTTTAAGCCGCGCTGGTGCTCCCTATATTCCTCCAGGTGATCACCCCATGTCTATTTTTGTGATGGGTGGATCTCAGGGGGCTAAAATTTTATCAAATATTGTTCCTGAAGCAATAAGTTGTTTGCCAGAAGAAATTTTGAATTTTATCCGTGTTTTTCAGCAGGCTCGTGATGAAGATTGTCAACGTGTTGAGTTATATTATTCCAACAATGGCATCAAATGCGATGTTCGCCCCTTTTTTGATGATGTGGCTTCTTATCTAAGTGAAGCCCAGCTTATTATATCACGATCAGGTGCTTCGTCTGTTGCAGATATCGGGGTAATTGGTCGCCCTTCAATTCTTATCCCGCTGGAGTCTGCCGTTAGAGATGAACAAACATTAAACGCCTATCCTTTAAAAAAATCGCAGGCTGCAACGGTTATTGCTGAACATAATTTATCGGTAAAACGATTGAGTAATGCCATAAGGAAAATTTTATCTTCACCTGAGAGAGCGAGCAAAATGGCAGCCAATGCTCGAAAAACTGTAACCATAGAAGCAACTAAACGACTAGCTGACCGAGTAGAAGAAATCTCTGGATACCCAGTAACATGAACTCAATGACCAAACTGCCTGTGAACGTAGGCTCAATACATTTTGTAGGTATTGGAGGAATTGGGATGTCTGGTATTGCCGAAGTTTTACTAAATTTAAATTATCAAATTCAGGGTTCCGATTTAAAAAAAAGCCCTATTACAGAAAGATTAGAGAACTTAGGGATTAAAATTTTTTATAAACATGCTGTTGATAATCTTAAAAATGCATCAGTTGTTGTCATTTCTAGTGCTGTCAAAGAGTCAAACCCAGAATTAGTAGCAGCAAGAAATAGCGGTTTGCCTATTGTTAAAAGATCCGAAATGTTAGCTGAACTAATGCGGTTAAACTCTAATATTGCGATCGCTGGGACGCATGGAAAAACAACAACTACGACATTGGTAGCAACTTTGCTAGATGGTGGAGGTTTGGACCCAACGGTGATAAACGGCGGGATAATTCATGCTTATGGTTCTAATGCTCGCCTTGGGGGAGGTGATTGGATGGTTGTTGAGGCAGATGAAAGTGATGGCACATTCAATCGGCTACCAGCAACCTTAGCTGTTGTAACTAACATAGATCCTGAACACTTAGATCATTGGGGAAGTTTTGAAATGTTACGAAAAGGTTTTTTTGATTTTATTTCAAACATTCCTTTTTACGGTGCTGCTTTCTGCTGTACAGATCATCCTGAAGTGCAGGCTTTGGTCGGTAAAGTTACTGACCGAAGAATTGTTACTTACGGATTTAATGCGCAAGCAGACATTCGGGCAACAAATGTTTCTTATATGGATGGTAATTCATATTTTGATGTTACTATTCGGAAGCAAAATTTAAAATTAGACCGCCTTTCTTTACCTATGCCTGGCAAGCATAATATATCAAACGCGTTGGCGGCTATAGCAATTGCGTGCCATCTTGAGATTGATTATAAGTTGATCAGAAGCGCCCTTTCTGAATTCAAAGGAGTAAATCGACGTTTTACTCAAGTAGCAGAAATAAACGGCATAAAAATTATAGATGATTATGGTCATCACCCGGTTGAAATATCTGCTGTTCTAAACGCTGCACGTCAAACCTCTAATGGAAAAGTATTCGCAATTCATCAGCCACATCGTTACACACGTTTAAATTCTTTATTTGAAGATTTCTGTTCATGTTTTAATGAAGCTGATTTCGTTGGTATTATGGAAGTGTATTCTGCTGGCGAAGATCCCATTGAAGGGGCATCTAGATCTGATTTGGTTAAAGGTTTGGTTAGGCACGGTCATAGAAACGTTTTCTCAATAGATACTGAGGATGATTTGGAAACTTTAATAAGGCGGCAGGCCACAAGTGGAGATATTATCGTTTGTCTAGGCGCAGGTACAATAAGCGTTTGGGCAAATAATTTGCCTACTAAATTAAGCGATTTGGAAAACCTGTAAGAATATATATAAACTTTTGATTTTAGCATTTGAAGTGATTAGGCAGTTTTATGTTACTTGATACACGTGGATCGATAGTTGAAAATAAGCAACTTGCTAAAATAACCTGGTTGCGGGTCGGGGGTCCAGCAGACTTCTTTTTTATGCCTGCTGACACCCAAGACTTAATTGAATTTTTGAGAAAACTTCCTGAAAACATAAAGATTTTTCCAATTGGTGTTGGAAGTAATTTAATTGTTAGGGACGGCGGAATTAGAGGAGTCGTTATTAGGTTAGGAAGCAGTTTTAACAAGATCACTTTTGACGGTAATAAGATTATAGCTGGGGCCTCAGCATTAGATTCCAAAGTGGCTTTGCGGGCAGCTGATGAAGGTTTAGATTTAACTTTCCTACGAACAATACCTGGTTCAATAGGGGGAGCGGTAAAAATGAACGCGGGTTGTTATGGATCATACGTTAAAGATTTTTTCGTTTCCGCTAAGGTTGTAAATCGCTCAGGAGAATTAATTGAGTTATCTTCAAAAGATATTCAGTTCTCTTATAGATATTGCGATTTGCCTGAGGATCTTATTATTCTTGAAGCTACTTTTTGTGCACAAGCTGGTAATCCACAGATTTTGCATGCCAAGATGAGAGATCAATTAGAAAAAAGAGATGCAACTCAGCCAACAAAGGAACGAACTGCTGGAAGTACTTTTCGAAACCCAGCAGGTTTCTCAAGTACAGGTGAGGAAAATGAGGAACATGATCTCAAGGCTTGGAAATTAATTGATGATGCTGGTATGAGAGGGGCAACTTTTGGTGGTGCAAAAATAAGTGAAAAACATTCAAACTTCTTGATAAACTCAGGTGGTGCAACTGCCTACGAATTAGAAAGTTTAGGTGAGCAGGTACGAAAAAGTGTTTTTAAAACTAGTAAAGTTAAGTTAGAGTGGGAAGTAATAAGAATTGGTGAAACCAATCAATAACTCACATTGAGTATGAAAAAGTAAAAACAGGCTATATTTGGCCATTGAAGGCGAATGATTATGTCGAGCAGGACAGATCGTCACGTCGTAGTTGTTAAGGGCGGCCACTCAGTTGAGCGGCAGGTGTCATTAGTATCGGGTCGCGAGTGTGCGGCTGCTCTGCGTCGTGTGGGATATAAAGTGACAGAGGTCGATGCTGGCAACGACTTGCCAAAAGAGCTCTGTAAACTGTCGCCAGATGTTGTATTCAATGCCCTACACGGTCGATTTGGAGAGGATGGCTGTGTTCAAGGGTTGTTTGAGTGGATGGGCTTACCTTATACTCACTCTGGTGTTCAAGCTTCTGCTTTGGCGATGGATAAGTATACAGCTAAAAAGATTTTTAGGTCTGAAAACTTACCTGTTGCAGATGGTGTTTTTGCTTCTTCCGCTGAAGCATTTTCTACGCACTTAATGGAGCCGCCGTATGTAATAAAACCAGTAAACGAGGGTTCATCGGTTGGTGTTCATTTAGTAATGAACAAACTTGATCGCTCACGTCTTTCTGAAAAAGATTTTCCAGATAGAGTTTTAGTAGAAAAATTTATTCCAGGACATGAGTTGACTACAACAGTAATGGGCAGTCAGCCTCTTGGTGTCACAGATATTATTACTGAGAAATGGTATGATTATGACGCAAAGTACCAGTTGAATGCGTCTAAACATGTTGTTCCGGCTGATATTCCGAGAGAGGTTTATGAAGCTTGTGAAGATTTTGCTGTGCGCGCTCACCTAGCATTAGGTTGCAAGGGTATATCCAGAGCTGATTTTAGATGGGACAATAATTTGGGTGTTGCTGGCCTTTATTTGTTAGAGATAAATACCCAGCCTGGCATGACTCCCACTTCTTTGAGCCCAGAGCAGGCTAAAGCAAAGGGGATTTCTTTTGATGATTTTTGTAATTGGATTTTGGAGGATGCTTCTTGCAACAGATAGGTTTTCCAAAGTTAAAAAAACGCGACCCAGCTCCCTCGCGATTAGGGTATAAATTTTCTAGATGGATGTTATCTCCTTTTATAAAGAAATCAGTTTTTTTCGGCATGCCGTTGATTATTTTACTACTGCCAGTTTTTATTTTTTTGAAAGATCAAAATAACAAAAACCTGGTAGAAGAAATAGTTTTGGATTTTTATCGTAAGATCATAGAGCGGCCTGAGTTTATGCTCAGTGCGCTTTCCATTCAGGGTTCTAGTGATAGTTTAAATGCAGAGATAAGAGAGATTTTAGGGCTTAACTTTCCAATTAGCTCTTTTGACTTAGATTTGGCGGATCTACGAAATAGAGTTTTATCGTTACCCCCTGTGGAAACCGCGGAAGTTCGTCTGGAGGGTGGCAGTATTTTGCATGTAAAAGTAAAAGAAAAAGTTCCAGCATTGCTTTTAAAGGACGACACTGGAATTCATGTTTTAAATAAAAATGGTGATTATATAAGGCCGTTATTATCAACTGAATATGGCTCGAAGCTACCAGTGATAACCGGGGAAGGCGCACAAAAAGCCGCAGCGGAAGCATTTATATTATTTTCGGCATTGTACGATAAATTAGACGAAGTTCGTGGTTTAGTTTTGGTAGGAGGGCGACGTTGGAACATCGTTCTCAAATCAGGTCAAGTGATCATGTTACCTGAAAAAAAATCGGAACAAGCCGTTCAGAAAATTTTAATTTTAGACAAAGCAGAGAAGATTTTATCTCGAGACATAGCGGTATTTGACTTTCGGCTTCCGTATAGGATTACTTTAAGGTTTCCTGAAAATAAAGATGGGCAGATAAATTCAAAAGTAATTGGGGTAAGCAACTAATGGAATTATATCAAACACAAAGAGCTATGCGAGCAATGCGAACGGCTGCTTTGCAGCGCGGTGTAGTAGCTGTTTTAGATGTCGGATCTTCAAAGATAGGGTGCTTAATTTTAAAGTTTGAAGGTCTTGAGGAAAAAATAGAGGCGGATGGAGTTGGATCTTTAGCAGGCCAATCAGGCTTTCAAGTTATTGGTTCTGCACTCACCAGATCTAGGGGTATGGAATATGGTGAGATCGTATCTATGCCAGAAACAGAGAGGGCAATTAGAACTGCTCTTCAATCGGCTCAGAAATTAGCAAATTCTCGGGTTGATCATGTAATCGCATGCATTTCTGGCGGTTCGCCTCGCTCTTATGGCCTGGAGGGTACCGTAGATATCAAAACTGGTATAGTTGATGATAATGATATTGCTGATGTTTTAGGCTCCTGCGGAATTCCAGCATATGGTTCTGATAGAGAGGTTTTGCATGCACAACCTGTAAATTTTTCACTAGATCACAGAACTGGTTTATCTGACCCCAGAGGCCAAATAGGAAAAAAACTCTCCGTTGACATGCATATGCTAACCGTCAAAGAAAAAACAATCCATGACTTGGCCTATTGTCTCAAAAGGTGTGACTTAGAACTAGCAGGTGTAGCCTCCGCCTCTTATGCCTCTGCGCTGTCATCTTTGGTTGAAGATGAAAAAGAATTAGGAGCTGCTTGTATTGATCTTGGTGGAGGATCAACAAACTTAGCAATATTCTGGAAAAAACACATGATTTTTGCTGAAACAATAAAAATGGGAGGTGGTTTGGTCACGCGTGATATTTCTTTGGGTTTGCAAATACCTTTATCAACTGCGGAAAGGCTTAAAACTAGAAATGGAGGCGTTGTTGCGACTGGGTTAGATGATCGAGAGATGATTGAAATTGCCAGCGAAACTGAGGATTGGGAGGGTGAGCGCAGAATGATTAGCCGGTCAGATCTTATTGGAATAATGAGACCTCGGGTCGAAGAAATATTAGAAGAGGTTCGTTCAAGTTTGACTGACGCGGGTTTTGAAGATCTACCGAGCCAAAAAATTGTTCTGACGGGTGGTGCGAGCCAAATACCTGGAATTGATAATATAGCTAGTAAAATACTTGGCCAACAGGTCCGGCTTGGAAGACCTATGCGAATTCACAGATTACCTCAAGCTTACTCAGGGCCGAGTTGTGCTGGGCTTGTCGGGTTAAGCCTATTTGCAGCTCACCCTCAAGATGAATGGTGGGATTTCTCACCGCGCAGTAAAAGTTTTGGAGGTAAGTCGGTGAGTCGGGCTTTTCGCTGGCTCAGAGATAATTGGTAAGTTTCAACACTATAACACAAATAATTTGACTAAATATCGACAAAAACCGTGCTTATTTTCTATATATTGTGCCAATATTTGCTTTTTTGCGTGACCTTTTTGACAAAAAGCAGTATGATGTTTTGTAATAAAAGCAGTAAAATTAGCACCAAAAAATGGGCAAAACAGGCGGATCTACTATGACATTAAATTTATCAATATCGGAAAAAGAGGATTTAAAACCTCGCATAACAGTATTCGGCGTTGGCGGAGCCGGTGGGAATGCAGTCAACAACATGATTGAAAAGCAATTGAAAGGCGTGGATTTTGTTGTGGCTAATACAGACGCTCAAGCTTTACAACAAAGTCAATCATCGCAGAAAATCCAGTTGGGCGTAAAGGTTACCGAGGGCTTAGGGGCAGGAGCCAAGGCTTCTATTGGTGCTTCAGCAGCCGAAGAGAGTATTGAACAAATCGTTGATGAATTATCTGGCACACATATGTGTTTTATCACTGCTGGTATGGGAGGTGGAACAGGTACTGGAGCCGCTCCTATAATTGCACAGGCAGCTAGAGAACTCGGTGTTTTAACTGTTGGAGTAGTTACAAAGCCTTTCCAATTTGAAGGTGTAAAGCGCATGCGCCAAGCCGAAGAAGGCGTTGAGGCTCTACAAAAAATGGTTGATACTTTAATTATTATCCCAAATCAAAATCTGTTTCGAATAGCAAATGAAAAAACAACCTTCACTGAAGCTTTCAGCATGGCGGACGATGTTCTTTATCAAGGTGTAAAGGGTGTGACCGATTTGATGGTAAGGCCAGGACTAATCAATTTAGATTTTGCCGATGTGCGTGCCATAATGGATGAAATGGGTAAGGCTATGATGGGAACTGGTGAGGCGGAAGGTGAAGATCGTGCCATTCAGGCTTCTGAGAAGGCTATTGCTAATCCACTTCTTGATGAGATTTCTCTACGCGGTGCTAAAGGAGTCTTGATAAACATTACTGGCGGATATGATCTTACACTTTTTGAGCTAGATGAAGCTGCAAACAGAATTAGAGAAGAAGTTGATCCTGATGCAAATATAATTGTTGGTTCGACTTTAGATACTGAATTAGAGGGTAAAATGCGTGTTTCTGTAGTTGCAACAGGCATTGATGCTGGCGAAATCTCACAATCGTTCAATGAAAGTCAGATGCAAGAGACTGAACTAGTTTCAGATCAAATAGTGGAACAAGCAGATCAAAACTTGTCGTTAGAGGAACCTCTTGTGGCTAAAACACAAGAAATTTTTGATCAAATTGATAATGAGATCTCAAGCGACATCAGCACCGATCAACCTTTGGCAACAGATAACGAATATAAAGAAGAAAATGGTTTGCAGGCAGCTTCAGTGGCTTCTAGTTTTCAGGAGCCCTCTGGTATTCCAACAGCAGAAACATTAGAGAGACTGCGAGCAGCTGTATCAAAAGAGAATAGTGAAAGCCCTATGCCTCAAAATAATGAACAGCCTTCTGAAATCGAACGGCCAAAGTTTGGTATTAGTTCATTAATTAGTAGAATGTCGCGAAGTGAAGGTTCCGATATAAGTTCTGAACCAAGAAAAGAGCCAAACTTTAACTCGACGGATGATGATAATAGTGAGCAAGATAAGATAGAGGTACCTGCATTTTTACGAAGGCAAGCTAACTAATTGTAACTTAATTGTTAATTTGGGTTGTTTGCGTATGGAATTGCAATGTGCTCGTCGTATACGATATGTAACAAATAGTCACAAAGCGTTAATTGTTTTAAAGATTTTGATGTAATATCAATGCAACAAACCAAAAAACTGTAAATGCATTTTGGAGTATTGATTTGCAAACGACGGTAAGTGAACCAATTGTTTTTAAGGGAATAGGTTTACACACAGGCAAAAAGTCAACGTTAACTTTGCACCCAGCAGATGCTGATTTTGGTATTTGTTTTAAAAGAACAGATATCCTTTCAGGCGGTAATATCGTTAAAGCCTCCTGGTTGAATATAGCCAATAGTGAATTGTGTACACGGTTAATGAATTCAGAAGGTGTCAGTGTTTTAACAGTTGAACATTTAATGGCAGGGTTGGCTGGATGTGGAATAAACAACGCTCTAGTAGAAATAAACGGTCCAGAGGTTCCAATACTTGATGGCAGCGCGGTGACGTTTGTAAAAGAAATTTTGAAAACAGGGATTAAACTCCAAAAAAGTTCATTAAAAGCGGTGCGAATTCTCAAAACAGTCAAATATAAGAAAGATACCGCCTGGGCGAAGTTTGAACCAAGCGACTATCCGAGGATGAGTTTTTCTATTGAATTTTCTGAGGAAGTCATTGGAGCTCAGAGTAAAACGCTAGATATGTCTAATGGTTCCTTTGTACGTGAACTTTGCGATAGTAGAACATTTTGTAGGCATTCTGAAGTGGAAGCGATGAGGTCAAAAGGATTAGCGCTTGGAGGAAGCTATGACAATGCGGTAGTCGTGGATGGAAAGGATGTCTTGTCGCCAGGTGGCTTAAGGCATTCCGATGAGCCCGTAAGGCATAAGATGTTGGATGCATTAGGTGATATTGCACTGGCTGGTTATCCTATACTTGGCCATTACATTGGACACAGAGCTGGACATGGAATAACTCACGGTCTTTTGAAAAGTTTGTTTTCAGATTCGGAAAACTTTGAGATTATTTCTTGTGACCAAGATATAGTTGATACTCTGCCTGGAAGTGGTGTGCAGTTATCAGAAGTTTGCAAAGTAGCTTAAAACGAAGCTTTATAGTTACTTCTAGTAGTTTTTCAAAAATTTATTATATGTTAAGGACTGACTAGTTCTTTATAGTTAACACGATTATTCCGGAGAAACTCTCATATGCTTTTGCCCAAAAGTCGCGCATTACCCCTGATTTTTGTACTTATAATTTTGCTATTTTCCAGTTGCTCAGAAAGCCAAAATGGCCTTGAAAGTAGTGTTTCTGAAGATAAAGCAGCGGAGGAAATCTTTAATTCTGGAGAGAAGGAAATTCTTCGAAAGCGATATGGAGATGCAGCTGAAAAATTTAAAGAAGTTGAAAGACTTTATCCGTATTCAGATTGGTCTAAGCGTGCTCTTATTATGCAAGTATATGCACTCCATAAAGATCAAGCATATGAAAATGTGGTAAGTGCTGCAAACCGTTTTATAGAATTTCATCCCAATGACAAAGATGTACCTTATGCCTATTATCTCATAGGACTAAGTTATTATGATCAAGTTCTGGAAATTGGCCGTGATCAAAAACTTACACAAGAAGCCTTAGCAGTTTTTAAGCTTATCATAGAAGAATACCCAAATAGTGAGTATGCCTTAAATTCACAAATAAAATTTGATTTTTTAAGAGATCACCTTGCCAGTAAGGAGATGGAAGTTGGAAGGTATTATCTTAAACGTGCACATTTTGTCCCAGCAATTAATAGGTTCAGGCGTGTCATTGAAGACTTCTCTACAACATCTCAAGTTCCTGAGGCTTTACATAGATTAGTAGAAGCTAATTTAAGCTTAGGTCTTATCGATGAAGCTCAAACTGCAGGGGCAATTCTTGGGTATAATTATAAGTCCACTGAATGGTATGAACGAACCTTTGAATTGTTAAAAAGTGAAGGCTTAAAGCCAAAGTCTTCGGGTAACAGTTGGCTCAGCCAAATATATCGGCAAGTTATAAAAGGACAGTGGTTATAAACCTTCATGCTTTGTGAGCTCGAAATCAAAGATATTTTATTGATAGAGAATTTGTCTCTAGATTTTTCTTCTGGTCTTAATGCATTTACTGGAGAGACAGGAACGGGAAAGTCGATTTTGCTTGATTGTCTTGGGTTTGTCTTGGGAGCAAGAGGTCAAGCTTCGATAGTGAGAGATGGCGCAGCAAGAGGCGAGGTTACGGCTATTTTTTCGATAAAAAAAGATAGCCAAGTACAGCAAATTCTTGAGGAAGCAGATATTCCAAAATCTGAGGAACTGATACTTCGAAGAGTTAATTTCTCTGATGGTAGAAAATCAGCATGGGTTAATGAAAAACGTGTTTCTTCTGATTTTTTGCGACTTTTAGGTGATAATTTGATTGAATTTCATGGGCAGCATGATGAGCGAGGTCTTTTAGATTCTAAGGGGCATTTGCAACTTTTAGATCAATTTGCCAAACTGGAACCTTTATTAACTTTGGTTAAGCAGGCTTTCCTTGACTTAAAAGAAAATCAAAAGGCGTTGGAGACTCTCATTCAAAGAAATCAAGAAATTTCTGAAGAAGAGGATTTGATTAAGCATAATCTTAAAGAAATTTCTGATTTAGGGACTTATCCTGGTGAGGAGGCAGAGCTAGATACTAAGCGAAGATTAATGCAAAATGCTCAAACTATAAGGGATAATATTGTTCAAGCTGGCGGTCTCATTGGAAGGGAGGGAGCAGAAGGTCAATTGAATGACTCAATACGTTGGTTAGAAAAAGCCACTGCTCAGGCAGGAAATGTATTAGATGATACGCTTAGCTCTCTTAGGAGAGCTCACTTAGAGCTTCTAGAAGCGCAGTCTGGCATAGAGAATACACTTTCTGATTTGAGTTTTAATTCTGAGGAGTTAGAAATAGTTGAAGACCGTTTGTTTTTGATCAGGGGACTTTCTAGAAAACATAAAGTTTTGTCCGATCAACTTCCTGAGCTAGAGCAAAGCTTGTTAGACAAATTATCTTTGATAGAAACTGGTAGTGATAATATTGAGCGATTAAAGCAAAGCTATGATGAAAAACTTAGTGAATTCAATAAAATGGCTGAAAATCTATCATTAGAAAGGCAAAAAGCTGCCTCTATTTTAGACAAGATGATCGAAAAAGAATTTCGACCTTTAAAAATGGAAAGAGCGCGATTTAAAACCGA
Organism: Paracoccaceae bacterium; assembly: GCA_012270125.1. GTDB lineage: Bacteria > Pseudomonadota > Alphaproteobacteria > Rhodobacterales > Rhodobacteraceae > Salinivivens. The sequence continues at coordinate 22,275 of JAAXIY010000025.1, forward strand.
ATTGCAACAGACAAGTCCAAGTGAGTTGGGCAAAGATAACGCTGTGTTTACTATTTCCACCAACCCAGGAAGTAAATTTGATCCATTGATGAAAATTGCTTCAGGGGGTGAATTAAGTCGCTTCCTTCTTGCTTTAAAGGTATGTTTGACAAGCGATCAAAAGGCTGGATCAATTGTATTTGATGAAATTGATCGTGGAGTTGGGGGTGCCACAGCAGATGCAGTAGGTAGACGTCTTTTGAAATTAGCAGAAAGTAACGCTCAAGTTTTAGCGGTAACACATTCCCCCCAAGTCGCTGCACTTGCGGATACGCACTTCATGGTTTCTAAGGAGACAAATAATGAAAGTGCTTTGTCTCATGTGAACGAGGTTAGTGGTAAAAACCGCGTGGAAGAAATAGCTCGTATGATTTCTGGTGATAGGGTTACTGATGAAGCCCGTGAGGCTTCGCGAGTTTTAATTGCTGGGGCGCGAAGAGCCTAGCTAATTCCGTTTAATTATTTTTCCTGGATTCATTATGTTATAAGGATCCAATGCCTCTTTTATGTTTCCCATAACATTCCAACCATGACCGTGTTGGTCCGCCATAAAATCGATTTTTCCCATGCCTATTCCATGTTCTCCAGTGCATGTGCCACCCAATCTAATCGCTAATTTTGCCATTTTGGCAGCTACAGATTTCGCAGCTTTTAATTCTTGATGATTTTCAGGGTCTACCAGTAGAATAGCATGAAAATTACCGTCCCCAACATGGCCTAAAATTGGCCCTGCTATTCCACTTTTAACTATATCCTTTTGGGTTTCGGATACGGCTTCACCCAATTTTGTCTGGGGAACGCATATGTCGGTTACTATTGCTCTTTTCCCTGGTGCTGAGGCTAAAATTGCATAGTAGCCTTTGTGGCGCAGTGCCCAAAGTTCTTTTCTTTCTTCCTCTTTAGTAGACCATTTAAAATCTATTCCTCCATATTCGGAGCAAGCAGATTTAAAGCTTTTGATATCTTCGTTAGCAGAAATCTCTGAACTATGTAGCTCAAAAAGTAAATGGGGTTTTACTGGCAAACTCAGGTTTGAATATGCATTAAATGCCTCAACTGACTTTTCATCTAAGAATTCAAGGCGCGCAATAGGTATGCCCATATATGTGATATCTTGAACCGCCTGCACAGCATCATTTATTGTATCAAATGCGACTACTCCAGAAGTTATTAATTCTGGAATAGGGTGAAGCTTTACTGTGATTTTTGTAATGAGTCCTAGCGTGCCCTCTGCTCCTATAAACAAAGAGGTCAAATCATAGCCCGCTGCTGATTTCTTAGCTTTTGTGTTAGTATTAATACATTCACCATTAGCAATGACCACTTCTAGACTTTGAATATTTTCCCGCATGGTTCCATAGCGAACAGATGTTGTGCCTGATGCTCTGGTAGATGCCATTCCCCCTAGAGTAGCGTTTGCGCCAGGATCCACTGAAAAGAATAACCCTGAGTGTCGTAATTCATGGTTTAATTGTTCTCTTGTTACTCCAGGTTCCAATGTTGCTGACATATTGGAGGGATCAATTTCTAGCACTTTGTTCATTTTTGAAAAGTCTACACAGATGCCGCCATGTATAGCAGAAGTATGCCCCTCTAAAGACGTTCCCACACCATAACCGATTATTGGGATTTTGGATTGGTGACAAACATTAACAATATAAACTACGTCAGCAGTTGTTAAAGGGTAGACTACTGCGTCCGGTGCATGGGTTGGAAAGTAAGACTCACTGTGGCCGTGATTTTCAAGATCCGTTTGTGATGTTGACCAACGTTCACCAAAATGGTTTTTCAATATTTCAAATGTGTTTTGTATTGTCATATAAATTGAACCTGAAAATAGTCTGACCTGATATCTAAATATTAGTAGGAGCTTTAAAGTCTTTCGACAATGACCGCATTTGTTGGAACGAAAGCAATATAATTTAGCAATTCCTCTACACATGTGCTGGGGGTCGTGAATTCCCAAGCAATATTTTCTAACGTTTGGCTTTTTGTTACTATTGAATAATATTCTGAAGTGCCTTTATGAGGACAGGTCGTTGTATGACCTGTGTTGTCAAAAAACACCATGGCTAGATCTTTTTTTGGAAAATATAATACGGGCTTGTTGTCGCCCTCATTTAGTTCCAAAGCCTCCATTGTCTCCCCAAGAACAGCGCCACCAGCGCGAATTGACCATTTGTCAGGAGAAGGGCTTATGCTGATTTCTGGTTTCAATTTTATTTGACCTACTGTCTACTTTTCTATTGGCTTAGTCATATTTTCTAACCACGCCTGCGTTTTGGTATCTACTTTGTTGTGTACCTTTTCCCAGCACTGCAAATGATAATTGTTTATCCATTCAATTTCATGCTCATTTAGAAGCCTTACAGATATTAACCGCTGATCAATAGGAACAAAGCTTAGGGTTTCAAATTCCAAGAATGAGTTGCTTGGTTCCATTTCGCTTTTTTGAACTAAAATTAGGTTCTCAATTCGAATTCCGAATTTTCCTTCGTGATAGAAACCTGGCTCATTGGATACAATCATACCTTCTTTAAAAGCCACATTTGAAAATTTTGAAATTCGGTGAGGACCCTCATGCACGCTGAGATAGTGCCCCACACCATGCCCTGTACCATGAGCAAAATCTTGCCCGCCCTCCCAAAGTGGTGCTCTTGCAAATGCGTCAATATCTCTACCGCAGGTACCAATTGGGAATTTCAGCTTTGATATGGCGATTAAGCCTTTCAACACTCGTGTAAAAGCAATTTTAACTTCTTCACTTTGTTTGCCAATTGCAATTGTTCTGGTGATATCAGTAGTTCCATCAAGATATTGGCCACCACTATCTACTAACAATATATTATTTTGTTTTACTGCACTATTACTAGCATAATTGACTCTATAATGTGGCAAGGCTGCATTTGGTCCCGCAGCAGCTATCGTATCAAAACTAATTTCTTTTAATTTTTCGTCTCGTCTCCGTATACTTTCTAATTTGATTACGACATCAATTTCGTCAATCTCTCTATCATTTTGGGAGTCGACCCAGGATAAGAATTCACACATATATGCGGCATCTCTTGAGTGGCAAAGTCTAGCATTATCTAATTCAACCGAATTTTTGCAGGCTTTGGGTAGGCTAATAGGATCATTTCCTAAAATAATTTTTCCACCACTATTTTTAATTATTGTTGAAACGGCAAAGGGAACGGTTGCTTCATCGACTAATATGGAACCTTCAAGTTCACTGAGAGCGTTTGAAAACTCATCTTCAGGTCTAACTTTAATATTGATTCCTAAGTCATTAGTTATATGAGAAAATTCATCATTTTGGCAAAATATTTGAATAGATGTATCGCATTGTATTATTAGAAATGCATGAGCAACGGGGTTATGAACTATATCGTTCCCCCTTAAATTAAGAAGCCATGCGATGCTATCTGGTAAAGTAATAACAGCCGCTTTGACTTCCTGATTTTTTAAAATTTTTGCAATTTTCCTACATTTCTCATTTGCTGAAAGGCCAGCTAATTCAATGGGGTAAGGCAATACGGCGGTAGATAATTTTGACGGTCGGTCTGTCCAAATTCTGTCAATAAGATTATTGGATGCCACCAATTTAATATCGGAACCTTCAAAAGCTTCTGTCAGTGATATAATTTCCTTATATGAGTGAAGCCACGGGTCAAAACCAATATTTCCCTTTTTGATGTTGTTCTTTATCCATTGAATAAGATTATTTTTATTCCATTGGATTACTTCATAGGGCGGTCTCGTCTGATTTTTAGCTTGGACATCATATCTACCGTCTACAAAAACTCCAGCTGCGTCCTGTCCCACTACACAAATTCCAGCAGACCCCGTAAACCCAGTAAGCCAAGACAGTCTTTCGTCACATTTGGCCACATATTCACCCTGATAAACATCGGTACGAGGAACGAGGTAGCCTAACAATTTTTTTTTCTTTAGCTCTGCTTGCAGCAATAATAATCTATCAGGACCCGCGTCGCTGTCAGATGAGTCTTCAAAAGATTGAAAAAAGGCTTTTTTCATATTTAACCAATCTTTTTTAGTCCAATAGCTCGAGCTCGAGCTCTTGGGTCGGTATCAAATAACGCTGCTAGCTGCTCAGTCATGGCGCCGGCTAATTGCTCAACATCTGTTATTGTCACAGCTCTTTCATAATATCTCGTTACATCATGGCCTATACCTATCGCTAAAAGTTCCACGGCTTTTCTGCGCTCCACCATATCAATGACATCTCGCAGATGTTTTTCTAAGTAGTTTGCGGGGTTTACGGATAAGGTACTATCATCAACGGGTGCGCCGTCTGAAATAACCATTAATATTTTACGCTGTTCGGTTCGAGCTGTCATCCTCCGATGCGCCCACTCGAGCGCTTCGCCGTCTATATTTTCTTTCAATAAACCTTCTTTCATCATAAGGCCTAGGTTAGGGCGAGAGCGCCGCCAGGGAGCGTCTGCTCCTTTATATATTATGTGTCGCAGATCATTTAAACGTCCCGGTTGTTGAGGTCTTCCGTCGTTAAGCCATCCCTCTCTCGATTGGCCCCCTTTCCAGGCCCGTGTTGTGAAACCAAGAATTTCAACTTTGACATTGCATCGTTCAAGGGTTCGAGCCAGGACATCGGCACAAATTGCGGCTATAGATATTGGTCTGCCCCTCATTGATCCTGAGTTATCCAACAACAGTGTTACGACCGTATCCCTGAATTCTGTATCCTGCTCCATTTTGAAGCTAAGAGGGGTTGTTGGATTGGCCACAACTCGTGCAAGCCGTCCAGCATCAAGTATACCCTCTTCTAGATCAAACAGCCAACTACGGTTTTGTTGGGCTTGCAGGCGACGTTGAAGTTTATTTGCCAACCTACTCACGGCGCCCTTTAAGGGCTCAAGTTGTTGATCTAGGTATGCTCTTAGACGTTCTAGTTCCACTGGTTCGGCGAGTTCCTCCGCATGGACCTCTTCATCATAGTCGCTCTTAAAAACCTTATAATTGGGATCAGCCTCAGAAATAGGCTGCGGTGCCGGAGGCTCTATGGGAGATTCCCCCTCGGGTAATTCAGTTTCCTCTGACATATCATCAGATGTCTCATCCTCAAGAGCCACACTCGCTTGCCCAGCATCTTGTTGCTCCTCCTGAGATTGTTCTGGGTTTGCTTCGCTATCTTCCTCCTGACTGTCCTCGTCACCTGAACTGTCTGGATCGTTGTCATCATCAGTTTCGTCTTGATATTGCTCTTCTTCGTCCTCATTGATGTCGTCAGGGTCGTTGCCAAGCTGATCTCCATATCCTAGGTCCGTAATCACTTGTCGCGCCAACTTTGCAAATTGGCTTTGGTCCTCTAACTGACCTGAAACATTTTCAATTGTATTTCCGGTCTGGGTTTCAAGAAATTCACGCCAAAGGTTTAAAACGTTTTGAGCGCCTGCTGGTAATTCACGACCCGTTGCTAAGTTTCGAATTAGATAACCAGCTGCAGCTGCGAGTGGAGCATCAGATTTGTCTGTTAATTCGTTAAAGCCAAGCCTATCAGCCTCTGCTCCTATTTTTGCATCAATATTACCAGCTGTTCCTGGCATATCTCTAGCGCCAAGAGCTTCACAACGAGCTGTTTCCATAGCTTCATATATTTCCTGGGCTATCCCGCCGCCCTCAGGGGCATACCGAGCATGGGTTTTATCATCATGGTAACGATGATAAAGTGCTAACGCGTCTGAAGTTCCTCTGGCAATTAAAACTTCTTCACGGCTCATCCTGCGACTTATTTGAGGTAGTCTGATACTATCACCAGAAATACCTGAAGGATCTACAGTATAGTTTACGGTTAACTCTGGGTTGTTGGCCAATACCTTAGTAGCTTCCGCCAAAGCTTTCTTAAAGGGATCTGCTGGATTATCCGATTTATTGGCCATTCTCAAAAATAGCTTTCTAAAGTTTTCTTAAAATAAAACTCTTAAGGTTTTTATTTCTTTTTTAGCTTACACTCATTGCGGCGGCACTTTCAGGCAGCTCCTCATCAAAGCACCTCTGATAGAATTCAGCAACAGTTTGTCTTTCCAGCTCATCACATTTATTTAAAAATGACAGTCTGAAGGCATAACCAATACTGCGAAAGATTTCTGCATTTTGCGCCCATGCTATTACTGTTCGTGGACTCATAACGGTTGATAAGTCACCGTTCATAAATGCTGTTCTTGTAAGATCTGCAACCGTTACCATTTGCTTAATAGTCTTTCTTCCAGCATCTGTATTGTAGTGTGGAGCTTTGGCTAAAACGATTGCTGTTTCAGCATCAACCGACAAATAGTTAAGAGTAGCCACTAGTGACCATCTATCCATTTGTGCTTGGTTAATTTGTTGGGTTCCATGATACAAACCTGTCGTATCGCCCAGACCGACGGTGTTTGCAGTTGCAAATAACCTGAAGTTTGGATTGGGTTGAATTATTTCATTTTGATCCATGAGGGTTAATTTTCCATCGTGCTCTAAAACCCGTTGAATAACAAACATTACATCGGCTCTTCCAGCATCATATTCATCGAATACTATGGCCACTGGGTTTCTTAGTGCCCATGGTAATATTCCTTCATGGAACTCAGTTATTTGTACTCCATCACGGAGTTTTATTGCGTCTTTTCCTATCAAATCGATACGACTGATATGGCTATCTAAGTTCACGCGTACGGCTGGCCACTGAAGTCGCGCAGCAACTTGCTCAATATGGGTTGATTTTCCAGTGCCATGATACCCTTGGATCATGACCCGCCTGTTATGTGAGAAGCCAGCGAGTATAGCGAGTGTTGTGTCAGGATCAAATTTGTATGTTTCGTCAATATCCGGTACTCGGTCAGATTTATCTTCAAACCCTTTAACCACCATATCAGTTTCAATACCAAAAACTTCTCTAACTGAGATTTCTCGGTTGGGCTTTTTGTTTAGATCTTTTGTATTATCAGTCATTGTTTAGTCCTTCAAAGCGAAACGCTCTTCACCTGCAACATATAGCGGGATTCCACAAGGGGAAGGAAAAAAATAAATAAACACTTCATAATGAAACGATTATTTTGATTTTTATCTAAGTTTGCTTTTTTTTAAAAAATTTTAGATAGCTTATTGTACAGTCTCAGATGAGTGAGGGTTGGGAAATGAACCGCAGAAAATTTGTAAAAAATTACTCTATAATATTTTTATCTTCCTTTATTCCCAAGGTGGCAGTTGGGGAAGAGATAAAGGCTTTCGAGATTACCAAATCTAAGCGTGAATGGAAACAAATTCTTACAGACTTGGAATATAAGGTAATGCGAAAGGAGGGTACAGAGCGAGCGTATACTTCCCCTCTTGATAAACTTTTTGACAAAGGCATTTATCACTGCAAGGGTTGTGACTTACCTTTATATTCTTCTGATCATAAATATAATTCTGGGACTGGTTGGCCTAGTTTTTGGAAGGCCTTGCCCGGAGCAATTGGGACGAAAACAGATAAAAAGTTTTTTATGGTAAGAACTGAGTGTCACTGCAGTCGATGTGGATCACACCTCGGCCATATCTTTGACGATGGTCCACAACCAACAGGCAAAAGGCATTGTATAAATGGAGTGAGTTTGAGATTTAAGAAAGCCTAATTACTATATGAATTTAAATGATAATTTCATTTGAAATTTCTGCTGTCTTTTATCTGATCCCATGCCCAGACCACTTCTTGTAATTGCTCTTCTTGGCTTCGATCGCCTCCGTTCATATCGGGATGCAGTATTTTTATTAAGGCCTTATATGCTTTCCTAACTTCTGCTTTGCTCCAACCATCTTTTGCATCCAGTATTTCAATAGCCCGCCGCTCAGTGGGAGGTAGACGCCTGGAGTTGCCGGCACTTGTTCCATTACGTCCTGGGTTCTTAGTGGCATTCTCACCTAACACTTGATGTGGGTCTTCAATGCCGAGGCGAGCCCAAGCCCTTGCCTCTGGATCTCTAAAATCCTTTGTTTCCCGCTCCCATACTTTATCCTTAGACATCTGGGCATTCATTTCTGCTTCTGTTTGGTTCGTGAAAAAGTTCCATTTTAAATTATATTCTCGGACGTGTTCTTTACAGAACCAATAAAACTCATCGAGTACATCTGGCGACTTTGGAGCACGAAATTTGCCGGCCTCGCTACATCCCTCATGTTGACAGACTTGGGTGGAGGTTTCAGAGCCCCCTGTTAGTCCGCGTTTTCCACGGGGATTTTTCTTCTTGGCAGAAGATACCGACATGTCAAAACCGAATGGGTCTGCTTTACTCATTTTACAACCTTTTTGACTCGAGGCATGTATGATAAACTACAGAAGATAAAAACTGAAGAGGTAATCAAAAAAAATGTTGAAAGCCCAGCGTATTGAGGAGGCCTTAAAAAAGGTTTTTCAAGAAAGTAGCATAGATATTGTTAATGATAGTGAGGCTCATAGGGGGCACGCCGGGTATACTGATGGAGAGACACATTTCAAAGTGTCAATAAAGTCATCAAAATTTTCCGGAATGTCACGTCTTCAGAAGCATAGATGCGTTCATGAAGCTCTAGGTCCAAAACTTTTGAGTGAAATCCATGCCTTAGAGCTACAACTGACGGACGACTAAAAACCTACAATTACAAACTTAGCTTTTTGCTGACTATTTCATTTACGGATTTTGGGTTCGCTTTTCCACCAGTGGCTTTCATAACTTGCCCTACGAACCAACCGGCCAGTTTAGGATTCATTTTAGCCTTCTCTACTTGATCAGGATTATCATTTATCACAGTTTCTACTGCTTTTTCGATGGCTGAGGTGTCTGTTACTTGTTTCATTCCTCGACTATCTACTATTTCGTTGGGATCGCCACCTTCAACATAAACGATCTCAAATAAATCTTTTGCAATTTTCCCGCTTATTTCTTCACTCTGAATTAGAGAAATAATGCTAGCGAGTTGACCCGGCGACATTGGACTCGCATTAATTGAAAGATCATCTTTTTTTAGTCGTCCAAATAATTCATTAATAACCCAATTTGCCGCAAGTTTTCCTTCACATGATTTTGCGACCTCTTCAAAGAAGTCCGCAGACTCGATGTCCGCTGTCAGGACGCCCGCATCATATTCTGTCAACTTATACGAATTAATAAACCGAATTTTCTTTTCGTCAGGCAGTTCTGGTAGATTAGAAGCAATATCATCAACCCAAGTTTGCTCAATTTCGAGAGGCAACAAATCTGGATCAGGAAAATATCTGTAATCATGAGCCTCCTCTTTTGATCGCATTGATCGCGTTTCACCTTTGTCAGGGTCATATAAACGAGTTTCCTGCTCAACCACGCCTCCTGACTCCAAAATTCCAATTTGTCGACGTGCTTCAACTTCAATTGCTTGTTGGATAAAGCGCATGGAATTCATATTTTTGATCTCACATCGTATACCTAAGTGACTGAAATCATTAGTCTTCAGATATTTCTCGTATTGGCCGGGAAGACAAACAGAGACATTTACATCGGCTCTCAGATTTCCATTTTGCATGTTACCGTCACAGGTTCCCAAATATCGCATTATCTGCCTTAATTTTACTACGTATGCAGCAGCTTCTTCTGGTCCTCTTATATCTGGTCGGCTTACAATTTCCATTAAGCAGACACCAGTTCTATTCAAGTCTACGAATGACATATTGGGATCCATATCGTGAATAGACTTTCCAGCATCTTGTTCCATATGGATGCGCTCGATCCGTACTTTTCTTGCGATACCTGGCTCCATATCGACGATCACCTCACCTTCTCCAACGATTGGGTGATATAATTGCGATATTTGATAACCTTGTGGTAAATCTGGGTAAAAGTAGTTTTTTCGATCAAAAGCCGACCAAAGATTAATTTTAGCTTTTAGCCCAAGCCCAGTTTTAACGGCTTGTTCGACGCAAAACTCATTTATTACGGGGAGCATTCCAGGCATTGCCGCGTCAACGAAAGACACATTTGAGTTGGGTTCATTACCGAATTCCGTTGATGCACCTGAAAAGAGTTTTGATGTAGAAGCAACCTGCGCATGAACTTCCATACCTATAACAAGTTCCCAATCATATTTTGCGCCGGGGATCGTCTTTGGTTTTGGGCTTTCAAAGCTTAAATCAAGCATTTAATTTCTCATTTTTATTAGATACGAGAGATGTAGCTAAATTGGTCAGTAGTTTCAATAATGTTAATTTAGCAACTAAACTTAAAGCTTAATCATTAAATTTAGTATCAATGAGTTTAACACCGTAGAATTCCAAGGTCTTTTTTAAAAGCCGAACTTTTGGCAATGCCTCACTGGGCAGGGTAACTTTTTTATTATTTTTATCTATAATTCGTACTCGATTAGAGAAATCTAATTTTTTTTTGAATTCAATACCCGATATATCTGTTATATCTATTTGACCTTTTAGATTACCTGAAAACCACTTTATATTTTCGTTTGTAATTTCAATGCCGGATTTTTTGTTACTGCCAATTTCAAATGCTAAGGGTAAAGTTGAGATTATTAAAACAATAGTTATCAAAAAATGAGCTGTAAGTAAAAAATGCAGAATTATTATTAGGCAAAAAGAAAACAATAAAAGCAGAATAGACTTTAAATTTCGTGCTGAGCTCTCGTACTTCAACAATTTAACTTACTAACCTTGTAAGCATTTCTTTAGTGTCTTTTGAAATAGTATTAGCCTCTAAAATCTTATCTATTTGCATTTTTATTAATTTCTGTCGGTTCACATCATATCGTTTCCAAGTCTCAAATGCTGAACACATTCTCGCTGCCACTTGCGGATTAATTGGATCCACTTTCAATATCCAATCAGAAAATAATTCGTAATTTTCGCCATTTTTCTGGTGAAAACCGGCGGTGTTTGCTGAGAAAGCTCCAAGTACAGATCTAATTCGGTTTGGTGTTTTAAGAGAAAAATCTCTGTGGTTAGTTAGATTCTTAACAACTTTATTCAAATAATTTGGATGAGCCATTATAACTTGCGCACTAAACCACTTGTCTATCACCAGGCGCTCATGTTTCCATTGGTTATAAAAAAAGTTAATATTTTCACTGGTTGGATTGTGTTTGATCAAGGTAGAAAATGCACTCAGTTGGTCAGTCATATTTAGAGCTTCTTGAACCTGAAGTTTAGCCAATTCACCACCATCTTGATATGCCAGAAAAAAAAGAGCTTTATTTCGCAAGGCTCGAGATGCTGACTGCACTGCATCAGGTATATATTCTTTGGCTACAACATATTTTTCATAGATATTTTCTAAACTCGTTTTTAAGTGATTTGAAATTGCCAAGTTTAATGCTTCAACTGATTGATGAATAACTAATGGATCTGGTGTAATTCCGTTATCTAAGCATTTTTGCGTGACTTCATCTTGACTTGGTAAGGTAAGTGTCAACGCTCTAAAAGCTGGATCAATAGTGTCATCGTCAATCAATTTCTTTAAAGACGAAAGATACATTTCATCAGCTGCAGAATTGTTTGATATCATGGACAGCAAAGCATCATCACATAGCTGACGTCCGGCTTCCCAACGGTTAAAACTATCCGTCTCATGTTCAAAAATAAAGGTTAATCGCTCTTTTTTAACCGTCTGCTTGAGGATCACTGGGGCCGAAAAATCTCTTAGAACAGAAGGTATAGGCCTATTGCTGAAGGGGCCAAAAACAAACTCTTCTTTTTTCTGGCTCACTTTTATATTTTCAGAATAAATCATTTTACCAGAAATTTTATCTAAAAGTCCTATTTCTACTGGGATGAGGTGTGGTTTTTTATTGGTTTGTCCCGGTGTGTTAGGGATTTCCTGATGGAAAGAGAGCTTCAAAAAGTTATCTTCCCATATCTCTGAAACTGAAAGAATTGGGGTTCCAGCCTGTTGATACCACAGCATAAATTGACTTAAATCAAGCTTCGTTACCTCTTCAAAGACTTTTATCCAATCCTCTATGGTGACAGCCTGTCCATCATAGCTTTCAAAATATAGGTCAAGTGCCTTCTTATAGGCTTTTTCACCAACTAACCTTTTCAACATACCGACAAGCTCAGCGCCCTTTTCATAAACGGTTAGGGTGTAAAAATTATTGATCTCCACAAAACTTTCTGGCCTGACCGGATGAGCTAAAGGTCCGCCATCCTCTCTGAATTGGCGGCTTTTCAGTAAGATTACATCTTTAATTCGCTTTACCGCTGAACTCCTTTGATCAGCTGTAAATTCTGCGTCTCGAAAAACTGTTAATCCTTCCTTTAAACAGAGCTGAAACCAATCTCGACAAGTAATTCTATTTCCAGTCCAATTATGAAAATATTCATGGGCGATAACAGCCTCTACAATTTCAAAATTATCATCTGTACTGGTTTCTGGATTTGCCAAGACATAAGAACTATTAAATATATTCAGACCTTTATTTTCCATCGCGCCCATATTAAAATCATCGACGGCCACAATATTAAAAAGATCTAAATCGTATTCTCTTCCATAGTTATCTTCGTCCCATTTCATGGATTTTTTAAGGGCATCCATGCTGAACGCACATTTGTCTTCGTCCCCGGGCCGTACATATATATTGAGTGCCACGTCTCGGCCAGACATAGTTGTGAAAGTGTCTGATACTGAGATTAAATCCCCTGCAACAAGTGCGAAAAGGTATGCAGGCTTTGGCCATGGATCATGCCACTCTGCCCAACCATCGCCTTGAGCAGTAGGGTTCCCGTTTGATAGAAGAGTTGTTTTATTCCCTTCAATCCGAACAAAAAATTCAGACATGATATCGGGCCGGTCTGGATAATATGTTATTTTTCTGAAACCTTCTGCTTCACATTGGGTGCAGTACATTCCATTTGATAAATACAGTCCTTCAAGAGCAGTATTGCTTTTAGGATTTATAATTACTTCACATTCCCAAACAAATTCTTTCTTGGAAACGTTGAAAGTGAGGCCATGTTCATCAACTTTGGGGTTTATTTGTTTTCCATCAATTTTTGCCCATTGTAGGTCTAGCTCTGCCCCGTCAAGATAGAACTGGGTGTCTATCGCTTCTGGATTGGCTTGAAAAAGAATTTTTGATGTCACTCGTGTTTTTTCTTCAGCTAGGTGGAAAACTAACTCTACCTTATTTACCAAATAATTTGGGACTTTATAATCAGATAGATAAATTTTTTGTCCATTTGAGCGGTTCATATTCAGTCCATAAAAATCTTTTTGTGCTTTTTCTTTTCCGCTCTAACTAAACTTTGTATTTAGCCATTTCAGGAGTAACGTTCCATATGACGGGCGAGTTATCACGAAAAAAACCTATTGTTAATATAGTTTGGTTTAAAAAGGATCTGCGTTCGTCAGATCATAAGCCTTTAAGTGAAGCCGCGTCGAATGAGTATCCGGTTTTACCACTATATGTTTTTGAGCCTGATTATTGGGAACAAAAAGACACGTCCCAACGGCACTGGGAATTTACAAAGCAATCTTTAGAATCCTTAAGGCAAGACTTAGGAGTTATGGGCCAAGCCTTGGTTTTTCTTCAAGGCAACATTTTAGAAGTTTTTGATCAATTACTCAAAACGTTTGAAATTAATGCCATTTATGCGCATCAAGAAACCGGTAATGCTTGGACATACGCACGCGATATATCTGTTCGGTCGTGGGCGCGTCTACGCGGCATAAAATTAATAGAATACCAAAATAATACAATAATTAGAGGTTTAACGAACAGAGACATCTGGTCAACTGAACGAGATAATTTTTTGTCCAAGCCCACTTTAAAGAAGCCATATATAAGACCTATTGATGCGGAGCTTTCTGAAATTTCAACTAAGATGAAATTTAAAGGGAGTACTGTTTTAAAAAATAAACAAATAGGTGGTTCACAAAATGGCTGGAGATATTTGGAAAGTTTTTTGGAGGGACGAGGAAATCATTACAGAGTTGAAATGTCTTCTCCTCTTTTAGCTGAGAGAGCCTGCTCAAGAATTTCACCCTATCTAGCCTATGGAAATTTATCAGTTAGAGAAATTTTTCAGTTTTTACATGAAAATCATCCTAAAATAAAACAAATGTCTCCCTCAATAAAATCGTTTAAATCGCGTCTGGCTTGGAAAGATCATTTCAGTCAAAAGCTTGAAGATGATTTTTCAATTGAAACAACATGTTTACATAAGTCCTTTGAAAATTTGCGGCCATTAGTTCCAGATCATATTCTTCTATCTGCTTGGGAGAACGGAGAAACTGGGTTTCCATTCTTAGACGCATGTATGCGTTATTTGAGAGCAACCGGCTGGATCAATTTTAGAATGCGAGCTATGCTTATGTCTTTTGCTTCTTATCATCTTTGGTTGGACTGGCGGGCATCTGGTCAAATTCTTGCAAAATTTTTTACCGACTATGATCCAGGCATTCATTGGCCTCAAGTCCAAATGCAGTCGGGAACTACCGGCATAAACACGGTCAGGATGTATAATCCAATAAAACAAGGAATTGACCAAGACCCCAATGCAACTTTTATCCGTAAATGGGTTCCTGAGCTGGGTCATCTTTCAACTGCCGAAATACATAAAGTTGGCACCGAAAATTTTAATGCAGTTAATTTTGAAACACATTACCCTAGACCCGTTGTGGACTTAGCTAAGGCAGGAAGGGAGGCTCGAGAAAAAGTATGGGCAGTCAGAAGATTGCATGGTTTCAAAAGTCAAGCAAAACAGATAGTCAAAAAACATGGTAGTCGGCAAAATAGGTCAAAGGATTTCGTAAACGATCGCCTAGAAATAAAACCTAAAGCCAGGGTTAACATTCAGAAGAGCTTTGAATTCTGATGGCAAAAATGCAAAAGAAATCGGATCTACCAAAAAAAATATGTAAAATATGTGGCCTACCATTCGCCTGGAGGAAAAAGTGGGAGAGAGACTGGACAGAAATTAAATTCTGCAGTGAGAGATGTAAGAGAGCAAGCCGGTTAAAAAAAATTGGTAAAAATAAATAACCAATTATTGACTTTCCTAATTTAGCGTTTAACTGAACAGTAGCAGTATACCGAGGTAGACAGATGATTCAGTTGGCTGAAAAATTAGGAATGAAAATTTCGACAAATTTTGTTGACTTTATTGAGAAAGAAGTTTTGCCAAATACTAACGTTACAGCTGAGAAGTTTTGGCACGGCCTTGCAACATTAGTTAATGAGTTGACTCCGCAAAACAAAGCGTTGCTTGACAAGCGAAGATATTTACAAAAACAAATTAATGAGTGGCATGAGCTAAATAGCAATAATGATCTTGATTTAGCTGAATATAAGGAGTTTTTATACTCAATCGGATATCTCGTACCCAAAGGCGAATCCTTTTCCATCGATACAGATAAAGTTGATCCAGAAGTTTCTCAGGTCGCGGGGCCTCAGCTAGTTGTTCCCGTCATGAACGCTCGTTTCGCTTTAAATGCAGCAAATGCTAGATGGGGTTCGCTTTATGACGCTCTTTATGGGACAGATTCAATAAGTGGCGAAAATAAAACAACTTCTTACGATACGGAAAGAGGAAAAAGGGTAATTGAATGGGGCCGAAATTTCCTTGATGAAACATTTCCTCTTAATGGTATTTCCTGGAAAGATGCTACTCTTTTAACAATAAACAACGGCACGCTCTGCGTCTCAGGCAATAATTTGAAAAATGAAAAAAGCTTTGTCGGTTATTCTGGAAAAGTCGAAGAGCCAAATTGCATTGTATTACGGAACAACAATTTGCACGTACGTTTAGAAATTGACCCAATCAGTGAGGTCGGGTCGTCTGACTTGGCCGGAATATCGGATATTATACTTGAGTCCGCGATTTCTACGATAATGGACTGTGAAGACAGTATCGCTGCAGTTGATGCGTCTGATAAGATTGTTGCTTATAGAAACTGGCTCGGTTTGATGAAGGGTGACCTTTCTGAAAAAGTAACAAAAAAAGGTAAAACGTTTATAAGGACCTTGAACGAAGACTTCTCTTATAAAACTCCAAGTGGCGAAGTGAGCACTCTCAAAGGAAAGAGTTTGATGTTGGTAAGAAATGTTGGCCATTTAATGACTACACCGACAGTCCTTGACCAAAATGACGAAGAGGTATTTGAGGGGCTTCTTGATGCGCTGTGTACGGTTACAATTGCATTGCATGATGTGAGTCGTGAGGGAGGAAATTCCTCCTGTGGTTCAATTTATGTAGTGAAGCCCAAAATGCATGGGCCAGAGGAAGTGGAATTTGCGTGCAGAACCTTTAGTCTTGTGGAGGAAATACTTGGTCTGCCCTTAAATACTGTAAAAATAGGGATAATGGATGAGGAAAGGCGGACTTCTGTAAACCTTTTTGAGTGTATTCGTGCTGCTAAATCACGGGTCGCCTTCATTAATACGGGGTTTTTAGATCGAACTGGCGATGAAATTCACACAAGCATGAAAGCTGGGGTGATGCTTCGTAAAAGTGACATGAAAACCTCTAAATGGATCGAAGCCTATGAGAATGGAAATGTCGATATAGGCCTAGAGTGTGGATTGCAAGGAAAAGCTCAAATAGGGAAGGGTATGTGGGCTATGCCCGATCAAATGTCAGATATGCTTGAACAAAAAATACAGCACCCAATGGCAGGCGCAAATTGTGCCTGGGTTCCCTCACCAACTGCTGCAACTTTGCACGCAACGCATTATCACAAAATCAACGTTCAAAAACGCCAGCAAGAAATTAAAGCCCTAGGATCTAGAAGTTGTTTGGACGATTTATTGCAGGTTCCACTTCAATCAAGCGATGCACTAACTGAAAGTGAAAAAGAACGAGAAATTGATAACAACTGTCAAGGGATTTTGGGGTATGTTGTTCGCTGGGTAGATCAAGGTATCGGATGTTCAAAAGTTCCAGATATTGATAATATTCAGTTAATGGAGGACAGAGCAACTTGTAGAATATCTTCTCAAAGTTTAAGTAACTGGCTTTGTCACAATTACGTAAAACACGATCAGGTTTTGAGGTCTTTGAAAAAAATGGCTGCTGTTGTTGATGCGCAAAACGCCGATGATGAAAATTACAGAGCCATGTCTCCTGATTTTAATACTGAGGCCTTTCTAGCAGCCTATGATTTAATTTTCGATGGCGAAGCTCAGCCTTCAGGTTACACAGAGCCTATTCTTCATAAACGGCGATTAGAAATTAAAAATAAAGTTTAAGCGATATTATTTCAGTCGCCTAATTTTTTGTCGCTTTCTTTTATTAGATGATTATTTTTCTAAAATAAAAGTAGTGCTCCGTTTACGGACAACTTCAAATGTGTATATCTATCATCATAGGGGGCTCTGGTGATGTCACGTCCAGTTATTGGTATAATGGGAAATTATTACCTGATTAATGATCAGTATCCTGCACATGCTGCTGGAACAATGAATTGTGAGGCAATCGTTGATCTCTGCGATGCTACTCCTCTAATCATACCAGGCGATCCAAATTTTGTGAAAGTAGATGAGCTTATGAGGATCTGTGATGGTTTTTTATTCACCGGTGGTCGGCCAAATGTTCATCCATCAGAATATGGAATTCAGGCAACAGAAGCTCATGGGGAATTTGACAGAGCACGTGATGCTGTAAGTTTATCACTCATAAGATCTTGTGTAAAATTAGGACAGCCTATCTTTGGAATTTGCCGTGGGTTTCAAGAGGTGGCAGTTGCTTTTGGTAGTGAACTGCATCCAGAAATAAGGGATATACCGGATAGAGATAATCATAGAATGCCTCCTGAAGGAACTTTGGAAGAAAAATTTGCTTTAAGGCACGAAGTGACAGTTTCCGAGACAGGACCTTTCAAGAAATTATTTGGAAAAAATAAAGTTTTAACAAATACATTACATGGTCAGGGAATAATGAAACCGGGTGAAAGGGTAATTATAGATGGATATGCTCATGATGGTACGCCAGAAGCACTTTACATTGCGGATGCGCCAGGTTTCACTTTGTCTGTTCAATGGCATCCGGAATATCGCGCGTCGCAGGATGAAGTATCCAGACCACTCTTTGAGGCTTTTGGAAAAGCCACTAAAGAATTTCATCAATCGCGTTGAATTTAATTAAGTCACTTTTTTCCTTTTTTGGAATTTAGGATCTTGCCATAATTCGCGAGACATTATTCGAGCTAAGATCGCTATTGCCCGCTCTACATCGTCAGCATCGATGAATAAAGGTGTAAATCCAAACCGCATGACATCTGGAGCCCTAAAGTCTCCGATTAGCCCGTGCTCAATACAAGCCTGCATCGCAGCATATCCATTTTGAAAAGAAAATGATACTTGGCTGCCGCGGTTTTTTGGGTTTCGAGGCGTGATCAAGCTCAACATGGGGCAATATCTTTCTACGCCCTTTATGAACTGCTCAGTGAGATCAATAGAAGCCCTTCTGACATCGGATATATTTACTTTATCCCAAATATCTAGTGATGCTTCTAAAGCGGCAAGACCAATAACTGGAGGTGTTCCTATTCTCATACGGTCAATTCCCACTGCTGGATTGTATTGTAACGAAAAGTCAAAAGGCTTTTCATGGCCTAGCCATCCTGAAAGGCACGGATCTAAAGAATTTATCAATTTAGGATTTACGTAAGTAAAGGCAGGAGATCCAGGGCCACCATTTAAATATTTGTAAGTACATCCAACAGCGAGATCTACATCTAGTTCAGTCAAGTTTGTATCAATAGCTCCCGCTGAATGTGCTAAATCCAAGATTACAAGAGCTCCACTTTTCTTTGCGGCCGTTAGGATATTTTGAGTTTCATAGCGGCGGCCTGTTTTGTAATCGACTTCCGTAAAAAAAATAGCGGCAACATTTTCATTGATATTTTCAATTAATTTATCTGTAGGCACAATATTTAATGCGTAGTCAGGCCCCATCATATTTACCAATCCTTGTGCAGCATAAATATCTGAAGGAAAGTTGCTAGAGTCAGTAAGTAGAATTTTTCTATTTCTTTGATGCTTAACTGCACTTGCCAAAGCCTGAAAAACTTTAATGGTCAAGGTATCGCCGACTGTGATTGTATTTTCGGCTGCTCCTACTAGTCTGGCAATCCTATTTCCAACCTTATTTGGCTGTTCCATCCAGCCGGCTTTATTCCATCCAGTTACAATCATTTCGCCCCACTCATTATTAAGGGTGTGTTCAACACGCTTTTGGGCTGATATGGGCAGGGGGCCAAGAGAGTTCCCATCTAAGTAAATTACTCCTTTAGGCAAAAAAAATTTTGATTTCGTTTCAACGAAGTCACTCATACTTTTCCACCGGAGATTTCAATTGCTTGGCCGTTTATACTTTTAGCCGCTTGGCTACAGAGCCATAGAGCTGTCTGGGCAATTTCGTCGGCTTCGATTAATTTTTTATGTGGATTTGAATTAACCATCAATTTTTGTGCATCGTTTTCACTAATGCCTTTGGACATCATTGCTTTTATGTTGTTGTCAATAATTGGAGTGTTTACGTAGCCTGGACAAATAGCGTTAAATGTTATGGGCCCGCCAATATATTCTTCACTATATGTCTTAATCAACCCTAGCACACCATGTTTTGAAGCACTATATGCGCCTGCCCCTTTTAACCCTTTGATCCCTGCTATTGAGGAGATCGCAATTACTCGGCCCCAATCGGTCTCGAGCATTGACTTCATCGCTTCTCGTATCGTTAAGAACGTACCGTCTAGGTTTGTACTTATGATTTTTCTCCAAAAATCTAAATCAGTATTTTGCAGTTTTCTTCCTTCAGCAATTCCCGCATTTGCAATACAAATTTGGATAGGTCCAAATTTGGATACTGCTTCAGCAACAATATCTGAGACTTCTTTCTCGTCAGAAACATCCATTTTTAAAGCAGAGATATTTGTGCTCGTCATAGCTACTTCTTGAAGTATTTTAGATCTGCGACCTGTAATTGTTACCTTTGCACCTTTTTTTGCAAATAATTCTGCAATTGCACGACCTATACCGGTTCCGCCTCCCGTTATTAGTACGTGTTTATCTGTTATCATTGAAACCCTCACTGTTGTGTGAAACTAATTGAAAAAATGAGGGTAGCAATAGTTAAATGTTATAAGTCAAATCGATCTAAGATGGATTGCACTGATAGGAATTTAAATTTTATGGAAAGCAAATGAAAATTTTCTCAAATTTAATACTTTTCCTTTTTGGATTAAATTCTTTGCTACTAGCCAGTGAAGATATAGATGACAAGTACCCACAATCGGAACTGTACAACAAGCCAGTTGAGGTAATTCCAAATGTTTTTACAGCAATAGGGGCAACAGCCCCTCCAACTTATGAAAATGCTGGACATAACAATAATCTATCTTTCGTAGTAACGAATGAAGGTGTTGTTGTGATAAACTCTGGAGCTTCAGTGAGACTTGCTGAGGCACTTCATAGTGAAATAATGAAGATAACTGATAAACCAATTAAATTAGTTATTAATGAAAATGGGCAAGGTCATGCGATTTTGGGCAATAAGTATTGGTCTCAAAAGGGAATTGATATTTTAGCTCATGAAGATGCAATTTTTGAAATCGAAGAAAATAGTCATTCAATTCTGCAAAGGATGAAATCCTACAATAAAGATAGAGCCGTTGGAACGGAAGTCGTGGTTCCAAACAAAAGCTTTTCGGAAAAATTTATTTTTACACTGGGAGGGTTGGAGTTTCATGTTCTTCACTTAGGCCCTGCACATGGGCCAGGTGATACCCAGGTTTGGTTGCCAGAATTATCTTTAATGATTGCTGGCGATATGGCTTTTCATGAACGCATGTTACCAATTTTTGAAAATACTTGTACCAAATGTTGGTTAGAAACATGGGACGAAAAATTTGCCCCTTTAAATGCACTTTATGTAATCCCTGGTCATGGACATCCAACTAATATGGCGCAAGTTACGAGATTTACTCGGGACTATCTTGTTGATCTTAGGAAAAAAATATCTGAGGTGCTAGAAAATGGTGGTGATCTGGCTGAGGCATTCTACGTGGACCAGCAGCGGTGGCGCTTACTAGATACTTTTGACGAACTTGCCAAAAGAAACGCTGGTCGGGTTTTTGAAGAAATGGAATTTGAGTAATATTCTGTGGAACAATCTAAAGCCTAGAAAACTTTTTTTATTAGGTTGAAAATATAATCTGCTGAACCAGTTATGAAGTATTCAGGGTGACATTGTAGGGAGAGATGCCGCTTGTTGATAGAGAAAGAGACTTGCTTCCAATTTATCAATGGCGTAAGGCGACGCCTCAGTAATATTAGATTGTTTTGAGTCTTAATTAGATACCTAAAGCGGCTGTAATACATTTTGAAATAAAAGGATGACAACTTTGAAGATAGGTACCCCAAAAGAGATTTTTGAAGGTGAGGCGCGCGTCGCGATGACGCCAGAAAGCGCCCTTCAATTGCAAAAACTTGGTTATGATTGCGCCATTGAGACTGGGGCAGGTATGTTAGCTGGTTTTTCAGACAAAGCTTATGCAGAAGCTGGCGTAGAGATTAAAAAAACAGCTGCTGCTTTATGGAAAGACGCTGACATAATTGCAAAGGTACGTGAACCAGATGAAAACGAACTGAAGCGCTTAAAATCAGATCATACGCTAATTTCCTTCTTCAATCCCGCTGGAAATGAAAAGGGGATGCAAGCAGCAGCAAAAAAAGGCACCAGTGTTATTGCCATGGAAATGGTTCCACGAATAAGCCGGGCTCAAAAAATGGACGCTTTATCTTCGATGGCCAATATTGCAGGGTACAGGGCAGTTATAGAGGCTGGAAATAATTTTGGACGCTTTTTTACTGGTCAAGTGACCGCAGCTGGTAAAGTTCCGCCTGCAAAAGTTTTGATTGTAGGTGCCGGTGTTGCTGGTTTAGCTGCAATTGGGACCTCAACGTCTCTTGGCGCGATAACATACGCCTTTGATGTACGACCTGAAGTTGCAGAGCAAGTGGAGTCTATGGGCGCTGAATTTGTTTATTTAGATTTTAAAGAAGAGCAAAAGGATGGTGCTGAAACAGGTGGCTACGCTGCAGTTTCAAGCCCTGAATTTAGAGAAGCACAACTTTCTAAGTTTCGAGAGCTTGCCCCAGAGATGGATATTGTGATTACAACTGCTTTAATACCAAATAGAGAGGCTCCCAAGCTTTGGCTGGACGATATGGTGAAGGCCATGAAGCCGGGCTCAGTCATTGTTGACTTAGCAGCACCTGCTGGCGGTAACGTCGAGGGCACTGTCAGAGATGAAAAAATAATAACTGAAAATGGTGTTACAATTGTTGGATATACCGATTTTGCTAGTCGAATGGCGGCTCAGGCATCATCTTTATACGCGACAAATATCAGACATATGATGACAGACTTGACCCCAGAGAAGGATGGTAAGGTTGTGCACAATATGGAAGATGATGTTATCCGAGGGGCTACAGTAACTTTCAACAAAGAAATAACTTTTCCTCCTCCGCCTCCTAAAGTGCAAGCTATCGCTGCTAAATCCCAAGAAAAGCCGAAGGAATTGTCGCCGGAAGAGGTTCGAGTACAAGAAGCTGAAGCTTTCAAGGCACAAACAAAACAACAAGTAACCTTGTTAGCCACGGGTGCCGTAATTACGTTAGGTCTTGGCTTGATTGCTCCTGCTAGTTTTATGCAACACTTTATTGTTTTTGTTTTATCGGTTTTTGTTGGCTTTCAGGTCATTTGGAATGTTAGCCATTCCCTGCATACCCCTTTGATGGCGGTAACAAACGCAATTTCTTCCATCATAATCCTCGGAGCTTTGATGCAAATTGGGTCAGGATCTTTTCTGGTTATAATTTTAGCCGCATTGTCTGTTTTTATGGCTGGTATCAATATTTTTGGTGGTTTTTTAGTGACGAGACGCATGCTTGCCATGTTTCAGAAGTCTTAAAAGAAGGATAAGACGATGGATTTAGGTTTCACAACTGCTGCTTACGTCGTTGCAGCTATTCTTTTTATTCTCTCTCTAGGTGGGCTATCTGGACAGGAAAGTGCAAAGCGTGCTGTCTGGTATGGTATAGTGGGTATGGCCCTTGCAGTTTTTGCAACATTAATCGGGCCAGGATCAGGTCTTTGGTTTTTCTCGATTGTACTTATTGCTGGTGGGGGTGTCATTGGCTACATGCTTGCGTCAAGGGTAGAAATGACCCAAATGCCTGAGCTCGTTGCTGGGATGCATGCTTTGGTAGGGCTTGCTGCTGTTTTCGTAGGATTTATTGCAGACTTTGAAATGGGTAACGTCGCTTTAGCTAAAGAAGCAGGAACGGCAAAAGAGCTTACCGGATTTGCAGCTCTAATAGCAAAAAAGTCGGCTATTGAATTAAGTATCCTTCGCGTGGAGTTATTTTTAGGTGTATTTATCGGCGCCATAACGTTTACTGGTTCAGTTATTGCTTACGGAAAGTTATCGGGAAAGGTGACCTCTGCAGCGACAAAACTGCCAGGTGGTCATGCTTTGAACGCAGGGGCAGCAATCATTTCGTTTTTATGCCTGATTTGGTACTTGCAGTCTGGTAGCTTATTCCCAGTTATTTTGATGACACTTATGGCGTTTTTTATTGGCTTCCATCTCATAATGGGAATTGGTGGTGCTGATATGCCCGTGGTTGTTTCAATGCTAAACAGCTATTCAGGCTGGGCTGCTGCTGCTATTGGGTTCAGCCTAGGAAATGACCTTTTGATTGTTGTCGGGGCATTAGTTGGATCTTCTGGTGCTATTTTAAGCTATATAATGTGCAAGGCTATGAACAGATCTTTCATATCCGTTATTTTGGGTGGCTTTGGTGGTACCACTGGGCCTGCCATGGAAGTCGAAGGTGAACAGATTGCCATTGATGCAGATGGTGTTGCAGCCGCACTAAATGATGCAGACAGCGTTATCATTATTCCAGGTTATGGAATGGCCGTAGCGCAGGCTCAACAAGCAGTTTCCGAATTGACCAAGAGGCTTCGCGCTCAGGGTAAGGAAGTACGATTTGCCATACACCCTGTAGCTGGTCGACTACCAGGCCATATGAATGTTTTGTTGGCTGAAGCTAAAGTCCCATACGATATTGTTTTGGAAATGGACGAAATTAATGAAGATTTTCCATCAACTGATGTGGCTATTGTCATTGGATCAAATGATATTGTTAATCCAGCGGCTCAGGATGATCCAAACAGCCCGATAGCTGGTATGCCAGTCCTTGAATGTTGGAAATCTAAACAAGTTTTTGTTTCGAAACGTGGTCAGGGAACAGGTTATTCTGGAATTGAAAACCCTCTATTTTTTAAAGAAAATACGAGGATGTTTTATGGTGATGCGAAAGAAAGCTTGAATAAATTATTGACGCTGATCAATTAAGGTTAAAATTTCCCGGCTCTTTTTATTATAAGCCGGGAAGTTCCGATCTACTTTTTGTGAATTTGAATAATAAATACCATTGAAATTCAGGTTTTTTGCTAGGCCCGTTCTAAAAAAATAAGCTTTCTGATTAATCTCAGCCGTCTATTGGCTAATTTAGCCCCTAATCCGATAAAAATAATTGCAAAAAATGCGGAAACTGAAAGAGTCGAGATACCTGATATTCCAGCTCCCATAGTGCAACCCCCAGCTAAAACGCCTCCAAACCCCATCAGCATAGCACCGGTTATGTACTGGATAGTTTGTATTGGGGTCTCAAAACTTTTAATTTCAAATCGTTTTGATTGGAGACTTGATAAAAACGCGCTTAAAATCACTCCAGATATTAGACCGGCTCCAAATTTAGCGGATACTGATGTGGAGGCTAAAGACCAAAATAATGTGTCCGTTGCTGGTCGTGTAAACGATAAACTTTCAAGCTCAATTGGTTCAAATTCGTCGTATAGTATGTAACCCGTGCCGAGCCAACCTAATACTGCTAAGTTACCAATGATAAAAGAAAAAACATATATTCTTAAATTAAGGCGAGCACGAGTTATTATGAGTAAGGAAATTATTGCCATAATACATATAGACACGGTTTGCAAAATTGAGTTGTTAGCCAAACCTGCAAACTCCCCTAAATAAAGCGTCGGTTCAGATAGCATCAATCGAGGGTAACTCAATGGCCCTTTCATTGTTGAATGTGCCGTTACGGCGAAAATTAAAATGACAAATAACGCTCTAATGTTTCCAGTGCCTGCAAGGACCGTCATTCTAGAAATACATCCACGCGTAAAGATCATTCCAATACCAAATAAAAAACCGCCAGTTGCAATCGCTAAATAAGGAATTTCGGAGGAATAAAATCTATGGTTTTCAAAAGAAACCCACTCTTTATATATAACAGCTTGAGTACCTAAAGTCGCAATGGCCAGCGCAAAAAGCCAGGCAAATAAGGCTTGACTTCTATCATCGTTGATTAGTGCTCGCCGAAAACAGAATTTAATTTTTTCAGCGGAATAACCAAACAATCCACCAAGCACTAGTGCAAAATAAAAACTCGCAGACGATGAGTTTAGATTTTCAATTCCTAAAGTTTCAAACATAACAAATCCATCACTTACTGAGCGCAAGTGGTAAAAAAATAGAAAATTTTCAAGAGCTTAAATGTTATTTAACTTCAATCTTAGAAGCACATTATTCTTATTATCTAATCAAATAAGAAATTATATTCCTGTCTAATACATGAATTGAAAATTTAAGGTTGTATTCATTTCTATCATAAGTGTTATTGTACTTTTTTTATAATTGAGCTTAAACTTGGAGAATATAAAAATTTTCTTATATTTTATCTCTTAATCCAGAATCTAATTACCAAATTTATGGAGTTATAATGCCTGTAAAAAATAGATTTGCTGAACTTCAAAAAGAAATTTCTGAGTGGCGGCATGATATTCATCAACACCCTGAAATTTTGTTTGAAACACTTCGTACTTCGGCTTTAGTAAAAGATAAGCTTATTGAATTTGGCTGTGATCAGGTAATCGATGGCATAGGTAAGACAGGTGTCGTTGGTGTTATAAATGGTCAGACAAATCGATCTGGTAAGGTCATTGGTTTGCGTGCAGATATGGATGCTTTGCCAATAAACGAAGAGACTGGATTAGATTATAAATCAAAAATACCAGGCGCCATGCATGCATGTGGTC
Source organism: Paracoccaceae bacterium (assembly GCA_012270125.1). Classification (GTDB taxonomy): domain Bacteria; phylum Pseudomonadota; class Alphaproteobacteria; order Rhodobacterales; family Rhodobacteraceae; genus Salinivivens. The sequence goes on from JAAXIY010000025.1 coordinate 48,445, forward strand.
ATGATGGGCATACAAGTATGCTGCTTGGTGCAGCAAAATATCTATGCGAGACCAGAAATTTTGATGGTCAAGCAGTTGTGATTTTTCAACCGGCTGAAGAGGGAGGCGGTGGTGGTCTTGAAATGTGTAAAGATGGACTGATGGAAAATTTCAAAATCGACGAAGTGTATGGAATGCATAATTGGCCAGGAGTGGAACTTGGTAAATTTGCTATCAGAAGTGGTCCATTTTTTGCGGCTTCTGATTTCATAGAAGCGACTATTTCAGGAAAAGGTGGGCATGCCGCAAAGCCCCAAGAAACAATTGATCCAACGGTTATAGCCAGTCAAATTGTCGTAGCCCTGCAAACGATAGCCTCTCGCAGAGCTGATCCAGTAAAACAAGTTGTTGTTTCGGTAACGTCATTTGAAACGTCCTCTAATGCATTCAACGTCATCCCACAAGAAGTTAAAATAAAAGGAACAGTAAGAACTTTAGATCCAGAGGTGAGAGACTTGGCTGAAAAAGAATTCCTAAGGATTACCAAGCTTACGGCAGAGGCCTTAGGTGGTTCAGCTGATGCCAAATACACTCGCGGTTATCCAGTAATGTCAAACAGTGATCAGCAAACTGAATTTGCCGCAAAGGTAGCTCGAGATGTCTCAGGAAAATGTGATGAGGCACCCTTGGTCATGGGGGGTGAAGACTTTGCCTATATGTTGGAAGAAAGGCCAGGTGCCTATATTCTTATAGGGAATGGAGATAGTGCTCCTGTACACCATCCTGAATACAACTTTAATGATGACGCTATACCTTTCGGTTGCAGTTGGTTGGTTGAAATAGTTGAACAGAAAATGCCAGTTTGAGTACCATTTAATCAAAATCTGAATATTCTTTTTGCTACCCGCCCGTGTGGCTCATATGTCTGCTCATTTGGCCTTTGATATTCATTCTAGAATATTCAAAATCGTGACCCTTCGGCTTTTTAATAATAGCTGAGCAAATTGCTTCTTTGAGCATTTCAGGTTGAGCGGGATATTTGCGGATAATATCTCTTAAATTAGCATTATCTTCTTGACCTAAACACATGAACAGATCGCCTGTGCATGTTACTCTTATACGATTACAGGATTCGCAAAAATTATGTGTCAAAGGCGTAATAAATCCAATTTTTTGTTGTGTTTCTTTTACTCTGACGTATCGGGCTGGCCCCCCTGTGGTCTCGTGAAGGTCGCAAAGTGTGAACTTATCTTCTAACCTTTTTCTTAAATCTTTGAGCGACCAATACTGACTTTTTCTATCTTCTTGGTCAAATTCACCCATAGGCATAACCTCAATAAAGGTCAAATCTAAATTGTTTGATGAGCACCAATCGGTGATGGAAAATAGTTCGTCTTCATTGAAGTTTTTTAAAGCGACAGTATTTATTTTTACCCTTAAGCCTGCCTCTTGAGCTGCCGCAATCCCATCTAAAACTTGAGATAAGCGTCCCCATCTTGTTACTTCACTAAATTTATCCTCACTTAGAGTATCAAGTGAAACATTTATGCGCCGTATTCCAATATTGCTTAGCTCGCTAGCAAAGCGCCGCAGCTGAGATCCATTTGTAGTAAGTGTGAGTTCTTTTAATAAACCGGTTTCTAAGTGACGTGATATGCCTTTAAAAAATTTCATAATGTCACGTCTTACTAGTGGCTCACCGCCTGTGACACGGAGCTTTTTTATACCTGATTTTATGAAAGTTGAGCACATATAGTCGAGCTCTTCTA
>JAAXIY010000025.1:50292-62433 GCA_012270125.1 Paracoccaceae bacterium
AGCTTTTTTATACCTGATTTTATGAAAGTTGAGCACATATAGTCGAGCTCTTCTAGGGTTAACAAATCTTTTTTGGGTAGAAATTGCATGTTTTCAGACATGCAGTAAACGCACCGGAAATCACATCTATCTGTTACTGAAAGACGAAGATAGTTAATTTCTCTTTCGAAAGGATCTATTAAATTAGTCATTATTCCACTGTAACTGATTTTGCTAAATTTCTAGGTTGATCAACGTCAGTGCCTTTTGCAACAGCTGTGTAATAGGCGATCAGCTGAGCTGCTATAGCATAAAGTAAAGGATTTAGAGTATCAATTGTTTTTGGTAATTCAATAATATTCCAAAATTTTTCGCCAATAGTATCGATACCGAGTTTGTCAGAAATCAAAACTACTTTTCCACCCCTAGCTGCAACTTCTTGAATATTTGAAATATTTTTATCAAATAGTTTATCCTTAGGGGTTAGAATTATCACGGGTACTGACTTGTCTATTAATGCAATAGGTCCATGCTTTAACTCTCCAGATGCATAAGCTTCTGCATGTATATAGCTGATTTCCTTAAGCTTTAATGCTCCTTCAAGCGCCAAAGGGTAAAGAAGGCCTCTACCCAAGAATAAGACATCTCGAGCTTCAGATAATTTAGTTGCAAGAGCAGAAAACGAGTCTTTTTTATCGAGAATTTGATTAATTAGCGATGGTATTTTAATGGCTTCAGAATATATGTTCATTTGCTCTTCGTTTGATATTTTTTCTAAATCACTTGAGGCTTTGATTGCCAAAGCGAAGAGAACAGACAGCTGGCAAGTAAATGCTTTTGTAGATGCAACCCCAATTTCTATTCCGGCTAATATTGGTAATGAGCAGTCACTTTCGCGAGAAATAGAGCTTTCGGATACATTGGTTAAAGATACTATTTTTTTTGCTTTACCAGTGCAGTATCTCAGGGCTGCTAAAGTATCCGCCGTCTCTCCCGATTGGCTTACAAAAATAGCTAGTGTGTTTTTTTTGATAGGTGGTTCACGATATCTAAACTCTGATGCAATATCGATTTCGACAGGAATTCGAGCAATGTCTTCAAACCAATATTTTGCAACATGACAAGCATAAAAAGCTGTGCCGCAGGCAACCAAATAAATTTGTTCAAAATCGTTAAAGTTAATATCTATACCATCAGGTAGGGTTATCTTTCCAGTATTTGGATCAAAATAATATTCCAGAGCTAGGCTTACAACACGAGGCTGTTCATGGATCTCTTTCTCCATAAAGTGTTGATATCCATCTTTTTGGACCTGAGTATTCTGTGTATTTATAGTTTTTATTTCTCTTTCTACCAAAGCTCCGGAGTGATCCCAAACCTGCACATTTGCCCTGGTTAAAACAGCAAAGTCACCTTCTTCCAAATACGATATTTTGTTAGTCATGGGAGATAATGCTATCGCATCTGAACCGACAAACATTTCACCTTTACCAATTCCTATTGCTAACGGTGAGCCTTTTCGGGCTATCACCATCAAATCATTATGGCCCTCAAACAAAAAACAAAGAGCGAAGGCTCCTGTCAGTTTATCAATAGTCTTTTTAGCTGCCTCAATTGGTTCATGACCATCTTCAATCATTGCCTGTGTTAATAAAGCTATCGTCTCGGTATCGGTATCAGTGGTATGTTGGATGCCTCTTTTTTGTAGATATTCCCTAAGTTCTTGAAAATTCTCTATAATTCCGTTGTGAACAACCGCTACTTCTGCGGTCATATGCGGGTGCGCATTATTTACACTTGGTTTGCCGTGTGTAGCCCAACGTGTGTGGCCAATACCAGATTTTCCCAATAAAGGATCTCGTACTAAAAGATCACTTAATTCAGCTAGTTTTCCAAGCGAGCGTCTTCTTCCAAGATTGCCATTATTTAAAGTGGCAATCCCTGCGCTGTCATAGCCTCTATATTCAAGACGCCTTAGAGCGTTAACGAGCAGTGGTCCAACTTCGTGATTGCCCAAAATTCCGATAATACCACACATTTGACCCTCAACTTTTATTTTTTTTGTTTTCTTAGAAAGTTCATTAATTTCTTGCCCATGCCAATTTTATTTTCCTGGCGTGATCTACCGAAAGCTAATGCTTCATCAGGTACATCTTTTGTTACAACTGATCCACTAGCTGTAACTGATTTCTCTCCGACTGTGACTGGGGCGACAAGCATAGTATTTGAACCGATGAATGCTTCGTCCTTGATATCAGTTTTGTGTTTATTAACGCCGTCATAATTACAAGTGATGGTGCCTGCCCCGATATTTACCTTTTCACCAATCTTTGCATCGCCAATATAGGATAAATGGTTAACTTTACTTTCTGGGCCTATGACAGATTTTTTAACTTCCACAAAATTACCAACAACCGATCCTTCCGACAATACTGTATCTGGTCTAATTCTAGCGTAAGGCCCTACTCTAGAGCCAGACGAAATATGACAACCTTCTAAATGAGAGAATGCACGAATAGTAGCGTTTTCTTCAATAGTCACTCCTGGCGCTAGGACGACATTTTGCTCTATCTCCGTTCCAGGTCCAATTATAGTATCAAATGAGAAAAAAACTGTATCCGCCGCATGCAAACGCACACCGTTATCCATGAATTCCACTCTTTTTGATTTTTGAAATAAATCTTCAGCTTGAGCGAGTTCTTTAAGAGAATTCACACCAATTGTTTCTTGTTGATCACACAATACAACAGAGCACTTAAAGCCAGACTTAGATGCAAGTTCTATGCAATCCGTCAGGTAAAACTCATTCGAAGCATTATCATTTTTTATTTTTGAGATTAAATCAAAAATTAGAGTTGCTTTTCCTAAAATTACTCCACTATTACACAAAGTTATTTTAAGTTGCTCTTCACTTGCATCTTTCGCTTCGACAATTTGTGATATGTTGCTGCCATTTGCTATAAGCCTGCCATACATTGATGGTTCTTCTGTATTAAAGCCCAAAACAGAAATATCACATTCTCTTCGCGTTTTTATCATTTTGGAAATTGTCTCAGGTTGAATAAATGGAGTATCGCCATAAAGAACAAGAAGGTCTCCATCGCTATTGTTCAGTAAATCTTTCGCCTGTTTTACCGCATGACCTGTCCCAAGTTGCTCTTGCTGAACGACGATTTCTGCTTCTGATGAAAAAGTTTTGGCAGCGCCGGTTACTAGATTAGATCTATACCCAGCAACAATAACTGTTCTTTTTGCCCCAGCTTTTTTAGCTACGTCCATCACGTGATGTAACATTGGACTATTACCGATTTTATGAAGTACCTTAGGCTTATCGGATCTCATGCGAGTACCTTTGCCTGCCGCTAAAATTATTGCTGAAAAACTCATAAATAGGCGCCTTGATTTAGAGATTGGTAATATCTTAACATATGCCCAAAGCAAGTTAAATTCTTTAACAATTGATTGCTTATTGTTACAAAGTCAGAGGTTTTTGGGAAATGAAATGAAATCAATAGTCTTTGATTTAGATGGTACGCTCGCGGATACGAGTAGAGATATGCTTAAAGCGGCTAATTTGTGTTTTGAGGAAATGGGTCATTCAGAGGTGCTGTCTGAAGAGAAGCATAGAGGCACGGCTCTTCATGGAGGAAGGGCAATGCTGACGAAAGGTTTGAGTATTCTCAACGAGCCAGATCAAGCAAATATTATTTCAGAATATTATCCCAAATTTCTAAAGTATTACAAAGAAAATTTATATGAAAAGACAGTATTCTATGAGGGTGCAATTTTTTGTGTAGAAAGCATGATTCAAAAAGGCTGGAATGTTGGAATTTGCACCAATAAACCAGAAAGTTTAGCTAATTTATTATTAACTAAAATGTCTGCCAAAGGATATTTTAAATCAGTGGTGGGCGCAGATACGCTTTCTGTTCGAAAGCCTAATCCAGAGCCATTCTTTGAAACGGTGAAACAATTAAATGGAACGCTCAGTTTATCTTGTATGATAGGTGATAGCGTTACGGATTATAAAACAGCAAAGGCCGCAGGCGTGCCAATTATTTTAGTTGATTTTCCACCAAATGATACGGAGATAAATTTACTCAAGCCAGATGCGATAATTAAACATTTTAATGAATTGATCCCGACCGTCGAGAGTATTTTTTAGATATAAAAATTTTTCTTCAAAAGATTATTTCTGCTAATCAGATCTTTTTGCACTTTGCAACAAAGCATCGCCCGTAATATCTGTTTATAGATAATTTAAATAAAATTTAGTTAAATTTTAGTGATTCAATTTTAGTGAACTTTGAGAACATTGACCATCTCGGTAAATTTATTCATCAATAGACCATGGAAAGTAAATTTGAAGGTAATTTCACTCAACAAGATGCTATTCCTGAGATAGCAATAGAGCGAGCAAATGAAGTTTTGCGCTCGGGTAGGTTACATAGATATAATTTAGCAGAGAATGAAATTGGCGAAGTTGGCTTATTAGAGACTGAATTTGCTAAATTTGTTGGGTCAAATTACTGCTTAGCGGTAGCCTCTGGCGGATACACTTTATCCACGGCTCTGAGGGCGCTGGGTATAGGGTATGGTGATAAAGTTCTTACTAACGCTTTTACGCTTGCTCCAGTTCCTGGGGCTATTGCTTCTGTGGGGGCAATTCCTGTTTTTGTTGACGTAACTGAGAAACTAGTAATTGATCTTGATGATTTAGAGGCAAAATCTAAAGAAGCCAAAGTTCTCATGCTTAGTCACATGCGTGGACATATCTGTAATATGGATGAATTACTCAGTATTTGCTCTGAAAATAAAATACTTATTATTGAGGATTGCGCCCATACAATGGGAGCAAAGTGGAGGAATAGGTGGTCAGGTACAGATGGAATTATTGGTTGCTACTCCACTCAAACATATAAACACATTAATTCTGGTGAAGGTGGCCTTTTAGTAACAGATAGTCCAGATATTATGGCAAAAGCTACCATGCTTTCAGGCTCCTATATGCTGTATGATAGGCATCCAGCTGGTCCAGACAAAACTTATTATGAAGCGATAAAATATCAAACTCCTAATATTTCGGGAAGAATGGATCATTTAAGAGCTGCAATTTTAAGGCCGCAGCTCCACGATCTGCCAATCCGCATTAAAAAATGGAATGAACGATATCAAATATTAGAAAATGGCTTAAGAGGTACATCAGGTCTAAAAATAGTTGAAAGGTTAGAGGGTGAAAACTATGTTGGGAGTTCTTTTCAGTTTTTGCTATTAGATTGGTCCCAAAATCAAATAAAGAGTGTTGTTAATGGATGTTCAAAGCGGGGTGTTGAATTGAAATGGTTTGGAGATGCTATCCCCTATGGTTTCACATCTCGTTATGATAGTTGGAAATATGTTCAATCTGAGGCAATGCCTAAAACGGACAGGATTTTATCAGGATTACTGGATTTGCGTTTGCCGCTTACCTTTACCTTAAAGGACTGTGAATTGATCAGTTCAATTATTAAAGAGGTGGTTCAGAAATCAATTGATGCTTCATAAACTTTTGTTGATTAATATAACGACCGATTATTTTTCGTAACCTGACGTCAGATACTGCTTTTTACTAATAATCCGTTGTCTAATATATTGACAGAAGTTAGTACATAAAATTAAATGAACGGGCGTTCAATAAAGGTAATTTAAATTATGTTTATGTCTTCGATGGAATTTGAATTGGGCGACGATATCAAAGCCATGCGTGAAACTGTTCACCGTTGGTCACAAGATAGGCTTAAGCCAATGGCTGCTGACATAGATCGGGAAAACTATTTCCCTGAAAAACTCTGGCGCGAAATGGGCGAACTTGGTATTTTGGGCATTACCGTTGATGATTATGGTGGAGCAGGAATGGGTTATTTGGCTCATACTGTTGCCGTGGAAGAAGTGGCGCGGGCAAGTGCATCGGTGAGTTTATCTTATGGTGCTCATTCAAATCTTTGTGTGAATCAAATCAATCTTAATGGAAATGAAGAGCAAAAAAGTAAGTTTTTACCAAAACTTATAAGTGGTGAGCATGTGGGTGCACTAGCCATGTCAGAACCAAGTGCGGGATCCGATGTCGTATCGATGCAGCTGACTGCAGAAAAAAGAAATGGATACTATCGTTTAAATGGTAATAAATATTGGATAACGAATGGGCCCGATGCAAGTGTATTGGTGGTTTATGCAAAGACTGACATGGATGCTGGGTCAAAAGGTATCACTGCATTTATAATAGAAAAAGAAATGGTAGGTTTCTCTACTAGTAAGCATTTTGATAAATTGGGAATGCGGGGGTCAAATACGGCTGAGCTTATATTTGAGGATGTTGAAGTCCCCTTTGAAAATGTGCTCGGAGAAGAAGGTAAAGGCGTTAACGTTCTGATGTCTGGTTTAGATTATGAGCGTGTTGTTCTGTCTGGAATAGGCACAGGTATTATGGCGGCTTGCTTGGATGAGGTGCTGCCATACGTCGTCGAAAGGAAACAGTTTGGCAAGAGCATCGGCGATTTCCAACTGATGCAAGGCAAAATCGCTGATATGTATACTGCAATGAATTCATCTCGAGCTTATGTTTACGAGGTTGCCAAAGCCTGTGATAGAGGAAATGTGACAAGACAAGATGCAGCAGCTTGCGTGCTATACGCCTCTGAAGAAGCGATGAAAGTGGCTCACCAAGCAGTGCAGGCTCTTGGTGGAGCCGGTTATTTGAGTGATAATCCAGTTGGCCGGATTTTCAGGGATGCCAAATTAATGGAAATTGGGGCTGGAACTTCAGAAATAAGGCGCATGCTAATCGGTCGTGAACTTATTTCGCTAATGCGCTAAAAAATGAGGTTCCCTTGGGCTATTTTAAGTATGCTTACAATGATTGCTTTGGTTTCAGGTTTATTTTTGGGTATAAAAAGCAAACGCACAACCGAAACCGAAATTATAGATTTTTACGCTAATAGTTTCGAAAAGAAAATGCGCGAACAGGGAGTTTTGATAGATAAGTCAGCTTGCTACGCCGTTGTTTCAAATAGATTTTGGGAACGAATGAGAATAATTTGTGATATCGATACTTCTACTTTTATCGAATTTCCGGTCGGTGCTTGGGGGCAGCTTTTGATTGAGGAGCCAAGAATTGGTCTGAGAAAGGGTATTTGATGCAAAACTTTCCATACCTTGAGCAAAAAAATGGAGGTTGGGTGTGGAATTTCCCAAAAAGTTTAAACATGGCAACACAGGTCTGTGACTTTTGGGAAATCAAATCACCGGAAAAAATTTGTATAAAAGATTTTACTGATGTCGATCTGCCAGTTTTGTACTCTTATAAGGATTTAAGAAAATTTTCAGACAGTTTGGCATTTGAGTTAAGAAATCGTGGGGTTGGCAAGGGGGATCGAGTTGGGGTTCTTCTTTCTCAAGAGATAGGATGCGCAGCCAGTCATATAGCCATTTGGAAATTAGGTGCAATTTCAATCCCGCTTTTCAAATTGTTTGGACCTGAGGCTCTAGCTACCAGATTGAATGATGCAAATGCAAAATATACGATTACAGATGACGAAGGATCGGAAAACCTTTTACCTCCAGAATTTGATCGTTTAATATTTAACAACATAGTTTTAAAAAATGACGCTTTCCAAACTTGTGTAACAAGCCCCGAGTCTCCAGCTGTTTTAATTTATACTTCAGGCACAACTGGCCCTCCAAAAGGTGCATTACACTCCCATCGTTTATTGTCTGGTCATATTCCTGGGGTATCGATGAGCCACAATTATCTTGGACATAGTGAAGATTGTCTATGGACGCCCGCAGACTGGGCATGGATTGGCGGTCTGTTTGATATATTGATGCCAGGTTTGGCTCTTGGAGTGCCCGTTGTTGCAGCTAAAATGAAGAAATTTTTACCAGAAGCCACTAAAGAAATTATATCCAGAGGCCAGGTGCGAAATGTTTTTTTCCCGCCCACGGCTCTAAGAATATTGAAGGCATCAAATTTTGAAATACACAACTTACGCTCAGTTGCATGTGGTGGTGAGCCTCTGGGGGCAGAAATGTTAGAATGGGGCAAGAGAAATTTAAACTTAACGATAAATGAATTCTACGGGCAAACAGAGTGCAATATGGTTGTATCGAACTGCAATGCTGAGGGTGACCCGATTTCAGGTTTAATGGGTAAACCTGTGCCTGGCCATGAAGTAAGCGTTTTAGATCAAAATGGCGTCCCAACTGAAGAGGAGGGCGAAATTGCAGTTAAACGAGGGTCTGCGAGTATGATGCTGGAATATTGGCGCAGGCCTGAACAGACAGAAAATAAATTTTATGCTAACTGGCTTTTGACAGGTGATCGAGGGAGGTTACACCGCGATGGTATCGAATTTATTGGTAGAGATGACGATGTTATTACTTCTGCAGGTTATCGGATTGGTCCCTCTGAGATTGAAGATTGTCTCCTAACTCATCCATCAGTTGCTACGGTCGGTGTTGTTGGTAAGCCAGATCAATCACGAAATGAGATTGTTAAGGCTTACATTGTTTTAAAGGCCGGTAAAAAAGCTGATGATCAAATGTCCGAAGTCTTGAAAGACTTTGTAAAAGAGCGGTTAGCTAAGCATCTGTATCCACGAGAGATAAGTTTTTTGGAAGAGCTGCCAATGACGATTACTGGCAAAGTGATTAGGAAAAAATTGCGAGAAAAAGCAGTTTTAGAGTGTGAACAGGAAAGAAAATGAAACTCAAATCTCAAATTTTGACATCAAGTAAGACCTTTCAAGATAACATGAGAGAACACCTAAAAGATATTGAAAAAATTACTGAAATTGCAAAGAAAAATTCTTTAGGGGGATCGCAATTTTCCAGAGATAGACATTCAAAACGAGGAAAAATGTTACCTAGAGACAGGGTATCGGGGTTACTAGATATTGGTTCCTATTTTCTTGAAATTGGAAGTTTTGCTGGACAAAGCTTATATGATGATGCAGCGCCCGGTGCTGGTTTGATAGCAGGCGTCGGAATTGTTGAAGGTCAGGAATGTATGATCGTCTGCAATGATGCGACGGTTAAAGGAGGGACGTATTTCCCCTTATCAGTTAAAAAGCACCTGAGAGCCCAGCAAATAGCCGAACGATGTCATTTACCCTGTATTTACTTGGTCGATAGTGGAGGTGCTAACCTACCTAATCAAGATGAGGTATTCCCTGATCGCGATCACTTTGGAAGAATTTTTTACAATCAGGCGAGGATGTCAGCAAAAAATATTCCTCAGATTGCTGTTGTGATGGGGTCTTGTACTGCTGGGGGAGCCTATGTTCCTGCTATGTCAGATGTAACCATAATTGTAAAAAATCAAGGCACTATTTTTTTAGCTGGGCCGCCGCTAGTAAAGGCGGCTACTGGTGAAATTGTTGATGCGGAAGCTCTTGGTGGTGGTGAGATCCATTCACGTTCTTCCGGAGTTGTGGACTATTTGGCTGATAATGATCACCAAGCCTTAGCAATGGCCCGAAGGGCTATTAAAAATCTCAATAGAAAGCATCTTGAGCCTATCAAAATTCAAGACATTAAAGAGCCTGAATATGATGCTAATGAAATCCTCGGTGTGGTTCCCCATGATTTGAGAACAATGTACGATGTGCGAGAAGTTATTGCTAGAATAGTCGATGGGTCTGAGTTTGACGAATTTAAAGCTCTTTTTGGTGAAACTCTTGTAACTGGCTTTGCTCATATTATGGGGTGTCCGGTAGGGATTATTGCAAATAATGGAGTTCTTTTCTCCGAGTCAGCTCAAAAAGGAGCACACTTCATTCAATTATGCTCAAAAAGAAAAATTCCCTTAATATTTTTGCAAAATATTAGTGGTTTCATGGTTGGAAAAAAGTATGAAAATGAGGGTATAGCACGTCACGGTGCTAAGATGGTAACCGCAGTGGCAACAACTGAAGTTCCAAAAATCACTTTAATTATAGGTGGTAGTTTTGGGGCCGGTAATTATGGAATGGCTGGCAGAGCTTATGACCCATGTTTTTTATGGACTTGGCCTAACTCCCGTATTTCAGTCATGGGAGGCGCTCAGGCGGCCAATGTTTTGGCGACTATTAAGCGCGATCAAATAGAAAGCCGCGGCGAAGTATGGAGTGAAAGCGACGAACTGGAATTTAAAAGACCTACTTTAGAGATGTTTGAAAAGCAAAGTCACCCTATTTATGCTTCTGCCCGTTTGTGGGACGATGGAATTATCGACCCGAGAAATTCGCGGCAAGTTTTAGGTCTTTCATTACAAATAGCTTTAAATGCACCGATAAAAGATACTAATTTTGGTTTGTTTAGAATGTAGGAAACATATCAAAAAAATGAATATTTAAGACATCATGAATTGGAATCCATAGCAAAATTATAGAAGGACAATATTATTGTTTAATAGGGTATTGATAGCCAATAGAGGTGAAATAGCATGCCGAATTGCTGAAACTGCAAGAAAAATTGGTCTGACTACAGTTGGTATTTTTTCTGAAGCAGATATCAATTCAAAGCATGTAAGCTTATGCGATGATGTATTTCTGATAGAAGGATCATCTCCTCTAGGATGCTACTTAGACCAAGATAAAATCATAGAAATTGCTGTAAAATCGAAGGCGGGCGCTATCCATCCTGGCTATGGGTTTTTGTCAGAAAATAGCAAGTTTGCCCAAAAAGTTGAGGAGGCCGGGTTGGTATTCGTCGGTCCTGATCATAAAGCCATCAAAATAATGGGGCAAAAGGATGAGGCTAAAAAGTGTATGGCCAAAGCTAATGTTCCGATAATCCCCGGGTACCTAGGCAGGGATCAAACAACCAAAAGACTAGAAGAGGAGGCTAAATCTATAGGTTATCCTGTTTTGATCAAGGCAGTTGCCGGAGGTGGCGGAAAAGGTATGCGGCTGGTTAAGAGTTCAAAAGATTTTAAAAAAGCTTTAAAAAGTGCTCAATCGGAAGCAGAAAAGGCCTTCAACAACAATAAGGTTATTTTAGAAAAGTATATCTCTTCTCCGCGTCATATCGAGATCCAGATATTTGGTGATGGGAAAACGGCTATTCATTTATTTGAAAGAGACTGTTCCTTACAGAGACGGCATCAAAAGGTTTTAGAGGAATGCCCAGCTCCAGGAATGACCAGCAGCATGAGAGAAGCTATGTGTGAAGCAGCTGTTACGGCGGCAAAAGCCATTGGTTACAAGGGGGCAGGAACAGTAGAGTTCATTGTTGATGGATCAAATGGTCTCCAGGAAGATAAATTTTGGTTTATGGAGATGAACACACGCCTTCAAGTTGAGCATCCCATTACAGAGGAAATTACTGGTATTGATTTGGTCGCTTGGCAATTTGAGATCGCGATGGGTAAATCTCTAACAAAAGATCAAAGTGATCTTTCGATAGACGGTCATGCTTTTGAAGCCAGGATTTATGCTGAAAATCCCAACAATAATTTTTTACCAGAAGTTGGGAAAATTAAGCATCTACGGTTTCCATCCGATATTCGTGTAGAATCGGGGATAAAAGTTGGAGATATAATTTCTCCATATTTTGATCCTATGCTGGCCAAGATAATAGCTCATGGTAAAGATAGAAAATCTGCACTTGGTAAGCTAGATAAAGCGCTGCGACAGATCGAAATATTGGGAGTTAAAACCAATCTAGATTTTCTTTGCAAATTATCTCAAGATCCAAGCGTGAAAAGGGGTTTGGTTCGAACAGATTTAATTGAAGAAAAGTTAGAAGATCTTATTTTCCATAAGCCAATATCAACTGAAGCGATTATTGCGGCTTCAATGTGTTATTTTTCGCCCCAACCAGATCATTTTTCTTATTCGCACTGGGTTGATATATTCTACAATTTCCAGCTCTCACATAATGGAACTATTTTCGAAATTAATTTTTCTCAACCTGAATCAGGAAAAGTTAAAGTCTTGATTATGAACGAAAGTTATGATGTGCTTTTTAAAAAGCAACAATGGCTTTTTAGAGAAAAGAAATTACCCGAAGTAAAAATATTTGGTGAAGAAATTATTGTATTTGATGATACTCAAATTCCTTTCAAAATTCGGAACGCTTTTGAGGTGCAGAAGGAAAATAATGCGGATAACAATGAAATTTTATCTCCAATGCCAGGCATGATAT
>JAAXIY010000025.1:62533-68659 GCA_012270125.1 Paracoccaceae bacterium
ATTAAAAAAGTAAATTTTTCAGTTGGCAATTTTGTGCAACAGGGTGAAAAATTGTGTGATTTTGCGTTACTAACGTAAGTCTCAGAGACCTAACTTTGCTTTGCCGCTTTTAACTAAATATAATTTTAGATCATTATTGCTTTTTCATGTGTTGACCCCCGTGAGTTAGAGCGGTAAACCCCTATCTGTTAGCCGAAGCAAAGCGTTGTTTACGCTTGCACAAAAGGAGCCATCTGTGGACGATCTTTTGTTAGAATATCTGCCAATCCTGGTGTTTTTGGGTATAGCACTTGGACTTGGGATCATTTTGCTGTTAGCGGCTGCTGTAATTGCTATTCGAAATCCTGATCCCGAAAAAGTCTCTGCTTATGAGTGTGGGTTTAATGCGTTTGATGATGCTCGTATGAAATTCGATGTCAGATTTTACTTAGTTTCGATTTTGTTTATCATTTTCGATCTTGAAATTGCATTTCTATTCCCTTGGGCAGTTGCATTTCAAGATATCAGTATGATTGGATTCTGGTCGATGATCGTTTTCTTAGGGGTGTTAACCGTTGGATTTGCTTATGAGTGGAAGAAGGGGGCATTAGAATGGGAGTAATGTCCGGTGGAAACACTGCTGATGCCGATCTGGAAAATTCTACACGCCAGCTAAATGAACAACTTCAGGATAAAGGGTTTTTGGTAACTTCAACCGAAGACATTATAAACTGGGCCCGAACCGGATCTTTGCATTGGATGACTTTTGGGTTGGCCTGTTGTGCTGTTGAAATGATGCACACCTCAATGCCACGATATGATTTGGAGCGTTTTGGTACGGCACCTAGAGCTTCCCCTCGCCAGTCTGATCTGATGATAGTGGCGGGAACACTTACAAATAAAATGGCTCCAGCATTACGAAAAGTGTATGATCAAATGCCGGAACCTCGTTACGTGATTTCAATGGGATCGTGTGCTAATGGCGGTGGTTATTACCATTACAGCTATTCAGTAGTTCGTGGATGCGATCGCATTGTTCCAGTTGATGTTTATGTCCCAGGTTGTCCTCCGACAGCAGAGGCTCTTCTTTATGGGATTTTGGCACTGCAGAAAAAAATAAGAAGAACAGGGACAATCAAGCGATGACAGCTGAGCTTCTAGATCTGAAACAATATTTAGACACTAAGCGCGTAGATTGTGTTTTGACATCTATTATAGAATATGGAGAGCTGACCGTTGATGTTGCGCCAGCTCAACTTTTTAGTTTTGTTGAATTTTTAAAAATAGATCCACGTTGTAAGTTTTCGTCATTAGTTGACATTACTGCTGTTGATTATCCTGAAAGAGCTAAACGTTTCGATTTAGTCTACCACTTTCTATCCATGTATCAGAATAAGCGTATCAGATTGCGAGTTTCGATAAGGGAAGGTGATATGGCCACTTCAATTGTTGATGTGCATCCATCTGCTAATTGGTTTGAGAGAGAAGTTTTTGATATGTTTGGTATAATGTTCACGGGTCACCCAGACATGCGTAGAATTTTAACCGACTATGGGTTTAGAGGTCATCCTCTGCGAAAGGATTTTCCAACTTCTGGTTATACTGAAGTTAGATATGATGATGCTGAAAAACGAGTAGTGTATGAGCCCGTAAAGCTTGTTCAAGAGTACCGAAATTTTGATTTTATGTCTCCATGGGAAGGTGCAGAATATATTTTGCCCGATGATGGAGGTGACAGCTGATGGATGGATCCAAAGGGTTTGAAGATGTTCTTACAGGAGAACAAAAAATCCGTAACTTTAACATTAATTTTGGCCCTCAACACCCTGCGGCACATGGAGTGCTTAGGCTCGTTTTAGAGTTGGATGGTGAAATAGTTGAACGTTGTGATCCGCATATTGGCTTACTACACCGCGGCACTGAGAAATTGATGGAAAGCCGTACTTATTTGCAAAATTTACCTTATTTTGATCGATTAGATTATGTCGCTCCGATGAACCAAGAGCATGCATGGTGTTTAGCTATTGAAAGATTAACGAATACAGTTGTTCCAAAAAGAGCTTCTTTAATTCGAGTTTTGTTTTCTGAAATAGGCCGTGTGCTTAATCATCTTTTGAATGTGACTACACAGGCAATGGATGTTGGGGCTCTCACTCCACCGCTCTGGGGTTTTGAAGAGAGAGAAAAGCTTATGATTTTCTATGAGCGAGCCTGTGGGGCGCGCCTGCATGCTGCTTATTTTCGTCCTGGCGGCGTTCATCAAGATATATCAAACGAACTTTTAGAGGATATCGATACGTGGGCAGAGGACTTTCCCAAAGTCATTGACGATATAGATACTTTGCTCACTGAGAATAGAATATTTAAGCAAAGAAATGTTGAAATAGGTGTTGTTACTGAGGATGACATACAAAGATATGGTTTCTCAGGCGTAATGGTCAGGGGATCAGGTTTGGCTTGGGATTTGAGACGAGCTCAACCATATGAATGCTACGACGAATTTGAGTTTCAAATACCTGTGGGGAAAAATGGCGACTGTTACGATCGTTATTTGGTTCGTATGGAAGAAATGCGTCAATCGGTGGCAATTATAAGACAAGCTATTGAAAAACTTAAAGGTGAGGATGGGCCTGTGTTAGCGCATGGCAAGTTATGTCCACCAAGAAGAGCCGAAATGAAGCAGTCAATGGAAGCTCTAATTCATCATTTTAAGTTATATACAGAGGGGTTCCACGTTCCTGCTGGTGAGGTTTATGCGTCTGTAGAGGCACCAAAGGGAGAATTTGGTGTCTACCTCGTTTCAGACGGCTCCAATAAGCCTTACAGAGCCAAAATTAGGGCTCCTGGCTATTTACACCTACAGGCTATGGATCACATGGCGACAGGGCACCAATTGGCAGATGTCGCAGCAATAATTGGAACAATGGATGTTGTTTTTGGAGAAATTGATCGGTGAAAAAAGCTTTTTTAATACTTAATGTCAGAAATTTAACTTTGGTGGGTTTTTAAATATGCTTCGTAGGTTGCACCCTAATCAGCCCACATCGTTTGCCTTTTCGCCAGAAAATCAAAAATGGGCGGAGGCTCAACTGACTAAGTACCCAGAGGGGCGGCAAGCATCGGCAATTATCCCTTTGCTTTGGAGAGCTCAAGAACAAGAAGGTTGGCTTTCGCGACCAGCTATAGAATTTGTTGCCGATATGTTGGGTATGGCTCACATTAGAGCTTTAGAAGTCGCAACTTTTTATTTTATGTTTCAGCTTCAACCAGTTGGTTCTGCAGCACACATACAGGTCTGTGGTACTTTATCATGTATGTTATGTGGTGCGGAAGATCTCGTAAGTATCTGTAAAGAAAAAATTTCACCAACTCCTCACACGCTGTCGGAAGATGGAAAATTATCGTGGGAAGAAGTTGAATGTTTGGGAGCATGTGCCAATGCTCCAATGGCTCAAATTGGCAAAGACTATTACGAAGACCTTTCAGGTAGTAGGTTTGAGGAACTGCTTGAGCAGTTTAGAGGCGGGAATGCTCCTGTTCCTGGACCGCAAAATGGTCGTTTTTCTGTTGAGCCATCGGCTGGTTTGACAAGTTTATCCGATGTAAACGACGGCGGTCCAACTGCCAATAAAAGCGTTTCATTGGCAAAAAAATTTAATGATACCGTTAAAAGGATCGATGGTACTGATGACACGATCACTATTCATTGGGGCAAGCAATAAGTTCGAGAGTGGCGAGATATTTTTACAGAAAATAGAGTAAAAAAGTAATAATGAGAGAATTGGGTAAAAATAGTTCAGAAAAGCAGGGGCGAGTGATAGCGATCGTAATCGCTGGGTCCGTTTTGTTTTGGAGTATATTACAAGGTGCAGCTCCTACACTTCAAATATCTCCACGGTACATGTTTCTAATTGATTTTTTCACTTTAGCTGCGTTGACTTGGTCTCTGATTTTATTGATTAAAATTATTATTAAGAGACGCGGTGGAAAGGATAGCTGACGTAATGCTAAAGGATCAGGATAGGATTTTTACTAATATTTACGGTATGCAAGATCGTTCACTTTCTGGTGCCAAATCTAGGGGGCACTGGAGCAATACGCGTGAAATTTTAAAAAAAGGTCGTGATTGGATTGTAGACGAAATGAAGGCTTCAGGCTTGCGTGGGCGCGGCGGCGCGGGTTTCCCAACAGGTTTGAAATGGTCGTTTATGCCTAAAGAAAGTGATGGTAGGCCAGCTTACCTTGTCGTAAATGCAGATGAGTCCGAGCCAGGAACTTGTAAAGATCGTGAAATTATGCGGCACGATCCGCATTCTCTTGTAGAAGGATGTCTAATAGCCAGTTTTGCTATGAATGCTCACGTTTGCTACATTTACATTAGAGGTGAGTATATTCGGGAGAGGGAAGCTCTTCAGGCGGCAATTGACGAGGCATATGAAGCGGGTTTGATTGGTAAAAATGCCTCTAAATCGGGCTGGAAGTTTGATTTGTTTTTGCATCACGGCGCAGGTGCATACATATGCGGTGAAGAAACTGCTTTGTTAGAGAGCTTGGAAGGCAAAAAGGGAATGCCAAGAATGAAGCCACCTTTTCCTGCTGGGGCGGGACTTTATGGCTGTCCAACGACTGTGAACAATGTAGAGTCAATTGCTGTTGTGCCAACCATACTGCGTCGAGGAGCTGATTGGTTTTCCAGTTTTGGTAGGGAGAATAATGCAGGTACCAAATTATTTGCGATATCGGGACATGTTAATCACCCTTGCATTATAGAGGAAGAGATGTCGATTTCGTTTGAGGAGCTTATCGATAAACACTGTGGTGGTATTCGCGGAGGTTGGAAAAACCTCAAAGCTGTGATTCCAGGTGGTTCATCCGTGCCATGTGTGCGAGGTGAAAATATGAAAGACGCTCTGATGGATTTTGACTATTTACGCGGCGAACTTGGTTCTGGTCTTGGTACTGCTGCTGTTATCGTTATGGATCAAAGCACGGACATAATCAAAGCTATTTGGCGACTTTCTAAGTTTTATAAACATGAAAGCTGCGGTCAGTGTACTCCCTGCAGAGAAGGGACGGGATGGATGATGCGGGTTATGGAGCGGTTGGTAAATGGAACCGCAGATCCTGCTGAGATTGATATGCTTCTTGACGTTACAAAACAGGTTGAGGGGCATACTATCTGTGCTCTTGGTGATGCTGCAGCCTGGCCAATACAAGGTTTAATAAGAAATTTTCGAGACGAAATTGAAGATCGTATAAAGGATCAGCGATCTGTCCAAAATATAGCGGTTGCGGCACAATGAATTTTACTGCCAAACTATTTTTCTGTGTCAGACGCTTTGCCAAAATAATATCAGTATTATGTTGTTTTTTTATCTTACTTGGATGTTCTAATCCTTTCGAACTTGAAGAAAATAAAGTATCTTTTGATGGATATAAATTCTCGACGAAACTCAACCGAGATAAAGTGGATGATCGATCTTTTAGTCTTGTGGTAAGGCGGGCAAACAGGTCTCTTTCAGGGGCCCGCGAGGCGGGGAGATATGAGGCTACAAAATTTTGTATCAAGAACTTTGGGACATCAGATATAGCGTGGGTTTTAAGTCCTGATGATAATAATGTCGTCTTAACTGGTAAAGTCTTAGAGCTAAGTGGACGATGCGATATATGATTGAAACCAGTATATATCGCTTTGCAGGTCGTATGTTCCTAATTGCAAAATTTGCCCAAGTAATTGTGCCAAGAAATATGTTTTTATTGGTCAAAGTAGAACAAAATGAACGGTAATCTTATGAGCGACTTGCGTAAAGTTATAATTGATGAAACTGAATTGGAAGTAGATGGGTCGATGACTTTGATCCAGGCCTGTGAGGAAGCAGGTATAGAAATTCCTCGATTTTGTTATCATGAACGTTTGTCCATTGCTGGTAATTGTAGAATGTGTCTGGTTGAAATTGTTGGTGGCCCCCCAAAGCCAGCAGCTTCTTGCGCAATGCAAGTCCGTGACCTGCGCCCAGGTCCAGAGGGGCAACCTCCCGTTGTAAAAACTAGTTCTCCGATGGTTAAAAAGGCCAGAGAAGGCGTCATGGAGTTTTTATTAATCAATCATCCCCTTGATTGCCCTATATGTGATCAAGGTGGAGAGTG
>JAAXIY010000021.1 GCA_012270125.1 Paracoccaceae bacterium
GCAAAAATGCTTTCCGCACCAGGATTCGCAATTGCAGTAGGAGGTAATCCACCTCTTAAATAAGTATTCCATGGAGTATCCTTACGGAGCTCACTTTGACGCAGTCCTCGGCCTAGTATTTCCCTACCTTTAGTAATTCCATAAATTACTGTTGGATCAGTCTGAAGAGGCATGCCCTTTTTAAGCCTATTAATAAAAACGCTCGCAATAACCCGTCTCTCACTTTTAAGTCCTGTCTCTTTTTCAATGATTGAAGCTAAAATCAAGGCTTCTTCTGGGGTTGCTAAAGGTAAACCATCCATTTTGGATTGCCAGGCCTCTTGTAAAACATTGTCTTGTTTTACCTCCATTCTTTTTAAGATTGTTAATCTAGAGTCTTTTTGACCAAATTCATAACTGTCCGGAGCTAAGCTCCCTTCTCGTGGGGTTTCTTTTATATCTCCAGCAAGGTAAGAAATCTCATTTAAGGCCTGCACTATACGCCAGGATGTAGCACCTTCGGCTACTACTATTCGATGTCGCGTGCTTTTATCATTAACAAAAGAATTAAATGCCTTTGGCTGTTGATCATTAGATTTAAAAACATACTTTTCCTCTAACTGGGATGTCTTAGGGTTTAGTTCACGGACGCGAATAGTAGTTGAGACTATGCCCACTGAATAGACAATTTCTGTTCCACAGGTATTTGCTCCACCTTTTGTGACAATATTCGAGATATCCTGCATTGATGCATTAATGGGGATAAGAAAACTACCTGCTTTTAATTTAGTTTCTTTTTCCTGATATCGGACACCTACTCTAAAAAACCAAGCCGAATGTAACGCACCCTTTTTCTCCAAGTCTTCTGAAATAGTACGAAATGAGCTGCCAGATGGGATCCGAACACATATAGGCGTCTCCAAAGGTCCAGCAGAGGTATAAAAAGACTTAGCTGTTAGCCCCAGCCCACCAAACAATAGCATTAGCACTACTAGCAAAGAAATTAGGTTTGATGCAGCGCTGCGCCACATTTTATACTTTCGCCAAAAGTAAACTTGCGTTCGTTCCCCCAAAGCCAAAGGAATTAGAGATAGCAAAGTTAATTTCTCTTGAAACCTTTTCGTTCGCGGCCAGATCGACCCGGGTCGATACGGCCGGTTTATCCAAGTTAATTGTTGGTGGAGCGACTTGGTCGCGAATTGCCAAAGTCGTAAAGATGGCTTCTATAGCTCCAGCAGCACCTAACAAATGACCAGTAGATGACTTGGTAGATGACATCGTCAATTTATCAGCCGCATCACCCATCATTCTCTCAACTGCAGCTAATTCAATAACATCCGCCATTGTTGAAGTACCATGAGCGTTAATGTAGTCAATTTGTTCCGGTTTAATATTGGCCTTTTTAAGCGCCGCTATCATAGACCTTTCTCCACCCTCACCATCTTCAGACGGCGCTGTTATATGGTAGGCATCTCCTGATAATCCATATCCAGCAACTTCAGCGTAAATTTTGGCTCCTCGATTTACGGCATGTTCATATTCTTCTAGAACGACTATTCCTGCCCCCTCGCCCATCACAAAACCATCACGGTCTATATCATATGGTCGAGATGCCTTTGTTGGGTCGTCAGCTCTTTTGGTCGATAATGCTTTACAGGCATTGAAACCACCAATTCCTATTTCCGATATTGCAGCTTCAGCACCCCCCGCAATCATAACATCTGCGTCATCTGAGGCTATAAGCCTCGCCGCATCACCTATTGCGTGAGCTCCAGTTGAACAAGCTGTTACAACCGAGTGATTAGGCCCTTTAAAACCAAAGCGGATACTGACCTGTCCAGAAATTAAATTAATTAGTGCTCCTGGTATAAAAAAAGGTGATATTCGCCTTGGACCACGTTCTTTTATCATTACTGCGGTTTCTGCTATCGAATTTAGACCCCCAATACCGGAACCAATCATAACGCCAGTACGAAGCAAACTAGTCTGATCGGAGGGTCTCCAATCAGCATCCCTAACTGCCATTTCAGAGGCTGCAATTCCATACAAGATGAAATCGTCTACTTTTCTTCTTTCTTTTGGTTCCATCCAATCATCAGCATTAAAAGTTCCATCTGAACCATCGCCGATAGGAACTTCGCAAGCGTACTTTGTTGCAACGCGATCAGCGTCAAAGCGGGTTATTAAATTAGCACCAGAATCCCCGTTGAGTATGCGCGACCAACTTTTTTCAACCCCACTAGCAAGGGGCGATATTAATCCCAAACCCGTAATAACTACTCGACGCATTTTATACCCTTTTTTAGCTCATGTGTATGCTAATAGCGCGTAAAAACCCGTTAGGGCAAGTGCCGCTCGCTTATAATGACGAAACAAATAAAAAACCCTCGCCAAAGCGAGGGTTTTCGAATTCTGATTGTTTAATTAAGCAGCATCTCCGATGAACTTAACAGCATCTCCAAATGTTTGTATGTTTTCAGCAGCATCATCTGGTATTTCAATTCCAAACTCTTCTTCAAAAGCCATTACTAACTCAACCGTATCCAAGCTGTCGGCACCTAAATCATCAATAAATGAAGCGTTATCGACTACTTTATCTTCATCAACGCCTAAATGTTCAACAACAATTTTTTTAACGCGGTCTGCGGTATCGCTCATCGTTTTTTCCTTATACTGCTGGGCTGAAGCCCGATTTTTTCCTCAAAATTATTAAGGATTTGACCCTGTTGGGCGGTTATAAATTCAAAAGAGTGCAAGCTGATTTATTAAAAAAAAGCAAAACACGTTTATTTCACGTGCGCTATAACATAAGATTTTAAATTAGCAAATGTTTTGCACTAAAAAAGAATAGTAAATTTTAAAGTATCCTCGAATTGTGTGTAGCAGTTAGACCATGACCATGCCACCATTAACGTGAAGTGTGGCGCCAGTTACATAACTTGCTTCATTGCTAGCTAGATATAGTGCAGCAGATGCTATTTCAGTTGCCATACCCATTCTTCCTGCTGGAATTTGTTCCATTATGTTGCTTTTTTGATCATCGTTTAACTTATCAGTCATAGCTGTCTCAATAAAGCCTGGAGCAATTATATTTACCGTAATACCACGACTTGCCACCTCAAAAGCTAATGACTTGGACATCCCTACCATTCCAGCCTTAGAAGCCGCGTAGTTAGCTTGACCCGGATTACCTGTCGTACCCACTACTGAACTGATGTTGATTATTCGTCCCCACCTATTTTTCATCATTCCACGTATCATACCTTTGCAGAGTTTCATGGTGGCCGTTAAATTTACATTCAAAACATCCAGCCACTCTTCATCTGACATTCGCATAAATAGATTATCGCGAGTTATACCCGCATTGTTGATCAAAATATCAATTCCACCCATTTTCTCAGAAGCAGTTTTCAAAAGGTCATCAATAGCAACAGGGTCATTAAGGTTACATTGAAAAATTTGAACGTTTGAGCCTATTTCTTCGGCCAAAGAATTTAAACTTTCTAGGCGAGTACCACTAATTGCAATATCAGCACCCGCTTTGTGAAGCGTTCTCGCTATTTCCCCACCTATCCCACCTGATGCACCCGTAATTAGTGCTTTTTTACCTTTAAGTTCAAACATTTATCGAGTCCTTATATTTAAAATACAGCTGATTTAATATCTTCAGCTGAAGAAAAATTCTTTAAGCTTATATCTTTATCAATGCGTCTTATCATACCACTTAAAGCCTTACCTGATCCTACTTCCCAAATTTCGTCCACGTCATTTGCTGCCATCCACAAAATAGATTCACGCCAGCGAACAGATCCAGTAACCTGACTTACGAGTAATTTTTTTATTGTATCAGGATCTGAGATTGCTTCAGCACTGACGTTCGATACAATCGGAACGATTGGTGTATCAATTTTTATGGAATCTAATTTAATTTTCATCTGTTCAGCGGCAGGAGCCATCAGTTCACAATGAAATGGTGCACTTACAGGAAGCATAATGGCCCTTTTTGCCCCCTCTTCCTTCGCGAAGGCAATTGCCAACTCAACAGCAGATTTTTCACCAGAAATTACAACCTGCGATGGATCATTATCATTTGCAGCCTGACAAATGCCTGGCGCTTGCGCTTGCGCTAAATTAGTCAGAGATTGCACAGTATCAAAATTAAGTCCTAGAATAGCAGCCATAGCCCCCTTGCCGACAGGAACAGCATCTTGCATCGCTAGACCTCTGGCTTTCAGTAATCTTGCTGCATCAGAGACTGAAATTGCTTTACTCATAGCAAGAGCGGAATATTCACCTAAAGAATGGCCGGCTAAATAGGAACAGCTGGATAGATCAAAACCTTCGCTTTCTAAACCTCTTAACACTGCCAAACTCATTGCCATTAAAGCTGGTTGAGCATTCTGAGTTAGGGTCAAGTCCGCAATATCGCCCTCCCAAATTAAATTTGACAGTTTTTCGCCCAATGCTTCATCAACTTCTTCAAATACAGCTTTGGCTGTAGAATATTCTTCTGCAAGGGATTTGCCCATTCCTATACTCTGGGCCCCCTGTCCCGGGCATACTAAAGCTCTAACCACGAATAACTCCTCATTTTTGTTTTGCAGATATCTGCCTCAGTTACTGCATGCAATCTTTTTAATTAATTAAACTCGGTGGATATTTTTCTGGAAAGCTCGTAGCTTTATGCCAACACTCGGCAATCTGCAACAAGTGATTATCAGAAAACTGCTTTCCAATTAATTGAATTCCAAATGGTAAATTATTTTCACAAAAACCAGCAGGAAGACTAATCGCTGGAAGACCAATCAAACTAGCGGGGACAACAACTTGCATCCATCTATGATATGTATCTAAAGAAAAATTTGAAATTGTTTCCGGGTATTCTTTATCTATATCAAATGGTTGCACTTGTGCTGAGGGCAAAACGGCACCATCATATTTACTAAGTAGAGAAGCCATTTTTTCAAACCATTCACTTCTGGTTTTGGATGCTTGAACTATATCTTCACTTTTTAGCGAAAGACCTCGATTTATCTCCCAGAGCAATGGTTTTTTCATTAATTTACGTTTTTCCAAATCTTTAAATTCTTCAGAAAGCGAATTCGAAATTGACCAAGAACGTAAAGTTATCCATGCCTCCCAGACCTTTTCCATAGACATAGGCAAATTGACAACTTCTACTGACGCACCAAGATCTTCAAACCGTTTCAACGCCCGATCAGTTAAATTTCTTATTCCGTCCTCAAAGGGAAGATCCCATCGCATAAAAGAAGCTATTTTTATATCTTTCAATGACGAAGAACTTAAAGAGGTATCAACTTCAAAGAAAGGAACTCCATTCGGTTGGCGTTCGTCTTTTCCAGCCATAACTTTCAATAACGTCGCCAAATCCCTTGGATTTTTTGCCATAGGCCCACTTGTGGATAGTTTATGTAGATATACATCATTACCGGGCTCACTAGGCACTAGACCCCATGTAGGTCGCATTCCATAAATATTGTTCCAAGCAGCAGGGTTTCTAAGAGATCCCATCATATCGGACCCATCAGCATACCTAAGCATATCACAAGCTAAAGCTACTGCAGCTCCTCCTGAGGATCCTCCAGCCGATTTTCTTAAGTTATAAGGATTTTTAGTAACTCCAAATACTGGGTTAAACGTGTTACTACCCAATCCAAGCTCTGGTGTGTTAGTTTTCCCAATTATTATGGCACCGGCGGCTCTTATTCTAGCAACTACTAAATCATCTTTCGAAGCGACGTCTTTGGCAAAAATTGGTGAGCCTTGTGTGGTTCTGAAACCTTTTGCGTTTGCCAAGTCTTTTATTGCTATAATTTCACCATGAAGAATACCTCGATCCTCTAAAGGTAACTTATCTTTGAAATAAGCCTCTTCCAAAATCTCATCTTCTTCTCGTAGTGATACAATAGCATTTACTTTGGGGTTCCATTTACGAATTTGCCCAAGCCTGAATTCAATTTGTTCTGTTATTGATTTCTCAGTTTTCAAAAATTTATCTTTTATTTGAAGTTAAAATCTTAGATTAATCAGTATCTTTTGCTTCGGCTCTGGATTTTCCGGAAACATTCATTGCCAAAGTCGCGGCCATAAAATCGCCTAAATCACCATCCAATACTCCCTTTGTATCAGAGGTTTCATGTCCGGTTCTAAGATCTTTGACCATTTGATAAGGTTGCAAGACATAGGATCTTATTTGATTACCCCAGCCCGCATCACCTTTATTTTCATGGGCCTCAACAACCGCAGCACTTCTGCGATCTAATTCTAATTGGTACAGGCGCGATTTGAGAGCTTTCATTGCGATATCACGATTTTGATGCTGAGATTTCTCTGAGCTTGTAACAACAATTCCCGTAGGATGGTGCGTTATTCTGACTGCAGAGTCGGTTGTGTTGACATGCTGCCCACCAGCGCCTGAAGAACGAAAAGTGTCAATTCGAATATCTGCTGGGTTAACTTCTATATCAATATTATCGTCTACAACTGGATACACCCAAATTGAACAAAAAGAAGTGTGCCTCTTTGCTGAGCTATCAAAAGGAGAAATTCGCACAAGTCTATGAACGCCACTCTCGGATTTCAACCAACCATAGGCATTATGGCCACTAATTTTATAGGTTACAGACTTAATACCGGCTTCTTCCCCTGGAGTTTCAGACTGCAAATCTATGTTATAGCCCGTTTTTTGAGCCCATCTTAAATACATACGCGCCAACATAGCAGCCCAGTCGCAACTTTCTGTGCCACCCGCACCTGCATGAATTTCCAAAAAAGTATCGTTTGCGTCAGCCTCACCATTCAAAAGCGCTTCAAGCTCTTTAGATGCCGCAGTTTTTGCCAAAAGACTAATAGCTTTTTCAGCTTCAATAATTATCTCGCTGTCCTCTTCTTCCTCACCCAATGCTATCATCTCAATATTATATGATAGATCATCTCTGATTTGATTGTGCCCCTCCATCGCATCTAATAATGTCTGCCGCTCTCTCATCAACTTCTGAGCCTCCTCCGGGTTATCCCAGAGATTTGGGTTTTCAACACGGGCGTCAAACTCTTCAAGACGGTGAGAGACAGTATCCCAATCCATTCTCTGCCGAAGTAATTCTAAAGATTTTTCAACAGACGTAACCAAATTTTCTATATCTGCTCTCATAAGTTTCTCTTTACTTTATTTTAATGTAACCGCTTTAATAAAGGCCTCCGGAAGTCAGAGTTCCGAGGCTTGCCGTTCCCCCAAAGGTGACTATTGCTCCTTCAGAGCTTGTAGTATCAATAAATTGTACATCCTCTTCAGAATAAAGGTCGATATTGCTTCCCATCGCGAACCCCCCATTAACAGCATCACCAAAAGTCGGTTCTTCTCCATCTCTAAAATATTCAGCAACCACAAAATCGCCTTCAGCATTTTGATCTAACCGATCGCCCGTAAGGCGATGCAGATTAATAAATTGCCCTCCATCTGGCACCTTGAAATTACCGCCACCATATTTCTTGGTAGCTGCTAGCATAAATTCGTTAAATACTGGACCACACGTACTACCGCCTCCTGTTCCTCGCCCAAGTGGTGCAGGAATATCAAAGCCTATGTAGCAACCTGCGACTATATTACTAGTAAAACCCACGAACCAAACATCTTTAGCTTCATTGGTAGTGCCAGTTTTACCTGCTGCAGGAACTGGCAATTTTACTGTTCGAGAAGCAGTACCTCTAGTAACAACCCCTTCCATCATAGAAGTAAGTTGATATGCTGTGATAGCATCCATTATTCTTTCTCGATCCGAAATAATTTCGGGCCCAAAACCTGCTGAAAGATTATCTTTCTCACACTCATTACATATTCTTAAGTCATGCCTATAAACAGTTTTGCCGTATCTATCTTGAATACGGTCAACTAAAGTTGGTTCCACTCGCTCTCCACCATTCGCAAACATCGCATATGCTGCAACCATTTTGTAAAGTGTAGTTTCTTCTGCACCCAACGAATTAGCCAGATAAGGCCGCATATTTTTATAAACACCAAAACGTTCCGCATAATCCGCAATGGTTTCCATGCCCACATCTTGAGCGACCCTTATCGTCATTAAATTTCTGGATTTTTCAATACCTGTTCGAAGTGGTGTTGGCCCATAAAACTTACTCGAAGCATTCTTTGGCCGCCACAGACCTTCTGGCGTATTAAATTCAATTGGCGCATCTATTACTACAGTTGCAGGGGTGTACTTACTGTCTAATGCAGATGCGTAAACAAAAGGCTTAAAGCTTGAACCCGGCTGACGATCTGCTTGTGTAGCTCTATTAAAAACCGAATGATCATAATCAAACCCACCTTGCATCGCAAGCACACGCCCGGTGTTGACATCCATGGCCATAAAAGCCCCTTGGACCTCACTTATCTGTCTAAGTGTCCACCTCTCAAATTCTTTATTTTCATTAAGTAATGCTCTTACATAAACAACATCGCCCAAAGACAAGAGATCTTGAGCTTTTTTTGCTTTTGGAGGATTGATTGTGCTATCGCTTTTTTTATGAGCCCAAGTAACGTCTTTGAAAGAAATATAGTGACCTCTGGGGTCATCTGGAACACCCTCTATTCCTATAATAGCACTGTTGCCTTTGAAACCCAAAACAACAGCTGGAAACCATTGGCCATCTAAATTGATTTTACGAGACAAAGGAAGTTCAGCCAGTGCATTTCTCCAACTCACCATTTGATCGTCCGTTAATTTTAATCCAGTTCCTCTCCAGACACCTTGCCGTCGATCATAGGTCTGCAGCGCTCTCTGTAGCGCTATAGCAGCAACACTCTGCATTTCTGGATCAAGAGTTGCCCGGACCGTCATACCGGAGGTAAAAAATTCCTCTTCACCAAAGTTTCTACTTAGTTGTCTTCGAATTTCATCTGTAAAATAATCACGCGGGGGTAGAGTAGATTTAAAAGACGTAAAATCGCCGTTTTGTACAGATTTTAAAGGCATATTTAATTCAGATTTATATTCAATCTCATTGAGATAACCATTCTGCCACATTTCTCGGAGAACATAGTTTCTCCTCTCCAGTAGACGATCTTTTTTCCTCACTGGATGAAATTTTGAAGGGGCTTTTGGCAGAGCTGCAAGAAATGCCGCTTCATGGGGAGCCAATTGGTCCAAAGTTTTATTAAAATAAGTCTGAGCTGCAGCCGTTACACCATAAGAATTTTGCCCTAAAAATATCTCATTCAAATAAAGCTCTAATATTTTATTCTTAGGAAGGGTGTTTTCTATACGTGTCGCTAATATTATTTCCTTTATTTTTCGCTCGGCTTGACGGGACCCATCTAACAAAAAGTTCTTCATCACTTGTTGAGTTATTGTTGACGCCCCCCTTACTACCTGTCCACCTGAACGAACCGCGTCGACAATAGCAGATATTATACCTCGAACATCATATCCAGGATGAGAGTAAAAATTTTTATCTTCTGCAGATATGAAGGCATTTTTTACTGAATTTGGGATTTCACCAGCAGGCGTAAAAAGCCTACGCTCTTTAGCAAACTCATCAATTATTTGTCCCTCAACAGAATAAATTCTACTTATTGTGGGCGGTTTATATTGCGATAGAGATTCATGACTGGGAAGATCACGGCCATATATCCAAAACACTGCACCAATAGTTATCGCAAAGCCTATTGCACCCAAAGTTATGATGGTAAAAACCGATCCAATGATATTTATTAAGGGTCTAACCAAACTTTACTCTAAGCCTCTGAATTATAGAAATGAAATCTTTCATGGTCAAAAATACATGATACAACTTTTTGCGTAAATAAACAGAAAACTTCAACTATTCTCTCAGTAAAACCTTATTCTCTTTATCTCGCACATACCAGCGAGATATCGCTTCGGTAAGTGAGTCTGCAAATTCTCTTCTCCATTTCTTCGTAGTAAGGTTTTGTAGATCAGAAGAGGTAGACATAAAACCAGCCTCTATCAGAATTGAAGGAATATCTGGAGATTTCAGCACAGAAAATGCTGCATATCGTAATGGTTGAGAACTTAACTCAGTAATTTTTTCTTTGAAAACTTTGAGAATAAAAGAAGCAACAGCCTCACTTCTTGGTTTTGTTTCTTGTCTAGCCATATCCAGTAGTACAGAAGCAACTTGACTATCTAAACCACTGAGATCAACACCTCTCAAAATTTCTGATCTATCATGCCTTGAAGCTAACTGGGCGCTCATTTTATCAGTGGCCTTATCACTTAAAAGATATACAGTTGTTCCGCTTGCCTCCCCCTCGATCACAGCATCAGCATGCAATGAAATAAAAAGATTTGCATCGGATTGACTTGCAATTGTTATTCTATCTTCAAGAGAAAGAAACTTATCTTCTGTTCTCGTCAAAACCACTTTAAAATCAGTATTTCGAATTAAACTTTCTTTTACCGCCTCAGCTAATTCTAACATAAGGCTTGACTCCCGATAGCCCCCAGCTTCTGCTCCAGGATCTCTACCGCCATGTCCAGGGTCTAAAACTACCACAAAATCATTATTTTCAATGGCAGAAATTTTATTACTAGAAAAATCTTTGTTTGGTTTATCTGTTAAACTGAAAATTCCTTCAGATATCGATTTCAGAAAAATTGAGAGTGAAGCGCTATTATCTTGTGGACTAATGCTCATCTCAGTGTTTTCGATTGCCCAATAATCTGCAAGATGAAATGAAAGCCTCGACCATTCAGTATCCAATTCTTTAATTTCAATCGATTTAATATTCTTGCTTTGATTTATTTTTTCCAGATCTATTCCATTAAAGTTTAATACGTTGAAATCAATTATTAGACTTAACGGATCTCGGTCCATCCAAATTTTATAAGGTACCCCCTGGCTGAGTTGTAGATTAATCTCAATGCCGCCGAAAAATCGATCTTTAGCAAAGGAGTTTTCTTTGATTAATCTGGCAAAACTAACCTCTGAGACTAAGGGAGTGGCTAAAAACAAAAATAAAAAAGAAGGAAAAAGTTTTATCAAAAATACCCTCGTTTTTTCATAAAATTACCAAGCCTATTTATACCCTCGGATATTTCATCAGTCGATCTAGCATAAGAAATTCTAATTGTGGTATTGCCCCTTTCTGGATCAAAGTCTACGCCTGGGGTGATCGCCACCCCAACTTCCTCCAAGACATCATCGCAGAACGATAAGCTGTCATCGCTGTATCTAGAGATATCTACGTAAAAATAAAAAGCTCCATCTGGTGGAGCAAAATTTTGAAACCCTATTTGTGGTAATTCATGCATAATGATTTGACGGTTTTTACGATATATTTCAATATATTGCGATAGTTCGTTTTCACATGATAAAGCCTCTAGAGCCGCAACTTGCGAAATATGGGGTGGGCAAATAAATAAATTTTGTGCCAAACGTTCTACCACTCTTATGTGATCTTCAGGAACCACCATCCAACCAACTCGCCATCCAGTCATCGAAAAAAATTTTGAAAAAGAGTTTATGACATAACACTGGTCGGTAATTTCCAAAGCAGAAACAGCTTTTTTGTCATATTGGATACCATGATATATTTCATCACTAATAAAGTTTGCTCCGACAGAGTTAGAAGTTTCAATTAACTCAGCGAGTTCGTTCTGATCTAGCATAGTACCGGATGGATTTGAAGGTGATGCAACAAGCAAACCATCTAAGCTGTTTGACAAGATATCATTTTTCGTAGGTTGAAACTTATTTTCCAAACTAGTTTTGATATCCACCGGCAACATCCCAAGTGACTTCAAAATTTGACGATAACTAGGATACCCCGGAGCACCTATTCCTACCCTCGCAGCCACATCAAAAAGAGAAATAAAAGAGAGTATAAAAGCTCCCGATGAACCCGATGTAATGACCACTCGCGCAGGGTCCAGATCTACATTATACCAACGACCATATAACCCCGATATTTTTTTTCTTAATTCTGGCAAACCTAGAGCCACTGTATACCCAAGAGGGTCACGTTCCATTATATGCGAAGTTCTTCTTAAAGCTTCAAAAGGTATTGCAGTACTAGGCTGACCAACCTCCAAATGAATAATTTTGCGGCCATTTTCTTCAGCCTTTCTAGCTTTTTCCATAACATCCATAACAATGAATGGGTCTATGTTTCCTCTCACTGAATGTTTCATGCGGTTACTTTCTTTATTTTTCTAAATATAAGTGGTTTCGAATAAATCTGCTCAAGTTAGCAAGAAAGTTAAAACAAATTCTCATTTTATATTTTTATTTCAATTTAACAGGTTGCACTATCCGACAATTGCTTTACTTCATCCAAATAGGGTTCGAGAACGTTTGTCCAGCACATCAAGTTGAACAAAAATCTAAGAAAACAAAAATAAATGGCTAGAGGTAGTAAGTTTATCACATGCTTAGAGTAGTAATTTCTTTTTTTCTTTTGTTAGCGTCTCAGTCATTTGCTCTAGATCTTTCTAAAATGAGCGACAAAGAGAGAGCTTTATTTCAGAATGAAATTAGACTTTATATTCTTGAAAACCCAGAAATAATAATGGAAGCAGTTGAAGTACTTAGGCAAAAGGAACAGCAAGCAGCAATACAATCCGACTTTGAATTAGTCAAAAATTACAAAAGAGCCATATTTGAAGATGGCTATTCATTCGTTGGTGGAAATCTCAACGGGGATATTACGCTTGTTGAATTTATTGATTACAAATGTGGTTATTGCAAAAAAGCACATGGTGAGGTTGAAAAGCTACTCAGCACAGATGGAAACATTCGATTCATAATCAAAGAATTTCCTATTCTTGGCGAAGACTCTTTAAAAATGTCGAAATTTGCGTTGGCTGTAAAGATCGCCCATGGTGACAAAGCTTATAAAGTTGTTCATGATATTTTGATTAAAATGAAAGCTGCACCCAGCACAAAAGCATTTGATCGAATAATTAACAATTTAAATTTGGATAAAAAACTAGTTCAAGATGCCATGGAAAGTCCCGAGGTTAAGGGAATAATCGCAGATACTAGAAATCTTGCTGAAAAACTTAAAATAAGTGGAACTCCGACTTTTGTAATGAAAGATGAACTAATTCGGGGCTATGTCCCTTTTGACGCTTTAATCGAGCTTGTTGCCAATAAACGAGGATAGTGCAGCCACAGTTTCCTCCGGGTACTGATCAGGAAAAAAATGCCCTCCATCTATTGGTGCCTGATGAATATTTGTAAAACTTTTTTTCCAAGTCTCCGGAATATCATAGTGCTTTGCCATCGCTCCTGCTTTTCCCCACATTAAACATGTTGGAATATCAAGGCACCGATTGTGATCTTCATTATCATGCTTCCAATCAAATTCTATAGCCGCTCGATAATCATCACACATAGCTCGAATTGTATCTGCGTTTTCCCAAGATTTTCTATACTCCCTAAGTTTTTCAATATCAAAGTCATCAAGGTTTGCCGCTCCCCAACCTAAAAGACATGACTCATAAAAGTAGTCAGGATCCGAAGTGATCAATCTTTCTGGGAAAGGAGATGGTTGAGCCAAAAATAACCAATGATAATAGCTTTTGGCAACCTGAGTTGTAAGCTCAGAAAGCAATAGCCTTGTTGGGACAATATCCATTAAAGTAACAGTTTTTAATCTATCTGTTTCGTCTAGAGCCATTCTGTGAGCTACCCGACCTCCCCGGTCGTGGCCAACAACATGAAACTTTTCAAATCCCAAATGAGACATTAACTTCAATTGATCTTCAGCCATGTGCCTGAAAGTAAAATTTTCAACACCTAAAGGTTTTTCTGAATCACCATATCCACGTAAATCTGAACAGATAATTGGGTAATTCTCCGCAAACTGATCTGCTATTCCTGCCCACATTGCGTGAGTTTGTGGAAAACCATGAAGGAATAAAATCGCATTTTCACATGATTTGTGAATGTTTCTGATTTTAAAGTTAATTTCAGTATCATTAACCTTGGCTTTAAGCTGTTTAAAATCATCAAACATTTTGCAACTCAGAAAAGGAGTTTATGACCCTCGCCCAACTTCTAATACCCTTTCGAAAACTCTCAAGATCATATTTTTCATTTGGACTGTGAATTTGATCATCATCTTTTGAAAATCCTATCAGCATAGGATCAACTCCTGTAATTTCCTGAAAATAGCCAGCAATTGGAATTGATCCACCGCTGCCAATAAAGGCTGCCTCAATGTCCCATTCCTGAGAAATTGCTTGTCTCGCTTTTTCGAACTCAGGTGATGAAGTATTCATCTGGCTAGCTTTGGACGCATCACGATTACCGAATGAAACTTTACAGTCAGGAGGTATTAAACTTTTTACCATTTCTCGAAATGAATTGCTTATTTTAAAAGGATCTTGGTTTGATACTAATCTAAAACTTATTTTTGCTGATGCTTGAGATGGGAGCACCGTTTTAAATCCCTCGTCGATATAACCAGATTTCATCCCGTTTATTTCACAAGTTGGCCTAGACCATAACATCTCAAGGGCAGACCTATCTGACTCTCCTGCAAGAGTTGACAAGCCAACCTCACTTAGGAAGTAATTGTGGTTAAATTTCAAACTTCTCCATTGATTTTTAATGTTTTGAGGTAACTCTTCCACACCATCATAAAAATTTGGTATTGTAATTGCTCCATTTTTATCATGCAAAGCAGACAAAACATTCACTAAAGCTTTAGCTGGGTTGGCAGCAACGCCACCATACAAACCTGAATGAAGATCTTTATCAGGTCCCGTAATCTCAATCTCTTCTTTCAGAATACCTCTTAGCCTTGTTACAATGGCAGGAACCTTATTATCAAACAAACCAGTATCACAAATTAGAACGATATCTGACGATATTTCCTTTTTATGTTTTTCCATAAATGGAATTAAACTTGGAGATCCACTTTCTTCCTCCCCCTCAAAGAAAAAGCTGACCTTAAAGGGTAGAGATCCGTTTTCTGAAACCCAGGCTCGGCATGCTTCGACAAAGGTCATCAACTGGCCTTTGTCATCTGATGATCCACGACCTCGTATAACTGGCCCAATGGGAGTATTTTCTAAGGTAGGCTCAAAAGGATCCGTATCCCATAATTCTATTGGGTCCACTGGCTGCACATCATAGTGCCCGTAAAATAGGACGTGTGGACCAGTGTCAGGGCCTAAGTTCCCCGTAACTATTGGGTGCCCGTCAGTGTTATGTTTTTCAGCATTAGCACCAAAAGATTTGAGGTCTTCTACCAACCAATCTGCAGCCTTATCACAATCTTGCTTAAATTTTGAGTCAGTCGAAATTGACTTGATTTTTAGAAAATCAAATAATCTGTTTAGACTTTGATCTATTTCATTGTCTATACGCGACAAAGTGGCGTCTAGCATCTATTGATTCCCTCATGTTTACCGCTAATTACAATTATAATTAAATTTTAGCCAAGACATCCAATGCTTTTCAACAAGATCAAGAATGTTTACATATATATTTTTTTGAATATAATGAATACAACGGTATGCGAGCCCACAAAGTAAAGTTAAAATGACAAAAAAAATATCCAAAAATATTTATGAGAATAATCTAGACATAGCTTTAAATAAACTTCATTCGGAGGGTAGATATCGCACCTTTATAGAGATTGAGCGTGATAAAGGAAATTTTCCAAGCGCTCGATGGTTATCAGAAAAAAATCATGAGAAATCAGTAACTGTTTGGTGTGGTAATGATTATTTGGGGATGGGGCAAAGCGATGTGGTGTTAGATGCTATGCGCGATGCACTTACAAAAGCCGGAGCTGGCTCTGGTGGGACAAGGAATATATCGGGAACAACCGTTTACCACAAGAAACTTGAAAATGAGCTTGCAAGCCTACATCGCAAAGAGGCTTCGCTTCTTTTCACAAGCGCTTACGTAGCAAATGATGCTGCACTTTCAACTTTAACAAGACTTTTCCCAGGGCTGATTATCTATTCTGACGAGTTGAATCACGCCTCGATGATTGAAGGAATTAGACGTAATGGAGGAGAAAAAAGAATTTTCCGTCATAACGATGTAAATCACTTGCGGCAACTTTTGACAGAAGATGATGTAAAAGCACCTAAGCTTATAGCCTTTGAGTCAATATATTCCATGGATGGCGACTTTGCTCCAATCAACTCAATATGTGACTTAGCGGAGGAATTTGGAGCGTTAACATACCTCGATGAAGTACATGCGGTAGGCATGTATGGAAGCACTGGGGGAGGAATAGCAGAACGAGATAATTTGTTGCCGCGTATTGATATTATCAACGGAACGTTAGCAAAAGCCTTTGGGGTGATGGGGGGATATATAGCATCATCCGAAAAACTCTGCGACGCGCTTAGATCATATGCTCCAGGCTTCATTTTCACAACATCTTTGCCACCAGCGATTGCGGCTGGAGCGGCCGCTTCCGTTTCATTTTTGAAAAGAAACCAATCGTTGCGAGATCAACATCAATTACAAGCAAAGATTTTAAAAACGAGGTTAAAATCTCTTGGTCTTCCCTTAATTGATCACGGAAGCCACATTGTTCCTGTTGTAGTAGGAGATCCTGTCCACACTAAAAAACTCTCTGACATGCTTCTTTCAGATTTTGGCATCTATGTTCAACCAATAAATTACCCAACAGTGCCTAGAGGCACAGAACGACTAAGGTTCACTCCCTCACCTGTTCATGGTCCAAAAGAGATAGACCACCTGATTAAAGCCATGGACTATCTTTGGTCCCATTGTGCGCTGAATCGTGCCGAGTTAAGCGCATAAATCTAGCAAGAGTGCAAAAACAACTTTATTGTGATAAACAGTAGGTTAGGTGCCGTGAAAGCGATTCGCTGATCGTTTTTTGCTGGGGTTTAGGCGCTTGGGGTAAAATAGTTATGGCAAAGTACAAACTGGCTTTCAGTAGCCAGGAAGAAAAGCAGAATAGACCGAAAGGTTTTGATGACTTTGAGTTAAGGCTTGGAGACACCTTACGTGGTGAGAGAGCTACTCTTGGAAAGTCCGTTGTAGAAGTTCAAAACGAGTTAAAAATCAAAGCAGCTTATATCACGGCCATAGAAAACTGCGATCCTCTAGCTTTTGATACCCCAGGCTTTGTTGCGGGATATGTCCGATCCTACGCTAGATACTTAAACTTAGACCCTGATGAAGTATTTCAAAAGTTCTGCTCTGAAAGCGGTTTTGCTACTGTGCACGGAATGTCAGACAAAGCTTCATCAATTAAAACCGACGCTAACCCAGTCTTACTACCCTCCGAGAACTTCATCGACGGAGATGAACTGTTTAGCAAATCACCCTCTGCTATTCTCGACAGTTCGTCAAAAACTTTCGACAAAATTGAACCAGGAGCAATTGGCTCACTAGTAGCGTTAATTTGTGTTGTGTGTGGTCTTGGTTATGGTGGCTTCACACTGTTTAATCAAATGCAAACGGTAAAAATAGCTCCTGCTGACGCGACGCCCATAGTTTTAACCGAAATAAATTCATCCATTATCAATGAAGAGAATATTGATAGTTTAGCACCAAATAGAATAACAAACGATCAGCTGGATAGGCTATATAGACCGCAAGCATTGGACGTGCCAGTTCTTACAGCCAGAGATGCACCCATATCAACCTTGGATCCCTCTTTTTCCAACAATTTTGGTTTGGACGATAATTTAGACTTGGCTGAAATTGCAATGAGTGGTCCAGAGACAGATATAGCGAAACAAATCCTCAGTAATGGGCTTGAAGAAAAGGCGATACAAGTCGTCCAAGATTTACCACCGTCTGTAGCTGTTTTAGTGACTGAGAACGCTTGGGTTCAAATAACTGCAGCTGATGGAACCGTTATATATGAAAATATAATGCTTCCAGGAGAAGAATTTGTTGTCCCACAATTAGAATTACCTCCAAAACTCAGAGCGGGGATGTCTGGTTACGTCTATTTCTCTGTAGATGGAGAATTATTTGGTCCTGTTGGCAGTGGTACATCAGTTAGAAAAAATGTTGAATTATCTGCTGCAAATATTTCCACATCTTTACAGTCTCCCGATTTATCAAACAAAAAGTTGATAGCAGAATTGGTTTCTGAAGGAAGTTTCCCAAGCCTAAGGAAGTTTAAACTGGACTAAAAGGTTGTTTATCGTTCATAAAACACTTGGCATACTTTTGTCACAAGAACGGTAAGAAAATGTCAGAAAACCATATTAGACCTTGGCGCAACATCTACCGGCGCAAATCACGTCAAATAAATGTTGGCAGTGTACCTATTGGAGGGGACGCCCCAATAGCCGTACAAACAATGACGAACACACTGACAACGGATAAAAAAAGCACGATAAAACAAGTTGTCGCAGCCGCTGATGCTGGAGCAGATATTGTACGCGTCTCTGTACCCGACATAGAAAGTAGTAAGGCGTTAAAAGAAATTGTTAAGGAAAGTCCAGTTCCTATAGTTGCCGATATTCACTTTCATTATAAACGGGGTATTGAGGCTGCGGAGGCTGGAGCGGCCTGCCTAAGAATAAATCCTGGCAATATAGGTTCTGAGGAAAGAGTTAAAGAAGTTATTCGTGCGGCCAAAGATAATAACTGTTCAATGCGGAT
>JAAXIY010000017.1 GCA_012270125.1 Paracoccaceae bacterium
TCTAAAAGCTTAGCTATAAATCAGTGTGTGCTCATCCGATTAAAGAAATCAATATCACTGATAGTTAAAGTTCCCGACAAAATAACAGCGGTAATAATTATCCATATAACCAAAGAAATACCTGTTGTTATCCAAGCTTTCTTTTTTAAATTTGGGTTTGCAGGTGCACCTGCATGAGTTCCCGGCTCGACCTCTCCAACATCACCCTGAGTTTCAAGTCGGATCGGGATAACAACCAAAAAAACTAAAAACCAGATTACTGCAAACAAAACTAAAGCGGATGTTATACCCATTAAATCAAACCTGCTCTAGTTCTATAAGGGTTCCATTAAAATCCTTAGGGTGTAAAAATAAAACCGGTTTACCATGTGCACCAATTTTTGGCTCACCAGATCCTAAAATACGCGCTCCGTGAGCACTGAGATGATCTCTTGCTTTAATGATATCCTCAACTTCGTAACAAACGTGATGTATTCCCCCAGACGGGTTCTTCTTCAAAAAAGCATCTATTGGGCTGTTGTCACCTAAAGGATGTAGCAACTCTATTTTTGTATTTGGAAGCTCAATAAATATAACTGTGACGCCA
Organism: Paracoccaceae bacterium; assembly: GCA_012270125.1. Lineage (GTDB taxonomy): Bacteria > Pseudomonadota > Alphaproteobacteria > Rhodobacterales > Rhodobacteraceae > Salinivivens. The sequence continues at coordinate 587 of JAAXIY010000017.1, forward strand.
TGATCAGGTTCTTCTTGAGGTTCCCCAACGGATGCCCCTAACATTTGCTTATATTGAGCGGATGCCTCCATTAAATCAGGAACAGCTATTGCAACATGATTTAATCTACCGATCATTTTAAACTCCGATTATTCTTGCGGTATTACCCGCAAGTTCAATTCCATTAATTGATCTGTTAATGGCTCACTAGGAGCTTCCATCATTAAATCTTCCGCTCTCTGGTTCATTGGGAACATAATGACTTCCCGTATATTTTGTTGATCTGCAAGAAGCATAACAATTCTATCAATTCCTGCAGCACAACCTCCATGGGGTGGAGCCCCATACTGAAAAGCATTTACCATTCCACCAAATCTATTTCTAACTTCAGAATCATCATAGCCAGCAATTTCAAAAGCTTTAAACATTATATCAGGCCGATGATTTCTAATAGCGCCAGATACTAACTCGTAGCCATTGCACGCCAAATCATATTGGTAACCTTTTACCTCTAAGGGATCACCTTCTAGAGCCGACATTTCACCTTGAGGCATTGAAAAAGGATTGTGCTCAAAATCTATTTTCCCAGTTTCCTCATCTTTCTCATAAATTGGAAAATCAACAATCCAAGCGAAGGCAAAGCGATCATTATCTGTCAAGCCAAGTTCTTCACCTATTACGTCTCTAGCCTTACCAGCAACCTTTTCGAAATTTTTAGGCTTTCCACCTAGAAAAAATGCAGCATCCCCGGTCCCAAGACCCAGTTGGGCCCGTAGAGCTTCCGTTCTTTCGGGGCCAATATTTTTCGCAAGAGGCCCTGCAGCCTCCATACCATCACCATTGTCTCGCCAGAATATATAACCCATTCCAGGCAGACCCTCTTTTTGTGCAAAGGCATTCATTCTGTCACAAAACTTCCTACTGCCACCAGTAGGTGCGGGAATAGCCCTAATCTCTGTGCCTTCTTGCTCCAATAAATTTGCAAATATTGCGAAGCCAGAGCCTCTAAAATGTTCAGAAACAACTTCCATTTTTATTGGATTTCTCAAGTCAGGCTTATCAGTTCCATACCACTTTGCAGAATCCTGATAGCTTATTTGAGGCCATTCAGCGGGATCATCTACTTTGCGAGATGAACCAAATTCTTCAAATATACCCGCAATAACCGGAGAAACTGTATCAAAGACGTCTTGCTGGGTAACAAAACTCATTTCCATATCAAGTTGATAGAAATCTGTAGGCGAGCGATCTGCACGAGGATCTTCATCTCTGAAACAAGGTGCGATTTGAAAATACTTATCAAACCCCGAAACCATAATGAGCTGTTTAAATTGTTGTGGAGCTTGCGGTAGTGCGTAAAATTTCCCCGGATGCAGCCGTGATGGCACCAAAAAATCTCTCGCACCTTCTGGACTTGAAGCTGTAATTATCGGTGTTTGATACTCTCGGAAATCCAGATCCCACATTCTTTTTCGAATAGATGCAATAACATCAGAGCGTAATGTCATATTTTTTTGCATTACCTCTCTTCGGAGATCTAGATATCTATACTTTAGGCGAGTTTCCTCGGGATATTCTTGATCACCAAAAACGATAAGGGGAAGCTCTTCAGATGCTCCCAATACTTCTAAATCACGGACAAATACTTCAATTTCACCAGTTGGAATTTTCGGATTGACCAAACTTTCGTCTCGAGCCTTAACATTCCCATCAATTCTTATGCACCATTCCGACCGAACTGTCTCCATTTCTGAGAAAACTGGGCTATCTGGATCACATAAGACTTGGGTAATGCCGTAGTGATCTCTTAAATCTATAAAAAGTACTCCACCGTGATCTCTTATTCTATGAACCCACCCAGATAGGCGGACAGAGTCCCCAACGTTTGTTTTATTTAAATCAGCACATGTGTGACTGCGATAAGCATGCATATTTAATATTCCAAATCGAGTATTGTACGCGCGATACAACTCTTTGTTGATCAGATGTCAAGTCTAGTGGCTTAAAACAGCATCAATTTCACCACGGAGTGCATTTCCCACAGTTATTTTTTCCGCCTCTTTAAGATCAGAAAAAGTGATAATTCCAACTTTACAGCTACCCTCTTCTATTTTTTTTCGCCTTAGAACTCCAGGCAAACATCCACTTGTTAGTGGTGGGGTTAACCACTGATTACCTTTTTTGACAAAAATATTAGTAATCGTTCCCTCACATACTTCTTTGCGCTCGTTTAAATAAATCAACTCATCTAGACCATCTGGCAATTTTGCCCGTTCAGTATCATAGAGTTCACGATTAGAACTTTTGTGCAGCAACCAAGGGTCAGCAGAACTCAAAACCGAGTTCGATAGGCCTATGATCCACTTTTTAGAGTTGGGTTGGAGAACAGCAGTTGTAAGGTTGAATTTTCCATCAATAGTTAATGTTAGCCGACACCTAAGACGATTTTCCGAATTAATTTTGTGTATTTTCTCCCTTATTTTTGAGGATTCAAATTTAAACTTTAATTTCCCAGCAGACTTGCACATTCGTTCTAAATGCAAATCAATGTCTGGCGCGCCATGCTCTGGCTCCCATAGGAAGGTTTCGATAAGCTCTAAGCCTTCTATACTACTTGTGTAAATCGGGATTTCCAAAGTGCTTCCTCGTATTCAGAGTCCGAAGTGCTATCAAAAACAACTCCGCCACCAACATTCAATACCGCTTTCCCATTTTGCATCAACAATGTTCGGATAGCCACGTTAAACTCCGAACTACCATCTGGAGCCATCCATCCAATCGTTCCACAATAGATATCTCTGGGTCTTTGTTCCAATTCATGGATAATCTCCATCGCCCGAATTTTAGGAGCGCCCGTTATTGAACCACAAGGAAATAGAGCTTCAAATAGTTCAGTTACCGTTGTTTTTTTGTTCATTTCACCAACTATCAACGATGTCATTTGGTGAACTGTTTCGTATGTCTCTACTTGATAGAGCTCTGGCACTTTAACTGTGCCAACCTTACTTATTCTGGAAATATCATTCCTAAGCAGATCTACAATCATGAGATTTTCAGCTCTGTTTTTAACATCATTTTTTAGAAAGTTTAAATTTTGTTTGTCCCTTTCTAAATCTTGGTCTCGTGGTTGCGTACCTTTCATTGGTCTTGTCGCTATATTTCTATGATCATCAGTCTTGAAGAACAACTCAGGGGATCTTGAAAGAATAGAGGTTGTACTATCCAATTCAATAAAAGCACCGTATTTAACTTTCTGCGTTTGTTGTAAATCTTGATAAAATGTCCACGGGTCTCCATCAAAATCTGCTAAAAGGCTAAAGGTTAAATTGGTCTGATAAATATCACCCGCCTCGATATAGGATAAAACTTTATCAAAAGCTTGGTTGTATTTTTTTTTATCCCATTGAGAGATAAATGGAGATATTGAATAAGTAGAATTACTCAAATTTGTTATACATGGCCCATCAAAAACGCCAAACTGAATGAGTGGAATAGACCGATCTGCAGGAATTAAAGAAGTAATTTTTTTTTCCAGAACATACGACAGCTCATATGAAGCTAGACCCGCAATCCAATATCCTTCATCTAGATACCTCTGAAGTTCCTCTAAAACAAATCTCACTTCAGCAGGGTCGATTGCTTTTAAAATTTTTATGGGTTTTTCAAACCAATGTAGATCTGTTTTTGGCGCTGTATCAAAATGGATTTTCAATTTGCATGCCCTTACTGCTATTATAGTTTTATAGCCCTGCTTTTGAACAGTTTATAGGTCTGAAACCGTATATTTTTAGAAAATTTACGATACCTCTTGCACCCAAAGTAATGTCCAGTATAACCCATGACAATTTGCTCAAACATTGTCCAATAAAGTACTTAGGGCTGGAAAATAAAAATGCCTAAAAGAACAGATATAAAATCTATCATGATTATTGGAGCTGGCCCAATTGTAATAGGCCAAGCCTGCGAATTTGACTATTCAGGAGCTCAAGCATGTAAAGCGCTTAGAGAAGAAGGATACAGGGTTGTACTTGTAAACTCTAATCCAGCAACAATAATGACAGATCCAGAATTAGCTGATGCGACTTATATTGAGCCGATTACTGCAGAAGTTGTTGCTAAAATTATTGAAAAAGAGCGCCCAGATGCTCTTTTGCCTACGATGGGAGGGCAGACAGGCTTAAATACGGCTCTTGAATTAGAAGCTATGGGCGTTTTGGACAAATTTAATGTTGAAATGATTGGGGCAAAACGAGCTGCAATAGAAATGGCTGAAGACAGGAAGTTATTTCGAGAGGCAATGGACAGACTTGGGCTGGAAAATCCAAAAGCGACAATTGTAACCGCACCCAAAAACTCTGATGGTTCAGCAAATCTGAATGAAGGCGTTCAGATTGCACTAAACGCTTTGGATAAAATCGGCCTACCCGCAATTATTAGACCAGCTTTCACATTGGGTGGAACGGGTGGAGGCGTCGCATATAATCGAGCCGATTATGAACATTTCTGCCGTACTGGAATGGATGCATCTCCTGTCAATCAAATTCTAGTCGATGAATCTCTTCTCGGTTGGAAAGAGTTTGAAATGGAAGTCGTCCGTGACAAAGCCGACAACGCAATTATTGTTTGTGCCATCGAAAACGTTGATCCAATGGGCGTGCACACTGGAGATTCAATTACTGTAGCACCAGCATTAACGTTAACGGATAAAGAATATCAAATTATGAGAAACGGTTCCATCGCCGTTCTGAGAGAAATTGGCGTTGAGACTGGTGGATCCAATGTTCAGTGGGCGGTTAATCCAAAAGACGGTCGAATGGTCGTGATTGAGATGAATCCAAGAGTTTCTAGATCGTCAGCACTTGCATCAAAAGCCACTGGGTTTCCTATAGCCAAAATTGCTGCAAAATTAGCCGTTGGTTACACGTTAGATGAGTTAGATAATGACATCACGAAAGTAACACCAGCTTCATTCGAACCAACAATCGACTATGTTGTAACAAAAATCCCTAGATTTGCTTTTGAAAAATTCCCCGGATCCGAACCTTATCTCACAACCGCTATGAAATCAGTTGGTGAAGTAATGTCCATTGGTAGGACCTTCCACGAAAGTTTACAAAAAGCCTTAGCTTCAATGGAAACGGGGCTAACAGGATTTGACGAAATAGAAATACCAGGTTCAGATGATGCCTCTTCCATAGTCAACGCTTTAAGCAAGCAAACGCCCGACAGAATACTGACCATAGCACAAGCAATGCGTTTGGGTATGGAAAATGATGATATTCAAGCTGTGACAATGTATGACCCCTGGTTTATCGAACGTATCAGGGAGATAGTTGACACAGAAGAAAGTGTCCGAAACTCAGGTTTGCCATCTTCTGCCGAAGATCTAAGAAGTTTAAAAATGTTAGGGTTTACTGACGCTCGTTTGGCTAAAATCACAGGAAAGTCCGAACTAGAAATAAGAAAAAAACGTCATGATCTTGGTGTAACTGCGGTTTTTAAGAGAATTGATACTTGTGCTGCAGAATTTGAAGCACAAACCCCATACATGTATTCAACATATGAAGCTCCAATGCTTGGTGATGTGGAATGTGAAGCGCGTCCATCTGCGGAAAAAAAGGTCGTTATTCTTGGTGGAGGACCTAACCGGATTGGCCAGGGTATAGAATTTGATTATTGTTGTTGTCATGCATGCTTCGCACTGACCGATGTGGGCTATGAGACGATAATGGTTAATTGCAACCCAGAAACTGTTTCAACAGATTATGACACATCAGACCGGCTATATTTTGAGCCACTGACCTTCGAACATGTTATGGAAATTTTAAACGTAGAACAAAGAAACGGCACTCTTCATGGTGTAATTGTTCAATTTGGAGGCCAAACTCCACTAAAACTCGCTAAAGCTTTAGAGGAGCACAGAATCCCAATTTTAGGAACAACTCCTGACGCGATTGATCTGGCAGAAGATAGAGAAAGGTTCCAAGATTTAGTAAATAAACTAAAACTTAAACAACCTAAAAATGGAATCGCTTCTACTGAAGCCGAAGCAATGCAGATTGCTGATCAAATTGGATTTCCACTTGTTATTCGTCCTTCCTATGTGCTTGGCGGCAGGGCTATGGAAATAGTTCACAATAAAGACCAGCTTGAAAAATATATTAATAATGCCGTTGTTGTTTCAGGTTCAAGTCCAGTTTTGCTGGACGGCTATCTGGCTGGAGCCGTTGAATGCGATGTTGACGCTTTATGTGATGGAGAAGACGTACACATAGCTGGCATCATGCAACACATTGAAGAAGCCGGTGTCCATTCTGGCGACAGTGCATGTTCATTGCCTCCTTACTCACTATCCGAAAAGGTAATTGCAAAACTAGAAGAGCAAACGAAAGCACTCGCCATTGGTTTGAACGTCGTTGGCCTGATGAACGTCCAATTCGCTATCAAAGATGAGGAAGTATATTTAATTGAAGTAAACCCTAGAGCTTCAAGAACAGTACCTTTTGTCGCAAAAGCAACCGACAGTGCGATCGCCTCAATTGCAGCGAGATTGATGGCTGGCGAAAAACTATCAGACTTTTCAAAAAGAGAATCCTACAAGCAAAAAGATTACCAAGAAAAATTTCCCAAAACTGATCCCATGACACTCGCTGATCCAAACATGCCTTGGTTCAGTGTCAAAGAAGCCGTTATGCCTTTTGCCAGATTTCCTGGGGTTGATACGATTTTAGGTCCAGAAATGCGTTCAACTGGAGAAGTGATGGGATGGGATAGAAATTTCGCAAGAGCGTTTTTAAAAGCCCAACTCGGTGCTGGGATGACACTTCCCACATCTGGAAAAGTTTTCTTTTCAATAAAGGATAGCGATAAAACACCACTTTTATTAGAAACCGCGAAACTACTGACTGAAATTGGTTTTGATTTAATAGCCACAAGGGGAACAGCCAAATTCATTCAAAAAAATGGAATAAATTGTGACACCGTTAATAAAGTTCATGAAGGGCGCCCCAACATTGTAGATCGTATGAAAAATAATGAAATTTCATTGGTTATGAATACTACAGAAGGAGTTCAATCTATAAGAGATAGTAGAGATATCAGGTCAGTAGCTCTTTTTGATAAAATACCGTATTTCACAACTGCCGCTGCAGCCAATGCAGCTGCATTGGCAATCCAATCCTACGCTGATGGTGAGTTAGAAGTTAAGCCACTGCAAAATTAGCCTTAGCTCTATCTCAGGTATCCTAAATAATCATTCTGAAGCTCTATAATAGTATCGAGTAGTTTCTCTGCCGATCTTGCATTGTCCACAACTGGATCTGCAAGTAACGCAAAATAAGCATCACTTTTTGATTGGTTTAAGACAGCTTCGGTTGTCATACGAATACAACCAACTTGGCTATTTAAAAGTGAACAAAATGCTCTTGGGTAATTATTTAGTTTTATTCCATGAATTCCTGATGAATTAATTTTTGCTGGAACCTCAACCACAATATCATCTGGCATATCTTTTATACAGCCGTTGTTGGGAATGTTAACAGCAGATTCTTCTGAATTTTCATCTTCTAAAATGGCTTCTAAGATTGGTACTATTCGCTCGTGTGACCTGTTATTCAGATTGAAGAAATTCGCATATTCACTTTCAGCTTCTGAAAAGTTCATGCACTTTCTTTTATAATTTGTGTAAAACTCATTGATACCATCATGATCAGCAACACTGTGACCCCAACTAAGGTACTCCCCCAAATGACTATCAACGGTAATAGGTAAATAACCAAATTTTTGGTAAAGATGAAAAAATACACCCCGTTCACCACCAGGCTTTGAATGATGGTAATTATCATAGATATTTTCATAATTTGAATAAAATTCTTCAAATTTTTGATGAATTACCGGGTATGCATCCATACCAGTATCCTTGAAATTTGCTTCAACAAGTATGCTTAAATGATTAAGACCACCTGCCCTAAAATCTATGTTAGAGCGTTCGGTATTAAGAAGTTCAGGTAATTGCACTTCCATAGAATAGATCTCATGACATAAGCCAACAAACTTAAGATTGGGAAATTTTGTTGTAACTGAATGACAAATCCGCTGCATCGGATTTGAATAATTAAATACAAATGCTTCTGGACAGATTTCTTGTATGTCTTCACATATCGCAAGTATTGGAGGAATTATTCGGAGAGAGTGAAACAATCCTCCAGGACCACCATTCTCTCCATAAATTTGCTTAAAACCAAATTGAAGTGGTATTTTCCAATCCATATCCCAAAGGTCAAATCTATGACCTACTTCAATAGAGATCACACAAAAATCGGCATCCTTCAAAGCCTCGCGGCGGTTTGAAACAGGCTTAATTGCAAAGTTTAAATTATTCTTTTCCCGAAATTTTTCGGCAGCTTCTGTAATTTTTTTGAGTGCAGCTTCGTTTATATCATGAAGAACAATTGTTGACCCAACCAAACTGTCTGACTGAAAAATATCATTAATCGTTCCCAGTCCAAAAACTGCACTACCTGCGCCAATTAATACTATTTTTTTCAATTTTGAAACCTACTCTTCAAGATGAATTATCTGACTATAATAGCTTTACATAATAGATCCGCATGTCAACGGACTCTGTCACCGTGTAGTCTGTGCCCAATTAAAGCGAGAAGTATAATCAAACCATTAAAGAATTGTCTCCAAGTCCCACTCATTCCAACCGCTACAACTCCAATTTCCATGTAAGCTATCACCCCGACACCAAAAACGGCACCAACTATTGTTCCTAGCCCACCCCAATATGGGGTCCCTCCAATAAATACGGCAGCCAATGCTAAAAGAAGATAACCAAAGCCTTGAGTTGGAAAAAAAGTGTAGGTGATAAGAGTTGTAAACATACCAGCTATTGCCGCCCCAATCCCAACAAACATAAATGCCTTTATTTTTACCGCTTTCACATTAACTCCCATCTGAGCAGCGCTAACCTCGTTGTCGCCCACATGGTGCACATGGATGCCAAATACGTGTCGATTAAAAAGATAATAACTAAAAATTATAAAGCCGAGAGCCCAAAGAACTTGAACTGGCAACCCGTAAATTTTTCCTACAAGCATTGGATACATCCAATGTGTATCAATATCTAAGAGCGTAATTGATCTGCTGTTAGTCGAAACAAACAAAAAACCTCTTATCAAAAATAATACACCTAATGAGGCAACAAGGGATGACAGCCTACCAAAAACTATAAGTGCACCAACAGAAGCCCCCACGAGAGCACCAGTACAAACACCTCCAATAAACGCAATAGCTGGATCAACTCCCCCTGTTACAAGAAGAGCAAAAACATATGCAGACAGACCATATGTAGAGGCAAACGAAAGATCTATTTCACCGGAAGTTACCAAAAATACTAATGGTATAACCATAAATAATAGCGTTGGCATCATTACAAAAACAGATTGATGAAGGTTTGGTCTAATCCAAGCCTCTGGAGCACCAATTAAAAATACTATCATCAATAGTAAAAAGTAGCCCATACTGCCCATGGCTCTTCCATTTTTATGGAAATATTTTTTAAATGCAGAATTGTTTACACTACTCATTTTAATGACCTTTTATTGTATCTCGCATGATTTTCATGAGATCTTCTGCGGAAGCGACTTCCTTTTTGTCTAATTTGTGGATTACTTCACCGCGGTCTAAAATAACAAATCGATCTGAGATATCATAAACATGATAAATATTGTGACCGATAAATAAAACTGAGCGACCCGTTTCTTTTACATTTGCAATAAAATCAAAAACCTTTTGAGTTTCGTTTAGAGACAAATTATTCGTTGGTTCATCTAAAACTATGAGCTCTGCTTCATTGTAAATGGCCCGAGCTATCGCAACGCCTTGTCTTTCACCGCCTGATAAGTTTCCAACTGGTGACTCTGCATCGATAAGTTCTGACGTAAAACCAATTTCCCGGATTAATCTGTTAGCAACTTCAATTTGTTCTTTTTGCCTTACAAATCCAAAGGGATAGGTAAGCTCTTTACCCATGAAAATATTCCAAACAATAGATTGCTGGGGACAAAGTGCTTTATCTTGAAAAACTGTTTCAATCCCTGCTTCTCGCGCCCGGAGAGCATTCCACTTTTCAACCAATTCACCCTGAATTTCTATCGATCCACTGTCAGGGGCATGCACGCCCACAAGTGTCTTTATTAGTGTGGATTTTCCAGCTCCATTATCACCGATAAGGCCCACAACCTCACCTTTTTGGACACTTAGATTCACATCTTTTAGAGCTGTTACACCAGCAAATTTTTTCGTTACATCTTTGAGCTCAACAATAATTGACATGGCAATCTTGCTGGCTCAGCAAAATGCCAAGCCAGCTTCCTTTTTTATAGTGTTTAACGAAGACCTGCGTCAGCTAACGCCTTAACAGATTTGTAATTGTTTACATCCACAAATCCAGCACCTGTATCCTGATTTATAGCTCCAGTACCAAGAACTGCTGTTTGGCAAAGAGACAAAACAGGTAGATAGCCTTGAAGGAATGGTTGCTGATCGGAAGTTAGATGTACATATCCTTTTTCGAAGGCATCCATAATTTGAGGACTGGTATCAAAACCAATCTGTAGAATTTCATTAGGACCATAGCCTGCAGCTTTCGCAATTCCCTCTGCAACATTCATTACATCACTGCCAGAGTGAACAATAACCTTCGTTCCAGGGTTTGCATTCAGGGCAGCACCGAAAACTGGTATTGTAAGGTTAGGGTCTGATGCATAATTTGTCTCTCCATCTACGACCGTTACTGTCATACCATGCTCTTCAAATATTATACGTGCACCATCTTCACGTTGCGCTCTTGCATAGTCCCCAACTGGCACCATAACAATTGCATGGTCACCCGCTTTAAGACCAAATTGTCTGATAGCTTCTCTAGCTAATGCCTTACCTTGGGTTGCTAGATTAGCTCCAACATAACCACCACCAAACTTGGCTCGAACTCCACCGGGATCAACATTTTGATATGTCATTATAATACCAGCAGCTGCAGCTTGTTTCGCCAGTGGCATCAAAGCATCGTCACCTGGGTGGCCCATCATAGCAATTGCATCTACTCCAAGTCCTATGGACTCGCGAAGTTGACGTACCATTTTTTCAAAGTCCCACTCGGAATATAATATCTCAGCATCTGCTCCCGTGTCGCGAATGGCATTCATTGCTCCTGCGGCAACAATACCCGCAAAGCCACCCGCTTCTGGTCCACCAGCATAAAAATGCATTTTGACATCTGAACACCAATTTGCACCCAGATCTTGTCCCGTTGGCGCAGCGACAGCCGTCGTGGCCAGCTGCAAAGAAAATAATGCAGCTAATCCGTACTTAAGTGATTTCATTTTTCCCTCCAAAATTATTTTTAAATGAGTGTAGATTCGATACCTCATACAAAAACGATAACTGAGGATTTTTAATTTACCAAAAATAATTTTACCGTATGGTCAAAAAATTAATAAGTGGCTTTGATGTGTCATAAGTTGCAAAAAATATCAGATATTTTGAGAGTAAAATTAGTCATTTTTTGTTTTTAATAAAATCCGAGAAGCTTTGCAGTTCTTTCTCTTCAATTTTAATATCATGTTCTAGCGACGGGTACTTTAGATCTCTGACTTCTTTGACAAACGTTGAATATGCCTGAACTGCCTTTTTTTGCAAAGCATCAAAATCTTTATGCAAGTCAGAATAAACTTTTGCGTGTCTGGGAATATGGCCAGTATTGTAACCTAGAACATCTTCAGAAAATAGGTATTGTGCATCACAACCAAGCCCACTTCCCATTCCGATGAGAAAAATATCAACTACCTTTGAAATCTCAGTTGCGATTTTGGAGGGGACGATTTCCAGTTCAACTGCAAATGCACCAGCTTCTTTTATTTTAATTATCTCGGAAAGAATTTTTTTTGCCTCTACATTAGTCTTTCCTACCGCCTTAAATCCGCCATAGTGAGTCGACTTATAAGGTATAAAACCAGAGTGACCTATCACTGGAATTCCCTCATCTGCTATCGCTTTAATAAATCTTGAACTCTGTGGGCAGTATATTGCATCGGCCCCCTTATTCATTAAATAGAAACATCTTTTTAAAATTGAATATTCATCTAAGTGAGCACCATAACTTAGGCCAACAGTAAAAAATGTGTTGGGGGCAGCTGAGCGAATTCTTGTGTAATCGTTCAGTTCAGAAGTGATAATCATATCTACACCCGCTTTTTCACATGCCTCTGCTTCAAGTGGAGTATGGGTATAAATTTCTGTGAGTTTTTTCAGCCCACGTGAATCTAAGATCTCTTTTACGGTCAATTTCTTCGACATTGCCGGACCTCCCTTAATGAAATTCAAAAGCTGTTATTTAAATCAGGCAGAGTTAATGGTCGGCCTTACCGCATCCGGTAATTGAACCTGAATATGATAGTCTGGGTCTTTAGTCTGCTTCATAATTGCTGGAATAATTTCTTTATAAGCCCCATACAAAGACTTTGGCTTAGGTAATTGATCCTTTATCACTTCATGCAATTGGGATAGCTTATGAGACGGTACCATTGGAAACATATGATGCTCAATGTGATACTCCATTTTCCAGTAAATAAAACTAAAAATCGGATTTAGCCTTACCGAACGAGTAGATAGTCGATGATCTTTAACGTCTTCTTTCAATCCAACATGCTGGGTAATTCCCCAAACAATATTTAAAGTTGCAAAAAACTTAGGGATAAGGAAAAGAAAAATCGGCAGCAGACTACCAAAAGCCATTGCTAACAAAATTATCCCGACCCATAAACCAACATAGATCCGGGAATTTCTTATACAATCTGCTTGTTTATCTGCTGGAATACACTCACGCATAACACGGGTCTTAACGCCAAGAGCGTGTTGCAAAATTTCATAATGCAACGATTTGTGTAAATTCAAAAGTCCAAAACCTGGCACAAAGATAACTAAAAACTCTAGAAGAGTTTTTGGTTTCCAAAAAATGCTTCCTTCTACTTCAAAATCATGCGGGTCAACTGATGCTGTATAACTATGATGCAAAGAATGACTCCAATGGAAACGCACTGACTCAAAGTTGTTCATAAAACTTGCTATTTGATAGAAGAAATCATTTAAACCGCGGGTCTTGAAAGCCGTTCTATGACCACATTCATGCCATATGGCGTCTGCGCCTCCCCACAAGGTGCAATAGGCTAAATATATAGGAACAAACCACCAGGTGCCCCAAAGGCTATAACAAAGTAATCCGAGACCTAACAAACCACCAAAATAAATGATGATATGCTTCCACCCTTCATAATCGCTACGCCTAGAAAGCTCTTTTAATACTTTACGATCAATTTTAATTTTAAACCAATCACCAGCTGTACTGTTAATACCAATTTGTGGTTTTTGCGTTTCCATTTTTCTTTGCCACCCAACAAAATAACTTTATATAAAGCTAGCCCAAACTAAAAACTAAACAACAAGGACGAAATAAATAATGGCGGATTGGACTTTTGTTTGCAATACCTCAGACGTTGATTTTGAAGACCAATACAGATTTGATCATAACGGCCAGACATATTGCATTTATCATTTAGAAGACGGATTCTATGCCACCGACGGGCTTTGCACACACGAAGACGTCCATCTGGTAGATGGCTTAATAGATGGTGAGGAAATTGAATGTCCTATGCATCTAGGTGTATTCAACATCAAAACCGGCAAAGTTGTAATGGACCCTCCCTGTGAAGATCTCAAAACATACAAAATAAAAGTTGAAGACGAAAAGATTTTTATAGAAGTTTAAAATTTATCAAAATAATAAAATTAGCAAAATTGCTTCCAAATAAAATTGCTAGAATAAATTTTTTCGTTTAGCCTGATCTCACACGAAATAAAAATTTCTTTCAACACAGAGCTTCTTATGAATTATCACACACCATCAAGCTTTTCTGACGCATCCACTATTGCAGCAAAATCAGCAGGACAAATTAGATTTCTCGCCGGAGGCACAGATGTACTTGTCCAAATGCGTTCGGACATTTTGACACCAGATGACCTGATTGACGTTAAACAAATCCAGGGTGTTAAGGATATCACTCAAAATAATAATGGCAGTTGGACTTTGGGAATTGCTGTTACTGGCGCAGAAATGTCAGAGCACTCTGAATTTAAGAAAGCGTGGCCAGGTTTAGTAGAGGCTGCCGACCTGATTGGATCTACCCAAATTCAAGGGCGCGCAACTATTACAGGAAACCTTTGTAATGGATCACCTGCAGCAGATAGCGTTCCTGCTCAAATTGCAGCTGGAGCTACCGTTTCAATTATAGGACCTACAGGTGAAAGAATAGAAGCTGTTGAAAATATCCCTATTGGTCCAGGCAAAACATCTTTAAAAAAGGGAGAGCTTATTTCAGCGATACATATACCAGCTAGAGAAAAACATTCAGGTGATGCTTATTTACGGTTTATACCACGAACAGAGATGGATATTGCAGTAGTAGGCTGTGCCGTAAATCTCCGTTTGGAAAACGACTCAATAGTTGAAGCGCGCGTAGCTCTAGGAGCGGTAGCACCCAAAGTTTTATTAGTTGAACAATGCTCTCAAGCAATACTAGGAACTAAATTGGATGAAGAAGCATTAAGTAATCTGTCTGCAGCTGCAGAGAATGCTTGCAACCCGATAAGTGATAAGAGAGGCACCAAAGATTTTCGAACGAATGTTGCAGGCGTATTGGCTGCTCGCACTGCTAAGATTGCGTATAATCGAGCACAAGGGAAAAATGATGAGTAATATCCATGTATCGGCTGAAGTTAATGGCGATAAGGTTGAGTTTCTATGTGATCCCCGAGAGACTCTGTTAGATGTTCTGCGCGACCGTCTTAATCTAACTGGAACTAAGGAAGGTTGTGGAACAGGTGATTGTGGAGCCTGTACAGTTACAATCGATGATCGTCTTGTTTGCTCGTGCTTAATGCTAGGTGCTGAGGCAAATGGTAAAAGTATAGAAACAATAGAAGGGATGGCTCAGGGAGATGAACTGCACCCTCTCCAGAGAAAATTTGTTGAACACGCAGCTTTACAGTGCGGTATTTGCACCCCAGGTATTCTAGTTGCTGCAAAAAACTTACTAGAGAAAAATCCCAACCCAAATGAAGAACAAGTACGTTATTGGTTAGCTGGTAACCTATGTCGATGTACTGGATACGATAAGATTATAAGGGCTGTACTAGATGCAGCAAAAGAAATGAGGGAAGCATCCTAATGGCAAAAGATGAACTCATAGATAAATTTAAGTATATAGGAACCCGACCTAACCGGCCTGATGGCTTAGATAAAGTAACGGGTCGAGCAAAATATGGAGCAGACTTTAACGCACCAAATATGCTACACGCCGCGGTGCTCCGGTCACCTCACGCTCATGCTCGCATTACTAAAATCGATACTTCCAAAGCAGAAGCTCTGTCAGGCGTTAAAGCTATTGTAACTCGAGCTGATTTTCCTACTGGCTTAAAAGGTGAAAATTTCTACCTCCAGGAAAACACAATAGCCGGTGATAGAGTTTTATATGACGGGCATGCAGTTGCAACCGTTGCTGCTACATCAGCATTAATAGCAAAAGATGCAATAAAGCTTATTGAAGTAGATTATGAAATTCTTCCTCATGTCACTGATGTTGATGAAGCCATGAAACCAGATGCTCCCGTAATAAGAGAGGATGCACAAGATCACTCTGTTCCAGAAGGTTTACCTCCAAATATCGTATCTTACATGGATTTTGGTCATGGAGATCTTGAAGCAGGATTTTCTGATGCTGATCTCATCATGGAAAACACTTACAAAACAGAAGCCGCACACCAAGGCTACATCGAACCACATGCCTGTGTTGGCCAGCTTGGCCAAGACGGAAAAGGTGAAATGTGGATCTGCACTCAAGGCCAATGGTTTATAAGAAAAATGTGTGCGTCAGTCCTTGGACTAGAAGCCTCTCAGCTTAGGGTAACACCATCAGAAATAGGTGGTGGTTTTGGTGGCAAAACAACAATTTTTTCTGAAGCGCTCTCGCTAGCTCTTTCACGGAAAGCAGGTGGGCGTCCAGTAAAATTGGTAATGACAAGATCAGAAGTTTTACGAGCCACAGGCCCAACTGCTTCCGCCTCAATGGATGTTAAAATAGGCATGAAGAAAAACGGAAAAATGACAGCGGCTTCAGCAGTTTTCCGAATGCAAGGTGGGGCCTTTCCGGGAATGGCCCCAACAGGGATGGCATTAGAATGTGCATTTGCCAATTACCAGCTTCCCGCCGTTCACCACACTGGTTATGACGTGCTTTCTAATCGACCAAAATCGGCAGCCTACCGAGCTCCGGGATCCCCTATGGCAGCTTTCGCGGTAGAAAGTCTAGTTGATGAAATGTGCCGTGAATTAAAACTAGACCCAATCGAGGTCAGGCTTTTGAATGGTTCTAGAGAGGGAAGTAAGTCAAGTTTTGGACCAACTTTCAGAAAAATTGGTCTCATTGAAACACTGGAAGCAGCAAAATCCCATCCTAATTTAAAAGTAGAACTTGGACCTAATCAAGGAAGAGGAATTGCTTCAGGATTTTGGATGAACCATGGTGGCGAGACCTCTATCTCCATGGCTTTGGGAGAAGACGGAACCGTTACTTTATCAATAGGAACTCCAGATATTGGAGGAAGTAGAGCATCAATGGCTCTAATGGTATCTGAAACACTAGGAATTCCATATGAAGACGTCAGAGTAAATGTTGTTGAGACAGGTTCTTTGGGTGTTAATGAGCCCACCCATGGAAGTCGAGCAACTTTTGCTATTGGAAAAGCCGCAGTTGAGGCATGTAATGAGGCTATCAAAGAGATGTGCAGTCGTGCGGCTAACAAATGGGGTATTGACCCGGAAGCAGTCGATTGGTTTGATGGCGCCGCTCACCCATCAGGTCCCAACGCAGGTGACTTCCCTCCAATGACAATCAAAGAAATCGGTCGCCGAATGGGCCGTACTGGAGGACCAATCTCAGGTCATCATGCAACCACATTTGCAGGTGCTGGAGAAAGCTTCGGCACTCACGTTGTTGATGTTGAAGTCGATCCGGAAACTGGAAGAACAACAGTGCTCAGATACCTAGTCGTTCAAGATGCTGGAAGAGCTATTCATCCATCTTATGTTGAAGGCCAATTCCAAGGGGGTGCAGCTCAGGGAATAGGTTGGGCTTTGAATGAAGAGTACATATATGGAGAAGATGGCCGATTACAAAATGCTGGATTTTTAGACTACCGTGTGCCCGTTGCCTCGGATCTTCCAATGATAGACACAATAATTGTAGAAGTGCCGAGCGACAGCCATCCATTTGGTGTACGCGGCGTTGGAGAAACGGGAATAGCACCTCCACTTCCTGCAATTGCGAATGCTATTGCTGATGCCACAGGAAAACGCCTCCGTCATCTACCAATTTCTCCCCCAAAAGTTTTGAAGGCGATCAAGGAAGATAGCTGATGGCAGAAGTGAATTTGTGGTCAGGTTTACGCCAGTTCACTGATGGAGAATTAGTTGTTAAGGTTGAAGCAAATACCGTTGGCAAAATGCTCGACGAACTTATTTCTATTCACCCTAAGTTAGAGCCGATAATAGAGGCAGGTGTTTCTGTTTCCGTTGATGGAGAAATGACGGCTGGTGCAGACCACACTCCTATCCAACCCAACAGTGAGATATTTCTACTTCAACAATTCAAAGGTGGCTAAATGAACCTTCATTAAGGTTTAAGTGGACACGCC
>JAAXIY010000020.1:0-53237 GCA_012270125.1 Paracoccaceae bacterium
CCAATGTTTTTGAGCTGTCTAAAAATTATTTAAAAAGTATGCCTAATAAAACTATCTTTCTATCGCCTGAAGAAATAGGCATGGAAAAATATTTGGCATTTAAAAAAGCTAGTTTTAAAATATCAGGTCTTGCTTTGGCTGCATCGGGTACTGTTTCCTTAGAGTTGGCAGCGAATGGAACTCCAATGGTTATTGGTTACGATATGAATTATTTTTCCAGAAAAATAATTCAGATGTTGATGCGCACCGATACAGTTAATTTAGTAAATTTAATTACTGGCAATAGAAATATCCCTGAATGTATTGGTGCTAATTTTAATTCAGAAAACCTTTTTTTAGAAATGGTTCGAGTTTACTCAAATAACCAAAATCAAATTAAAGATTTTACCACCGCAATGGTTTTATTGGGAGAAAATGACCAGCCACCAAATGTTAGGGCGGCAAATTCTATAATTAGGTTCTACAAAGACTTTAAAACGGTTCAATAATATCAAACGCTGCAGTAAACCCATCTAAAGACAAACTTAAGTTTATTGCAGTTTCTGGGCTTGATATATGCGTAATTGCAATTTCTGAAGACGATCCTTTTTTCATAGCTTCTATATCTTCTTCCAATAAACCCATACGAACTAAACAACCATTTTTGTTACAAAAAGAAAAAGGAAACTCTTTTTTACTTTCTTCTGAGAAGGAAAAACGAAACTTTTTTGTCAAAAGAGTTTCTAGCGGAACCATAACGTTTGCAGCAGCAACGGCAATCTCACCAGCAGGTAATTTAAAAATTGAAATATCTGCTATGGGGTTGTTGTCATTTATAAAAAGAAGTTGTTGTATTTCACAACGGTCATCCTCTCCAGGATTACCTGTTACGCATCGAACGTTCCAGTCACCTTTAGTACCAGCTAAATATATTTCACCAGGCTCTCTCATTGTTTCAAGCGGTTTACCTAATGATAATCCTGACGCTTCTTGTGATAAAGCAATAGTATTGGTCATGAATAAAAACAGCCTACCATTAAAAAATAAGCTTTTTATTGTTGCTATGGTGGTTAACAAAATAATTATCCTTTTTGTTTTCTGTTTCTTAAAATAAATTCGTTCATTAATAGACTGTTAATTTACTAACTTCAATCGCGGGATTTCTTTTCAAACCTTGGGAGCATGGCAGAAAAATCTTTTCCAGACCCATCTTCTTCTTCAACAAAAGTTTTATAAAGTTTCATTGCTAGGTTTCCCATCGGCGTATCTGCATCTACTGACTCTGCTGCGATTTGTGATAAAATCAAATCTTTCAACATTAGATCAGACGAAAAACCAGGTATATAATTATTATCAGCCGGGGAGTTAGGTCCAATGCCTGGGGCAGGGCAATAAGCATTCATTGACCAGCTGTAACCAGAAGAGGTAGACACAACATCAAACATGGATTGTCTATCCAAACCAAGTTTGTCAGCTAAAGAGAAGGCTTCACAGGTTGCAACCATCGTAGCTCCTAAAATCATATTGTTGCAAACCTTTGCAGACTGTCCATTTCCAGAATTTCCACAATGAACAGCTTTTTGACCCATAATATCAAATAGTTTTTTAGCTCCATTAAATCCTTCCATTTGACATCCTACCATAAAGGTAAGCGTGCCCGCTTCAGCACCTCCTATTCCTCCAGAAACTGGAGCATCCAGTGGAATAATTCCGTAGCTTTCGGAAATTTCAGCTACGCTTTTGGCTGACTCTACATCGACTGTGGAACAATCTAGGAAAATTGATCCATGTCTCATGTGCTGAATAATTTTATTGGCTACTGACTTAAGTATTTCTCCGTTGGGTAGCATGGTGATGACTACGTCTGAATTTGACACGCATTCTTTTGAAGTTGATACTATTTTAACTTGATCCACTTTAACTTCTTGAGTATCGAAACCAACGACTTCAAATCCAGCTTTTGCCAAGTTATGAGCCATTGGACCGCCCATATTCCCTAAGCCAATAAATCCAATTCTCATATCAAAACTCTCCTGATTTTATAAAAAGTTATACTGGTTTTAGAAATTCATCTATTATTTCGTTAGGTACTGAACTTATTTCAAATTTCCATTTTGGATTTCTATCTTTGTCAATTATCGCTGCTCTAATACCTTCTTGAAAATTTCCATACTCTTGAGCCCTTGAAGTGAATCTATACTCTAAATCTAGAGCTTCTTCTATTTTTGACTGGGGCGAAAGGCGTGAAAGCATTTCAATAGTGTAAGACATTGCCAATGGGCAATTTTTCTTAATTCGACTTAATGCACTAGTTGCAAATTGATTTTCAGATCTAGAAAGAAAATCTACAATTTTTACAAGGTTTTTTGAGGCAAAGGCAGTTTTAAGAAGTTGTTTATGATCAGCTAACTGGCTGAGACCTACATTTATTGGCTCTTTGTCTAATATTGAGCAATCCCCAGATCTTTCTAGTTTTTTGATTAAATCAGGCCATGTATCCTTAGGTATGTAAATATCTGCAAATCCAGCAACGATGGCATCTGATGCGCTCATTTGTGTTCCAGTTAATCCTAAAAAGTAACCAATATTACCCGGAGCTTTTGCTAATAAAAGAGATCCACCAACATCTGGAACTAATCCGATACTGCACTCAGGCATGGCAATCTTGCTCGTCTCACATACTATCCGGTGAGACCCATGACATGAAATCCCAACACCTCCACCCATTGTGTAGCCCTGCATGAAGGAAATGTACGGTTTGGGATAATTTGATATTAAGGCATTTAAACGATACTCATCAGCCCAAAATTTCTTTCCATAGCTGTAATTTTTACTTAGTCCTGCTTCATATAAATCTGAAATATCCCCACCTGAACAAAACGCTTTTTCTCCTAAAGCATCGATAATTACCAGTTCTACAGTTGGGTCATTTTTCCAATCAATTAAAGCTTTTTCAATTGCTAGACACATGTCGTATGTCATTGCATTTAAGGCTTCAGGTCTTTGTAGCGTTATTCGTCCAGCTTTTCCCTGTATTCTCAGATTTATGTCCGACATGATTATGTTAGCATTTGGCGAGATATAATCAGTCGCATGATTTCGTTTGTTCCTTCGAGAATTTGATGAACTCGCAAATCCCGAACAATTTTCTCTATGCCGTAATCTGTTAAGTAACCGTAACCCCCATGAAGTTGAAGTGCTTCATTAGCAACCTCAAATGATACGTCCGTTACGTATAGCTTAGCCATTGCGCAGAATTTTGAAGCATCATTTGCTTGGGTATCAAGCTTCCATGCAGCCTGGCGTAAGAATGTTCTTGCAGTTTGTAGTTTTACCTCCATGTCAGCTAACTTAAATTGAAGAGCTTGAAATTGATTTAAATTTTTCCCAAAGGCTTTTCGTTCATTCATGTAAGTCAAAGAGGAATCTAAGGCAAACTGAGCGCCTCCAAGTGCACTAGCTGCAATATTAAGTCGTCCACCGTCCAGACCTGCCATGGCGTAAGTAAAGCCGCATCCCTCATCACCAATTAAATTATCGCTTGGTACGCGACAGTCGTCAAATTGAACTTGTGCTGTTGGTTGTGCTCGCCATCCCATTTTGTCTTCAAATGCTCCAAAGCTTAATCCGTCACTAGGGTCTTCAATTATGATAGCTGAAATGCCTTTTGGGCCATCCTCACCTGTTCTTGCCATGGTTAAATAGGCATTTGAGTAGGCCCCACCTGAAATAAAAGATTTTGTACCATTTAAGATAAAGCCCTCATTTGTTCGAGTGGCCTTAGTTTTGAGAGCTGAGGCATCAGATCCAGACCCAGGTTCAGTTAAACAATAACTGAATATCTTTTTCATACTGCAGAGATCTGGTAAAAAAGACTCCTTATTTTGATCGGAACCAAATTTATCAATCATTCCTCCAACCATATTATGAATTGATAGAAAAGAGCCTACAGAAGGGCAGGCCATAGCTAAAGCTTCAAAGATAAGCGTTGCATCTAATCTGCTTAAGCCTGACCCCCCATATTCTTCTGATACATAAATACCTCCAAACCCAAGTTCAGAGATTTTGCCCCACAATTCTTTAGGAATTGTTCCTTGATTTTCCCACTGGATAGCAAAAGGGGCGATATTTTCTTGGCCAAAAGAGTAGGCAACATCAAAAATGGCTTCTTGTTCTTCTGAAAGTGAAAATTCCATTTAGGATCCTAATATTGTAAAAGTTAATCCATTGGTTTGAAATTAAACTCACCGCCTTCTTTGATGCCAGACGGCCATCTAGAAGTTACAGTTTTCGTTCTTGTATAGAAACGAAATGCATCGGGCCCGTGTTGATTTAAATCTCCAAATACAGATTTTTTCCACCCTCCAAATGTGTGGTAAGCTAGTGGAACAGGAATTGGTACGTTTATACCTACCATGCCAATATTAATTCTTGCCGCAAAATCCCGAGCCGTGTCACCATCCCGTGTAAATATTGCTGTACCATTGCCATACTCGTGATCCATAGCAAGTTTAATGGCTTCTTCATAACTTCCAGCTCTTACCGTTGATAAAACAGGGCCGAAAATTTCCTTTTTATAGATATCCATATCTGGCGTGACATTATCGAATAAATGTGGACCGACAAAAAAACCATTTTCATATCCTTGAAGGGAGAAGTCCCGACCATCCACAACTAACTTTGCACCTTGTTTAACACCACTCTCTACCAAGCCTAATATGTTTTGCTTAGCCGCCGACGTCACAACTGGGCCATAGTCTATTTCGTCACCAGCTGTGTACGGGCCTACTTGAAGCCGTTCAATTCTTGGAACGAGCTTTTCGACTAAGCGGTCTGCTGTTTCGTCACCTACAGGAACGGCCACAGAAATAGCCATACATCGCTCACCAGCAGCACCATAGCCAGCGCCCACCAATGCATCTGCTGCCAAATCCATATCTGCGTCTGGCATTACTATCATATGGTTTTTAGCTCCACCAAAACACTGAACGCGTTTGCCATTAGAGCAACCTTTTCCATAAATATACTCAGCGATAGGAGTTGACCCAACAAACCCAATCGATTGAATGACTGGGTTATCAAGCATGGCGTCAACAGCAACTTTATCTCCGTTAACAACTTGTAAAACACCCTTTGGTAGACCTGCCTCTTCCATTAATTCAGCTAGCATCATTGGAACTGATGGATCTCTCTCTGATGGCTTCAAGATGAAAGCGTTCCCACAAACAATAGCAGGGGCAAACATCCACATGGGTATCATAGCTGGAAAATTAAAAGGGGTTATACCACCACATACGCCGAGTGCTTGCCTCATTGAATACATATCTATTCCTGGACCAGCACTATCAGTAAATTCACCTTTAAGCATTTGAGGAGCGCCAATACAGTATTCGACAACCTCTAAACCTCTTTGTACATCACCCTTAGCATCAGGAAATGTTTTTCCGTGTTCTTTACTTAAAGCTTCCGCGAGTTGATCCATATCTCTATTTAATAAATCAACAAACTTCATCATTACCCGGGCACGGCGTTGTGGGTTAACTGCTGCCCAATCTGGTTGAACTGATTGTGCGACCTGCACGGCCATCTGCATTTCTTCTTCTGATGCCAAAGGAACCTTTGCTTGAACTTCACCGGTTGCTGGATTGTATACGTCTGCAAATCTGCCTGATGAACCTTTAACATATTCACCGTTGATATAATGAGATAGCTCTTTCATTTTTTTCTCCTCGCTTAGAAAAAGATATTAACGCTGTGGTAAAGATAGAACCAGAGGAAATATTTATTCGTAATATTGTTAATTTAAAAAAATTTTAATTTTAGCCTTCTTTTAATTTTTCTTGGTAATTAAACTCAAAGCATTTACAAAAATTGAAGCTAAACCTTACCATTTAAAATTTTATAAGAAAACACATTTTAATCATCTTAAATTCACTATAAGAGTAATCCTGCAAGTCCTTTATTTTTAATTAAACGAGAAGGAAAACTTGAATGCGTATCGGCCTATATCCAGGTACATTTGATCCAATTACTTTAGGTCATATAGATATAATAAGAAGAGCGTCTCTATTGGTTGATCGCTTAGTAATAGGTGTGGCTATTAACCGAGATAAAGCTCCTTTATTTACTCTCGAAGAACGGGTTGAAATGTTAGAAAAGGACTGTGCTGATCTATCCGAACAAACAGGAACAGAGATTATTGTTCATCCGTTTGAAAACCTACTAATTAATTGCGCTCATGATGTTGGTGCTCAAGTAATTGTACGTGGACTAAGGGCTGTTGCAGATTTTGAATATGAGTTTCAAATGGTAGGCATGAATAGATCGTTAGATAATTCTATCGAAACTGTCTTTTTGATGGCTGAGGCTAAGCATCAAGCTATAGCTTCGAAACTAGTGAAAGAAATAGCAAGATTGGACGGCGATATTTCTAAATTTGTCACGCCTCATGTTGCAAACAGATTATTAAACAAATTAAATATGTCTAATTGACCTTACAGAAATTTTGCCATTTCCAAAGCTGTATCTGACATTCGGTTTGAAAAACCCCATTCATTATCATACCAACTTAAAACTCGTACCATATTATTTTGAAGTACTTTTGTCTGGTCTGCCGCGAATATTGAGGAATGTGGATCATGATTGAAATCCATTGATACCAATTTTTCTTTTGTAAAGCCCAGTATGCCTTTTAAATCGCTTAATGAGGCGTTCTCAATATAAGAATTAATTTCACTCTCAGTGGTAGATTTCGAAGATTCAAATGTAAGATCAACAACTGAAACATTTGGAGTGGGTACCCTTATAGCAACACCATCAAGTTTGCCATCGAGTTCTGGCATTACTAACCCTACTGCACGAGCAGCACCGGTCGATGTTGGAATCATATTCATAGCTGCGGATCTCGATCGATATAAATCTGAATGCATTGTATCAAGAGTAGGTTGGTCTCCTGTATAGCTATGAACTGTAGTCATAAAACCTCTTATAATTCCAAGTTTTTCATGTAGAACTTTCACAACTGGAGTTAAACAATTTGTTGTGCAAGAGGCATTTGAAACAATAAAATCATTTTCTGTAAGTGTTTGATGATTGACACCAAAAACAATTGTTTTATCGGCATCCTTGCAAGGAGCTGAAACCAAAACTTTTTTCGAACCGTTTTTGAGATGTCTACCAGCTGTTTCTTTTTCATTAAAAATGCCAGTGCACTCAAAAGCTATATCTACATCGTTCCAAGGAAGATCTTCCGGGTTTTTTAAAGCTGTCACTTTAATCGGTCCAGTTCCTGCATCTATAGTATTACTATCTACGGTGATTTTATTTGGAAATTTTCCATGAATACTATCATATTTCAGTAAATGTGCATTCGTTTCCACAGGTCCTAAATCATTAATGGCAACTACAGAAATATCTTTTCGCTTATTTTCTACAATTGCTCGAAGAATATTTCGACCAATACGTCCAAAACCATTAATTCCTACTCGAACAGTCAACTTTTATTTCCTTACAGGGTTTTAAAAATAGTTAGCGCTAACATCGCACTTAAAGTTGAATTGTCAACTGAAAATTGATCATTTAAATGGAATTACAGAGCATCGTAAATTTATCAAAACGTAACTTTTCTTTAACTCGATATAAGGCTACCCATTGTGGAAGCCACATCTGCCATTCTACATGAAAAAGCCCATTCATTATCGTACCAGGCTAAAACGCGAACAGTATATTTACCCACGACTTTTGTTTGCTCTGGGGCAAAAATACAAGAATGTGTTGTATGGTTGAAATCAATAGAAACTTTAGGTTCGGGATCATATTTCAAGACTTTTACCATGTCATTTAGTGCTGCTTTCTCAACCACAGAATTAACATCTTCAACGGTTACCGGAATACTTGCTTCGAAAGTCAAATCAACAGCACTTACATTCGGGGTAGGTACTCTGAGAGCCGTTCCATCTAATTTTCCGTGAAGTTCAGGTAGTACTTTTCCCAGTGCTCGAGCTGCCCCAGTAGAAGTTGGTATCATTGACGATGCCGCTGCGCGAGCGCGATAAAGGTCAGCATGCCTTCTATCTAGTGTTGGTTGATCGCCGGTGTAACTATGAATTGTGGTCATTATTCCACGTTCAATACCAATATTGTCATTTAGCACTTTGGCCAACGGTGCAAGGCAATTTGTAGTACAAGAGCCGTTAGAAACAATTTTATCCTTATCCGTCAGTGATCTATGATTAACTCCGTAAACAATTGTTTTATCGACGTTATCAGCGGGTGCTGAAATTAATACTGACTTTGCTCCTTGTTGAATATGTACTTTAGATTTTATTCCATCGTTAAATTTTCCAGTGCACTCAAGGACAACATCACAACCTGACCAATCCAGATCGTTTGGATCATACGATGAAAATACTTTGACGGGACCATTGCCTATATCAAGATGGTCGTTTTCAACAGTTATTTCACCAGAAAATCTTCCATGTACACTATCATACTTTAATAGATGTGCATTTGTTTCAATCGGACCTGTTGCGTTTATTTTGGTTACATGGATGTCATTTCTCGCACTTTCTGCAATATGCGAAAATGTACTTCTTCCAATCCGCCCAAAACCATTGATTCCAACGCTAATTGACATCTCGTAATCTCCAGTACACCCATTAGTTTGATACACCAAAAGACTAAAAGAAGAAAAGAATAAATGGATATAGTTCAATATGTTAGCGATAAATGTGACAAAATATACAATGATTGCGCTAACAAAATAAAATAAAGTTTTATCAACGTATAAAAATCAGTTCAGATTTTGGATTTGGCTAATTTTACAACCTGCTCAGAAGTGATTCCATAATGCTCGAACAGTGTATTTGCTGGTGCAGATGCTCCAAAACTAGACATTCCGACAAAACCAGAATTAGCTTCTCTTCCGCGTTCTCCCAGTAACCATTTATCCCAACTGTCTTTCACGCCTGCTTCGATTGCAATTCTAACGTGCCGCCCACCCGGAAGAACACGCTTTTTGTACTTTTCGTCTTGCATTTCGAAAAGTTCCATACAGGGCATGGATACTACTCGCGTACCTATGCCCTGGTCTTGTAATTGCTGTCTAGCATTAAGAGCTATTGATACCTCTGACCCTGAAGCGATTAAGATCACTCGTCTCTTACCATGCGCTTCCTCTAAAATATAAGCACCCTTGGCAGATAAATTAGCTGATTTATGTTTGGTCCTAACGGTTGGCAATCCTTGTCTTGTTAGAGCGAGAACGGAAGGCGTGCTTTTGGATTGTAAAGCCAGTTCCCATGCTTCTGCTGTTTCAACACTGTCTGCTGGTCGAAAAACGAAAGTATTTGGTGTGGCGCGGCTTATAGCTAAATGTTCAACGGGTTGGTGAGTTGGGCCATCCTCGCCTAAACCTATACTGTCATGTGTCATCACAAAAATTGTCGGAATTTTCATCAATGCGGCCAATCTCATTGATGGTCTTGCATAATCAGTAAAACACATAAATGTTCCACCGTAGGGTCTTAACCCTCCATGCAGAGCCATGCCATTCATTGCTGCAGCCATTCCATGTTCACGAACGCCCCAATGAACATACCTTCCCAATCTATTATTTACATCAAACACGGTCATATCTGTAGATTTAGTATTGTTAGAACCCGAAAGATCAGCGGACCCGCCTATGGTCTCTGTCATAATTGGGTTTATCACATTTAATACCATTTCACTTGATTTGCGTGTCGCGACTTTAGGCTGATCAAAAGCTATTGTTTTTTTAAATTTATTGATCGCTTTATTGAGTGCTACCGGCACTTCCATCGAATAAATCCGTAAAAATTCAGATTGCTTCTTTTGAGATATTGCTGAAAAACGATTTTCCCAGGACAATTTCTTCTCGTGGCCCTTTTTGCCAATTTTTTCCCATGCGGCCTTTACTTCTGTTGGAACAAAAAACGCATCTTGGCTCCATCCGTAAACTTTTTTAGTTTCTTCAATTAATGATTTATCTGTAAGAGCACCATGACCTTTTGATGTATCTTGAGCAGATGAGCCTAGTGCGATATGCGTTTTGCAGGCTATCATGGTAGGCTTATTGCTTTTTTTTGCCTCTATTATTGCGTGATCTATTTGGATTGGATCATGGCCGTCAATTTCTAAAACATGCCACCCTGATGACTTAAATCGATCAACCTGGTTTGTGGCGTCCGCTAGATCGACTTTACCATCAATTGTTATGTTGTTGTTATCCCAAAAAACTATTAATTTAGATAACTCTTGCCGTCCAGCTAAGGTAATTGCTTCTTGACTGACGCCCTCCATGAGGCAGCCATCACCGGCAAATACATATGTGTAATGATCGATAACATTTTTTCCAAATTTAGCTCTTTGAATTTCCTCTGCCATTGCAAAACCAACGGAATTAGCAATTCCCTGACCAAGCGGGCCGGTCGTAGTCTCAATCGCTTGAGATAAAAAATTCTCTGGATGCCCAGCTGTTCTGGCGCCGAGTTGACGAAAGTTTTTTATTTCTTCTATTGGAAAGTCTTCGTATCCAGTTAAATACAAAAGGCTGTATAGTAGCATTGATCCATGACCAGCCGATAGGATTAAACGGTCTCTGTCAGGCCAAGAAGGTGTTTTGGGATCAAACTTTAAATGATTAAAAAACAGGACAGTTGCTACATCCGCCATACCCATGGGCATGCCAGAATGTCCAGAATTTGCGGCCGCAACTGCGTCTAAGGTCAAAACTCTGATTGCTGTTGCATTTTTCCAATGTACTGGATGTTCTTTTTGTAACTTCTCAATCAGCATCGCTCAAAACCTCATTGCTATGTATGAGGCTCTTTATCAGGATCAAAATGAATATCAAGCTGTCGGTTTAAAAAATGCTTTTATAAAGCAAGTATTTTTTAATTTCTTGTTATAAACTATTGGAAGAAAAGGCTGCTTGATTCGTAAATTATGCGGTTGTGAAAAAAATTAATAAGAGTTGAAAGAGTTCTGTAAATGGAGCAATTTGAAAAACTGAGAGAGCGATTAAATGATGCCTTGGCAAAAATAGATTCAGCGATGGAAGCTGTCTCGGAAAACAAAGAAGATGCTAATTTATCATCCTCTTTAATGTCAGAGAACTTGGGCTTAAAAAGTCAAGTAAAAGCTCTTGAAAGTGAATTAGAAAGTCTACGAAAAGATAATATAGCGCACATTGATATGGAAAGTTTAAGTACTGAATTGGCGGCGCTTAGGGCTGAGCGAGAAGAAGAAAAAAAAGAACTTCAGACACTGTATGATCAGTTATCATCCGCACTATCTGAAGAAGGGAGAGCAGACTAATGCCTGAGGTTGCAATTAATATTGGTGATAAAAAATTTACTGTTACGTGTCAGCCTGGTGAAGAAAGCGCATTAGAGTTTGCAGCTGGTCTTTTGAACGATGAAGCTTCGTATTTGATCAGTCAGATTGGGCAGTTATCAGAACAAAAGTTATTGCTTATGTCAGCATTGATGTTAGCAGATAAAATGGCCACAACTACAGAGAAAATGACGAAATGTGAAAAGGCTTTAGAGGAGGCTCTAAATAAGGTGCAACAACTTGAAAAGGCTGAGTCACAGATCAACACCGGTTCCGTTGACAGTGAGCTTTTAATTCAACTGGAAAATATTGCTGAAAAAGCAGAAGAGTTAGCTGCTAAAGTTTCAAGTTAGGCATTTGATTCACGTATCTTGTCAGCCGCGTCTTTATCGTAACTTATTCCGTTTTCTTCAAACATGGTATCGAGTTCTCCTGATAGTGTCATTTCAGTAATGATATCACACCCACCTACAAACTCACCTTTTACGTATAATTGTGGAATAGTTGGCCAGTCTGAATAGTCTTTTATACCTTGTCTTATATTTTCGTCGGCTAGAACATTGATGTCTTGATAGTCAACTTCCATGTAATTCAATACGCCTGCAACTCGGCTAGAAAATCCACATTGAGGCATTGATTTTGTACCTTTCATGTAAAGTACAACATCATGCGATTTTATTGTTTCATCAATTATTGTTTTTGTATCTGACACAACTGAAACCTTTCTTGTTAAATTACTATAAATTATCCTTCTGGAATTTTAGTAGTGAGCGCTAAAGCGTGCAATTCTCCATTAGATCCGTCCATTTTGCCTTTTAGCGCAGAGTAAACAACTCGTTGTTGTTGAACTCTGTTTTTCCCTCGAAAACTCTCGTCTATAACCTCTGCTGCATAGTGATTTCCATCACCCGCTAGATCAGTAATTGTTACTGTTGCTTCCGGTAATGCCTCTTTAATAAGAGCTTCTATTTCATTAGCCTGCATTACCATTAAATACTCCTTTGCCTTAAATGTATGACGGTAATCCTTTGGTAACAATACGTAAATTATAAATAATTATTTTAATTTTGAAATAAATTCTCAAAGGTATCGTTGAAAAAAGCTGAAAGTTGCGCCAAATCTAAAGAAGATCGACCAAAAGCGATGCTGTCACCTCGAAAACTGCCAACAGTTTGAACAGGTATATTATGCTGTCCGGCCTCTATAAAGAGGCTTTCAGCTTGATCAAAATTGCATGCTAGAAGGTATCGAGCTTGATCTTCACTGAATAAAAATTCGGTGTTTTCCTCATATATTTCAAGTCCGACATTTGAGTGATGTGCAAGTTCGAAGGCAGCCAAAGCCAAACCACCATCCGAAAGGTCAATACAAGCATTTATTAAGTTTCTATTAGTCAAAATAAATTCGCCGTGTTTTCTTTCCATCTTCAAATTAACTTTTGGAGCATCGCCATCACTTCTACTGAAAACTTCATGCAGTAATGCTGTCTGTCCCAAATGACCGCTAGTTTCACCAATTAGAATAGCTACATCACCCTCAGCAGCTCGTCCATTTATAGGTTTTTCTGAAGCGTCTATCAGCCCAACAGCACCTATCGTTGGTGTTGGATTTATTGCAACCCCATCTGTCTCATTATACAAACTAACGTTACCTGAAACTATTGGCATCTCCAATTCTTTAACAGCCAGAGAAATGCCTTTAATTGCTTGCACGAATTGCCCCATTATTTCAGGTTTTTCAGGATTTCCAAAGTTCAGGTTATCCGTAGCTGCAAGAGGCTTAGCTCCCACTGAAATTAGGTTACGATATGCCTCTGCAACGGCTTGTTTGCCTCCCTCTAAAGGATTGGCCTTAACATAACGAGGGGTTACATCACTTGTAAATGCAACTGATTTTTCAGTACCGTGAACTCTAATTATTCCTGCGCCAAAGCCAGGTCTCTGAATGGTGTCAGCCATAACTTGGCTGTCATATTGTTCGTAAATCCAGTGTTTTGAACAATAGTTTACTGAAGAAATCAAAGCCTTTAGTCCGTCAATAGCATTGATTTCAACCACATCCTTCAATTCATCAGGGGCGGGTGTTTCTGTCCAAGGCCTATCATATTCTGGGGAATTACCAGCCAAAGCCTTTAAGGGAAGATCAGCCTTCACCTCACCATTTAATTTGATCAAAAATCGGTCTTCAGAAATAGTTTCTCCAACAATGGCAAAATCTAAATCCCATTTATCAAAAATTGATTTGGCTAAATGTTCTTTTTGGGGGTCTAAAACCATAAGCATTCGCTCTTGGCTTTCTGATAGCATCATCTCGTAAGCGCTCATATCAGGTTCTCGAGTGGGAACTTTTTCAAGGTCTAAGCTAATTCCTAAATTACCCTTATCACCCATTTCAACAGCTGAACATGTAAGACCTGCCGCTCCCATATCTTGAATTGAAATAACGGCTCCCGTTTGCATAAGCTCAAGACAAGCTTCCATCAGGCGTTTTTCTGTAAACGGATCACCCACTTGAACGGTTGGTCTTTTTTCTTCGATAGTATCGTCAAATTCAGCGCTAGCCATAGTGGCTCCACCAACCCCATCTCGACCGGTTTTTGCCCCAAGATACACAACAGGCATACCCACCCCAGAGGCCGCTGAGTAAAATATTTTGTTTTGATCAACTAAGCCTGCTGCAAAAGCATTAACAAGGCAATTTCCGTCATATGAGGCATCAAATCTTGTTTCGCCTCCAACTGTTGGAACTCCAAAGCAATTCCCATATCCCCCGATGCCAGATACGACACCATTCACTAGTTGGCGTGTTTTAGGGTGAGAAACTTTTCCAAAGCTTAATGAGTTCATAACAGCTATGGGTCGGGCTCCCATAGTAAACACATCTCTCAAGATTCCACCTACGCCTGTAGCCGCTCCCTGGTAGGGCTCGATGTAGCTAGGGTGGTTATGGCTTTCCATTTTGAAAACTAATGCTTGATTGTCTCCTATATCAACAATTCCTGCATTCTCACCAGGACCGCAAATGACCTGAGTGCCTTCTGTTGGCAAAGTTCTGAGCCATTTTTTAGAGGATTTATATGAACAGTGTTCATTCCACATGGCGGAAAAAATTCCAAGCTCTGTGAATGTAGGTATTCTATCAATAATTGACTTTATTAATTCGTATTCTTCTGGTTTTAAACCATGTATTTCAATAAGTTCTTCGGTTATCCCAGGTTCGTTCATATTCTGCTCACTTTCATTGAACATCTCTTAAGCTAAGCATTTATAAAGAGCAATCCAAGGAGTTATCTAATCACCTTAACCCATCAACTGGGCTTTTAAAGCTTTGCGGTGCTCAATAATTTCTGATTGCACAAAATCTCGGAAAGCTTCAATTCTTTTGGAATGACGCAATTCTTCAGGAAAGGCCAAATAAACTGGAACATCGTTTGACTGAACTTCGGTGAGAACTGGGACAACACTGTCAAATTCTTGTGTTACATAATCCGGTAAGACACCTATACCTAAGTCGTGAATTACTGCTTGTAAAACCCCAAAATAGTTGTTGACCGTTAGCATAGATGGGATGTCTTGGGTCATCAAACGCTGAACCAAAGCCAAACCTGAGGAAACTTGAGCTGATCGTGGGTTTTGACAAATCAAACGGTGATTTTTCATATCTTCTTCATTCAAGGGTGTTCCATGAATTTTGAGATATTCTGGTGAAGCATAAAGGCGCATCTTCACGGTCATTAAACGTTTTCTGATTAGGTCGGCCTGACTTGGCTCTTTCATTCTAATAGCAACATCTGCTTCCCTCATGGGTAAATCCAAAACACGTTCCTCAAGCATTAAATCGATTTTTAATTCTGGATATTTTTCATATAATTTGGGAAGTCGAGGAGCTAGCCAAAGAGTTCCAAACCCTGTAGTGGTTGTAACTCTTAACTCTCCAAAGACTTCTTCTTCACTGTCTCGAATACGTGCTGATGCGGCCTCAAGTCTTTTATTCATACTATTTGTGGCATCAAATAACAGTTCGCCTTGCTCTGTAAGAATAAGTCCACGAGCATGCCTATGGAAAAGGGTAGTGTTAAGGCTTTCCTCTAGAGAGCGAACCTGTCGACTAACTGCTGATTGTGATAAACGAAGGGTTTCACCTGCATGGGTCAAGCTTCCTGCATCTGCAACAGCATGAAAAATTCGTAATTTATCCCAATCCATAAGCCGATCCTTACGTTCCAATTTATTACATGATTCTGGCTTGTGTTAAATGCCAGAATGGACGTAACGTGAAAAATAGAGATTTTTACTGGCACAACCCCAAGAAGCGCACTAATTTTAATCTAAGATTAGGGAATTGGATATGGCAAACACGTCTATTAAATTGGATGATAAATATAATCTTGCTGAATCTAATGTTCTGTTGAATGGAACCCAAGCTCTAGTGAGACTAATGCTCGGTCAGAAATATCGAGATTACAAGTCTGGTTTGAATACTGCTGGATTTGTTACCGGATATCGTGGTTCTCCTTTGGGAGCTGTAGACTTCCAAATGAAGCGAGCAGCAAAAGAGTTAGAAGCTTCAAAAATACAATTTAAAGAAGCATTGAATGAAGATCTGGCCACTACAGCTTTATGGGGAGCTCAACAAGCAGAATTGCGTGGTGAAGGCCTTCACGATGGTGTTTTTGGTCTTTGGTACGGTAAAGGACCAGGTGTTGATAGATCAGGAGATGCCATGCGTCATGCAAATATGGCAGGAACATCTATGCATGGTGGTGTTTTAATGGCAATGGGAGATGACCACTCTGGTGAAAGCTCGACTGTCCTTCACCAGTCTGATTTGGCTTTAATTGACGCTGGTATGCCAATACTGAGTCCTGCTGGGGTGCAAGAGATACTCGATTATGGGCATTATGGATTTGCCCTCTCACGATTTAGTGGATTATGGGTAGGCCTCAAAACGATGAAAGATACAATTGAAGTTACTTCTGTTGTTGACGGTGACCCTTTCCGCCTGGAATTTAAAGAACCGGAACATAGTTTTGAACGTGGAAGCCTTAATATAAGGTTAATGGATACTCCTGAGGAGCAAGAGAAAAGATTATTTAATGAAAAAAAGATTGCTGCTGAAGAATTTGCAAGAGTAAACAGAATTGACAAAATAGGTTTCCCCAAAATTAACTCTAAGATTGGTTTAATCGCAGCAGGCAAAAACTGGCTTGATTTAATTCATGCTTTTTCGCTTCTAGGGATCGATGCGCGTGATGCTGAAGAATTGGGAATAACAAGCTATAAAATTGTTCAGACGTGGCCTATTGATAGGCAAAGCCTATTAGAATGGTCGGATCAATTGGATCTGATAATAGTAGTCGAAGAGAAACGAAAAATAATTGAAACTCAAGTAAAAGATACTCTTTTTTCGGTTGGGAGTAAGACCCGCGTTTATGGAGGCGATAAAAATAATGAAAAATTATTCTCAGATTATGGAGTACTTGATCCTTTAGACATCGCTTCTGCTATAGGGCAAATTTTTCAAGAAGAGGGTTGCAGTAATACTAAATTAACCTCAGGCCTTAAGAAAATTAAAGAAGCAAGATCTGCAGATAATGCACCAGATTTAGCTGAGAGGTTACCATATTTTTGTGCTGGCTGCCCACATAATAGTTCTACAGTCGTCCCTGAAGGTTCTAGGGCTTACGCTGGAATAGGTTGTCACTATATGGCGCAATGGATGGACCGTGAAACTTTGGGTTTTACTCATATGGGGGGTGAAGGTGCAAATTGGATTGGGGAATCTCTATTTTCAAAGAGGAAGCATGTATTTCAAAATATAGGTGATGGGACGTATAATCATTCTGGTATTCAAGCAATCCGTGCTGCAGTTGCTGCAAAAACAGATATAACTTATAAAATACTATTTAATGATGCTGTTGCGATGACTGGAGGTCAGGGTAACGACGGTCATTTAAACGCGGTACGTGTTGTCAAAGAACTGTTAGCGATTGGAATTAAAAACACCATATTGGTGTATGATGACAAGGAAGACTTATCGCTGAATTCATTTCCGAAAGAGATTGAGAAAGTTGATCGCAGTAAATTAAATTATGCACAAGAAAAACTGTCAAAAATCAGTGGTGTAACAGCTATAGTTTATGTGCAAACATGCGCAGCAGAGAAGAGAAGAAGACGAAAGCGTGGGCTATTCCCAGATCCTGACAAACGACTTTTTATTAATACAGATGTATGTGAAGGTTGCGGTGATTGTGGTGTTCAATCAAATTGTGTCGCTGTTACGCCAATTGAAACTGAACTTGGGCGGAAGCGAGAAATTGATCAATCAAATTGTAACAAGGACTTTAGTTGCTTGAATGGTTTTTGTCCTTCGTTCGTTTCGGTAGAAGGCGCAAAAATTAAAAAAACAAAAAAAACAGATTTTAACTTACCTCATTTGGAACAACCAAATCTACCTGAGATAGATAAAACCCATAACGTTGTCATTACTGGTGTAGGGGGGACAGGTGTTGTCACCATAGGGGCTTTAGTCGCTCAGGCTGCACAAATAGATGGTTTAGGTGCAGGTATGATGGAGATGGCGGGCTTAGCGCAAAAAGGTGGTGCTGTTTATATTCATTGTCGAATAGCCAAGTCTCCTGATAATATATCAGCTATTCGTGTTACCATGGGTGAATGTGATGCTCTAATAGGAGGTGATCTGGTTGTAAGCTCTGGATCAAAATGTCTTAATCTTACTGCAAACGGGCGCACTAAGGCAGTTGTCAACTCAGACGAAATCGTTACTGGTGAATTTACTCGAGATACAGACTTCAAAATTCCTAACGAGCAGCTAATTGTTTCAATGGAAGCCAAATTAAAAGAAGGCCTTTCTCTTTTTAATTCAACTAAACTCGCTTCTAAACTTATGGGAGATTCTATTTACTCTAATATTTTAGTTTTGGGAGCAGCTTGGCAAAAGGGTCTATTGCCTTTAAGCCATGCGGCGTTGAAACACGCGATAAAATTAAACGGTGCAATGATTGATCAAAATTTACGCGCTTTTGAAATTGGTCGTTGGGCGGCCCTTTATCCGGAAGAGGTAGAGAAAATATTAGACAGCGCTGTCATACAAATAAAATCTTCACTTAAAGAGCGGATTGAATTTCGATCAAAACATTTAGAAGCTTTTCAAAATAAATCTCTATCTAAGAAATTTATAGAGATGATTAATTCATTTAAAGATCACGATATTCAAGAAGCTGTGGCAATAAACTATCATAGAGTTCTTGCTTATAAAGATGAGTATGAAGTAGCTCGTTTGCACCTTGGAACATACAAAAAGGTTTCTGAGAAGTTTGAAAATGTT
This sequence comes from Paracoccaceae bacterium, assembly GCA_012270125.1. GTDB lineage: Bacteria > Pseudomonadota > Alphaproteobacteria > Rhodobacterales > Rhodobacteraceae > Salinivivens. The sequence goes on from JAAXIY010000020.1 coordinate 18,682, forward strand.
AAAAAGATAAAGTTTTATCTAGCACCCCCCATAATTTCAAAAGAGGGCAAAGATGGCAGAGCTAGAAAGATAGAATTCGGTTGGTATATGATCTATATTTTCAAATTTATTTCCTTGTTTAAGTGGTTGAGAGGGTCACGATTTGATTTGTTTTCTTATTCTAAAGATAGACGGTTGGATCTGCAGTTAATTGATCAGTACGAACACGACTTACGGCTTATTAAACATCTTGATCTGAAAAAAGATAGGGAGCTGATACTAGAGTTATTAAATCTTCCCTCATCAATAAAAGGTTTTGGTATTGTAAAGAGAAAAAATTTTAAAACGGCCTCAATTCAACGAAAAAATTTGTTAGAAAAATTAAACACTCCAAAAGGAGCGGTTAATCACGCGGCAGAATAAATTGTTATTATTTAAAAACTGTTACGCAGCCCTTTTAAAAAGTAATTGTAAATAAAATTAAATTAAAAAATGAAACATAACAGGCAAACAGCTCGTGACATAAGCTATGCTTATTCCGCACGAACATATAGCGGTAGAGCGATTATAAAAATTTTGGAAAACATTACTGGAAGAATTGGTTTAATTAGAAAAGCTAAAGGATATGAGCACGAAATAGTATTGGGTGAAAGTTTCTGGAATATTATGCTCAAAAGGTATGGTTTATCTTTAGAGATTTTAGATGGGAATTTCAGCTCTATTCCAAAAGATGGCCCATTGATACTAGTCGCAAATCATCCCTTTGGTATTTTAGATGGGTTAATTCTTGGTTACATTTTGTCGAAATCCAGGCAAGATTTTAAAATATTAGCTAATCAAGTTTTTTGTAAGTCTGATGATTTAAATGATATTATATTGCCTATTTCATTCGATGAGACCAAAGAAGCGTCTAAGATGAATATAGCTACTAGGTTGTCTGCCTTGAACTTTCTAGATAATGGAGGTGCAATTGGCGTCTTTCCCGGAGGCACCGTTTCAACGGCACAGAGTCCTTTTGGAGTGCCTATGGACCCTGGTTGGAGATCATTTACGGCTAAAATGATTACTAGATCAGACGCTCAGGTAGTGCCAATTTTTTTTGAAGGTCATAATAGTCGACTTTTTCAAGTGGCAAGCCACATTCATTATAATCTTCGCATGGGATTATTAATTAAAGAATTTAAATCAAAGGTTGGTAATCCGGTTAAAATTGCCATTGGCAACCCACTATCAGATACAGCGATCAAATCTCGATCTGGCAATCCTAGAATTCTGATGGATTTTCTAAGAGAAGAGACCTATAAGCTGTCGCGAACTCCGTTAGATAATTTTAATTATGGTTACGAGTTTGAAAGTCGATATAAAATTTAGGATATTCTAAGGTGGCAGTTGGTATTTTTGATAGCGGTCTTGGGGGACTGACAGTCTTTAGTGCGGTTGAGAAAAAAATGCCGGACCAGTCATTTGTTTACTTGGGAGATAACTTAAATGCTCCATATGGCGTTCGAGATGCTTCTAATGTTTTTGATCTAACAACTAAATGTATTGAAAGACTATGGGACGAAGGTTGTGATTTGGTGGTTTTAGCTTGCAATACGGCTTCAGCCGCGGCCTTAAAAAAGATACAGGAAGAGTGGGTACCTAAAAACAAAAGAGTATTGGGCGTTTTTGTGCCTTTAATTGAAAGTTTAACGAATAGAAGTTGGGGGGACAATTCTCCGCCTAAAGAAGTAAAGATTCAAAATGTTGCCTTGTTTGCAACTCCTTCAACGGTGGCAAGTCGAGCTTTTCAACGTGAACTAGCGTACAGGGCCATAGGTGTGGATGTCGAAAGCCAAGCGTGTGGCGGTTTAGTAGATGCTATTGAAGATGGAGACTTAATTTTGGCAGATGCTTTAGTTCGCTCACATGTTGAGGCTTTGAAAAGGAAAATGCCAAATCCGCAGGCCGCTATTTTGGGTTGTACGCATTATCCTCTTTTGGAAAATATTTTTAAGGAAGCCTTAGGGCCGAGTGTAGAGGTTTTCTCACAAGCTAATCTTGTAGCAGCAAGTTTATCTGACTATTTGTTAAGGCACCCTGAGATGGTGGGGGAGATTAAGGCAAAAAATGTATTTATAACAACTGGAGATCCGGTTATTGTGTCGGCAAGAGCCACGCAATTTCTAAAAAGGCCTGTAAAATTTAAACCTGCGTAGATAAGACTTTGATAAATGTATAAAATCGCTATTTTAGGTGCTTCAGGATATACCGGCGCTGAATTAATTAGAATAATTTATAACCATCCCGAAATGGAAATTGTGGTACTGGCTGCGAACAGTAAAGCTGGTCAAAGTATGGAAAATGTCTTTCCTCACCTAAGATCACTTAAGTTGCCTTCTCTTATAAAGGTTGACGAAGTAGATTTCGACAATATAGATCTTTGCTTTTGCGCCTTACCTCACAAAACTTCCCAAGAAGTGATAAAGAGGTTGCCGAGACAGCTTAAAATAATTGATCTCAGTGCCGACTTTCGTCTCCGAGATCCGGATATTTATGAACAATGGTATGGTAATAATCATCAAGCTCATGATTTGCAGGAGGAAGCAGTATATGGGCTAACTGAATTTTATCGCACAGAGATTAAAGCAGCACGTTTGGTAGCCGGTACAGGTTGTAATGCTGCTACTGGTCAGTATATTTTGCGGCCTCTGGTTAAACAGGGGGTAATTGATCTTGATAATATTATCCTTGACTTAAAATGTGCAGTGTCAGGAGCTGGAAGATCTCTAAAGGAAAATTTATTACATTCAGAGCTCTCGGAAGGAACAAATGCTTATTCAGTTGGAGGTGTTCATAGGCACCTAGGTGAATTTGATCAGGAATTATTTAAGATTGCAGGCCGATCTGTAAATATTCAATTTACACCACACTTAATTCCCGCAAATAGAGGAATTTTAGCGACTGCTTATGTCGTTGGAGATAGTAACGAAATTAATAAAATTTTATCTGATAGATATAAAAACGAACATTTTATTCACGTTTTGCCTCTTGGAGAAACACCAAGTACTCACCATGTCAGAGGATCAAATGAGTGTCATATAGGCGTAGTGCCGGACCGAATTGAAAATCGAAGTATTATAATTGCAGCTTTGGATAATTTAACAAAAGGAAGTTCGGGTCAAGCTGTACAGAATGCCAACTTAATGCTTGGAATTGATGAAACTTGTGGCCTCAATTTTGTTCCTATTTTTCCGTAGCTCATGAAAACTTTAAAAAAACAGCGCAGAATACAAATAATTGTCATAACATTTATTGCTTTGGCCTTATCAACTGCACTTATAGGTTATGCGATGCGTGATGGAATAAACTTTTTTCGCTCCCCATCTGAGGTTCTAGAACAGCCTCCTGAAAAGGATGAAGTTTTTCGCATAGGCGGTCTAGTTCAAGAAAATAGTTTGATCAAAGGTACGGGAACATCAATCAATTTTATTGTGACAGATGGGAATAAATCTGTTCCAGTACAATATTCAGGTATTTTACCTGATCTTTTCGCTGAGGGGCAAGGCATGATAGCAACAGGAAAATATTCTGACGGTAAATTTATTGCTTCGGAGATCTTGGCAAAGCATGATGAAAATTACATGCCAAAAGAGGTCATAGATACACTGAAAGAGCAGGGTGTTTATAAAAAGGTAAACAATTAACTATATTATTTGCTGAGCAGCTATTTATCTTAAATTTAAATTGCGACAATCATTCCATAAATAAGCATGGAAAGCTTTTTTGTTTAGAATTATATATAAGAGATGATAAACGAAATTGGTCACTTCACTTTACTGTTAGCTTTTTGCGTGGCGTTGTTACAAGCAACGGTTCCCCTTTTTGGTGCACATAAAGGCCGTATTGATTTAATGGCAATTTCTGAAAGTGCTGCAAATCTGCAATTCGCTTTATTATTAGCTTCTTTTGGAGCACTTACACATGCTTTCATGACATCAGATTTTTCGGTAAAATTGGTTGTTTTAAATTCGCATTCCTTAAAACCAATGCTTTATAAAATTACAGGTGTCTGGGGAAATCACGAGGGTTCAATGCTTTTATGGGTGTTGATATTATCTCTTTTCGGTGCTTCAGCCTCTTGGTTTGGTGCAAACCTCCCAATTCTTTTAAAAACAAGGGTCTTAGCGATTCAAGGGGCAATCGGTGTTGCTTTTCTCGCGTTTATAATATTTACATCGAACCCTTTTGAGAGAGTTGAAATTCCGCCCTTTGATGGACAAGATCTTAACCCTCTTCTACAGGATCCAGGGCTGGCCTTCCATCCACCTTTTTTATATTTGGGTTATGTGGGTTTATCTATGGCTTTTTCTTTTGCAGTCGCTGCACTAATTGAGGGTAGGATAGACGCTGCATGGGGTAGGTGGGTTCGACCTTGGACACTTGCGGCTTGGATTTTTCTCACAATCGGTATCGCACTAGGTAGCTGGTGGGCCTATTATGAACTAGGATGGGGTGGTTTTTGGTTTTGGGATCCTGTTGAGAATGCCTCTTTTATGCCCTGGCTTCTGGCAGCAGCTCTACTACACAGTGCAATTGTAGTTGAAAAACGAGAAACCTTAAAAAGCTGGACAATTCTGCTAGCTATTTTAGCCTTTGGCTTTTCTTTAATTGGCACTTTTATTGTTAGATCTGGCGTTTTAACCTCCGTTCATGCTTTTGCGAATGATCCTGAAAGAGGAATGTTTATACTAATCATATTAGGGATTTTTATGGGTGGTGCGCTTACACTTTTTAGTTTCAGATCAAGTGCGATGGAGGCCAGAGGTGTTTTTTCCATGGTGAGTAGAGAAACAGCTCTTGTTTCTAATAATGTACTCCTTGCCGTATCAGCTTTTGTTGTGTTTTTTGGAACTATATGGCCCTTGGTGGCCGAATTGTTTTTTGATAGAAAACTTTCCGTAGGACCACCATTTTTTAATGCAGCGTTTACTCCGTTCATGATTTTGTTAGGATTAATTTTGCCGGTCGGATCCAATCTACCGTGGAAGAGAGCAAATATACTAAATTCTTCTAAAAAGCTTATTTTTGTTTTTATTCTTTCCATTTGTTTGGCCGGCCTGATTTGGGCAATACAAACTGGAAAAAGTTTAATTGGTCCTGTCGGCGTATTTTTGGGCGCATGGATAGTAATGGGTACCATCCTTGATTTGTTTTCAAAACTGGGACGTTCTATATCTCTAAAAAGATTGATAGTTTTACCAAGAGCAGATTTTGGCAAATTTTTTGCGCATTCAGGACTTGGTATTACGATGTTTGCCATCGCTGCTCTTACGTCTTGGGAAAAAGAAGACATCAGAGTAGTGCCGGTCGGAGGTAGCTGGAAAATTGCGGCTTATGAACTGAAACTCAATAGTGTCGAAAATGTTCGAGGTCCGAACTATTTTTCAACGATGGGTGTAATCGCAGTGTCAAAAGATGGTCAATTGTTGACTGTTCTTCGCCCAGAGAAAAGAAACTATCCTGTAGCTCAAATGCCAACTACTGAAGCTGCAATTGACTATAGGTTGTCTCGTGATTTGTATGTCGTTTTAGGAGATCAACAGTCTGATAATTCGTGGACCATCAGGACTTATTTGAAACCTTTCACAAACTGGATTTGGGGTGGATGTGCATTAATGGCGGTTGGGGGTCTGCTTAGCTTGACAGATCGTAGGTTAAGGATTGCTGCCGGAAGACGAAAAGTTTCGGTAGTGGAGCAAGCTACGTGAAAAGATCTTTTTTAATAGCTGTGTTTTTGTATCTTTTTCCCTTGGTTGCCTTTAGTGTTGAGCCCAGTGAAATTTTAGATGATCCTGCGTTAGAGGAGCGGGCCCGTGAAATTTCTAAAGGTCTTAGATGCCTTGTATGCCAAAATGAAAGCATCGATGACAGTAATGCAAGTTTGGCAAAAGATCTAAGAGTCCTTGTTCGAGAAAGAATTTTAGCTGGTGATAGTGACGCCGAAGTTTTAAATTTTGTTGTAAATCGCTATGGTGAATTCGCTCTTCTAAAGCCAAGCTCGTCTGGCTCTAATTTAGTATTGTGGTTATCGGGGCCATTTATGCTTTTTCTCGCTATAATTATATCTATTTCATTTATAAGGTCTAACCAACGTTTTGGTAGAAATAATCATTCATCTCTTTCAGAAGTTGAGAAAAAAGAATTAGAAAAAATTATAAATGATCAATGAATTTATCAATTAAACCTTTAAGGTGAAAGCCTTCTTTAAAGCAAAAAGGATATTATTATGGACTATGAAACCATCGAACTTGAGTTAAAAGATAAAGTGGCTGTCATACGTCTCAACCGTCCTGATGTGAAGAACGCACTTAATACGCAAATGAGAGCTGAGATTACCCAATGCGTTAATCAAATGGGAAAAGAGGCCAGGGTGTTGGTTATAACGGGTTCAGGTTCTGCTTTTTGCTCTGGCCAAGATTTGGGAGATAGAAAATCAGTTTCTCAGATTGATCTTGAACGGACACTCCGTGATGAATACGAACCCATGCTCCGCTCGATATTAGATTGTCCAGTTCCAACTATAGCAGCAGTTAATGGGGCTGCAGCTGGTGCGGGCGCCAACCTAGCTTTGTCGGCTGATATAGTTATTGCTTCTGCTTCAGCTTATTTTTTGCAAGCATTTACGAGAATAGGATTAATTCCTGATGCAGGTGGAACTTACATTATGCCAAGGACTATGGGCAAAGCCAAAGCCATGGGTGCATCCTTGTTTGCTGATAAAATTTCAGCTGAACAAGCGGATAAGTGGGGCTTGATATGGGAGGCGGTTTCCGACGATACTTTTGAAGAGGTATGGCATTCTAGAGCCAATCATTTGGCTAATGGGCCAACTATCGCATATGGTTATTTAAAAGAAGCACTAAAGTCATCTTTTGAAAATGATCTCAACAGTCAATTGACTCTGGAAGCAAAATTACAAAACAATTGTGGAAACACGAGAGATTTTCAAGAAGGAGTTTTAGCCTTTTTGCAAAAAAGAGAAGCTAAGTTTGAAGGCCGCTGACGGTTACCGTTTTTCGATGTCTACATAGTCTCGAGGAGTTTCTCCCAAATACAACTGCCTTGGACGACCAATTTTAACCTGTGGATCGGCTATCATCTCTTTCCATTGAGAAATCCATCCGACGGTGCGCGATAGAGCGAAAATAGGGGTAAACATTGATGTTGGGAAACCCATAGCTTCCAATATTATACCAGAATAAAAGTCTACATTTGGAAAAAGTTTTTTATCAACAAAATATTCATCGCTTAGAGCAACTTTCTCTAATTCTTTTGCAACTTGTAATAATGGGTTGTTGTTTACCCCAAGTAATTCTAATACCTCGTCTGCTGATCTTTTTAAAACTTTAGCTCTAGGATCTGTATTTTTATAAACTCGATGTCCAAAGCCCATTAACCTAAAGGGATCATTTTTATCCTTAGCACGTTTTATATATTCTGGAATCTTATCTGTAGTTCCAATTTCACGTAACATCTCCAAGCAGGCTTGATTTGCTCCGCCATGAGCCGGCCCCCATAGGCAAGCGATACCGGCGGCAATACAAGCAAAGGGATTAGCTCCAGAACTTGATGCAAGTCGAACTGTGCTTGTCGATGCATTTTGTTCATGATCGGCATGTAGAGTAAAAATCCGGTCCATAGCTCGGCTAAGGATTGGGTTAACTTCGTAATCCTCAGCAGGCACTGCAAAGCACATGCGTAAAAAATTAGACGCATAATCTAGGTCGTTACGGGGATAAACGAAAGGTTGACCAATTGTATACTTGTAAGCCATTGCGGCAATGGTAGGCATCTTTGCGATCATTCTAATTGAGGCAACCTCACGTTGCCAAGGATCTGTGATATCTGTGCTATCATGATAAAAAGCAGACATGGCTCCGACGACGCCAGTCATAATAGCCATTGGGTGAGCATCTCGCCTAAAACCACGAAATAAATAACCCATCTGTTCATGGATCATGGTATGATTAGTTACTCTATTCTCAAAATCCTCAAGCTCAGCTGGTGTCGGCAAATTGCCATACAAAAGAAGAAAACAGACCTCCAAATAGTGCGAATGCTCTGCCAGTTGATCTATAGGGTAGCCTCGATGAAGTAGTTCTCCTTTGCCACCATCAATAAAAGTAATAGTACTATCGCAACTAGCAGTTGAGGTAAAACCCGGGTCATATGTAAATACTCCAGCTTCACCATAAAGTTTGCGAATATCTAAAACGTCAGGCCCTGCGGTCGGAGACATAATTGGTAAATCAAATTCGTTACCGTCAAGTATTAGTTTTGCCGTTTTTGAAGATTTAACCATCTCTTATCTCTCTCTGTTTCTTCACCACGTAAATGATGCAATATTTATAGTAAAGCAAATGGGTCAATAACCCTCGGCATTTTCCAGCCTTGCTATAGTTTCGTCGCGTCCCAACACAAGCATCATGTCAAAAACACTTGGGGTTCTGGTTTGTCCTGAAAGAACCGCTCGAAGAGGTGAGGCTAGTTTGCCAAACTTTACACCAAAACTTTCAGCACAATCATTACAAACTTGCTCTAAATCTCCCCGAGACCAAGTAACATTGTGCAATTGCGGCGTCAATGTTTTCAGCATTTCAATTGAATATTCATCAATAAATGAACTAGCTTCAGGACTCATAGGTATTGGTATATCTAAAAATATAAAAGAAGCTTTATCAATAAGTTCCGAAAAAGTCTTAACGTTATTTTTAAGACAATAAAAGGCATCTTTCAGTAGTTTAGTTTTTTCATCCGACAATACTAGTTTATTATTTGACGATAGAAACTTATGAATTTCATGCAGCAGTGCAGCATCGTCTGTAGCGTTTATATGCTGACCAGATAAATTTTGTAATTTTTTTAAGTCAAATCGAGCCGCTGACTTTCGTATGCCTTTCAGATCAAACCATTCTAATGCTTGCAAATCTGTGAAAAATTCTTGGTCACCATGACTCCAACCTAGTCGAGCCAAATAATTCCGCATTGCACTGGAAGGATATCCAATCTGTTGATACTCTTCGATACTCGTAGCACCATGCCGTTTTGATAATTTTTTTCCGTCTTCGCCATGAATTAGTGGAATATGGGCATAAATTGGAAGTTGCCACTCCATAGCCCTATAAATTAAGTTCTGTCTGGCTGCATTATTTAGGTGATCATCTCCCCGGATCACATGTGTGACACCCATGTCATAATCATCTACGACAACAGCAAGCATGTAAACTGGAGAACCGTCTGATCTTAATAGCACCATATCATCAAGTTGGTTATTTTTAAAAGTAACTTCTCCTTGAACCTCATCTTTGACTATGGTTTCGCCATTTTCAGGAGATTTTATTCTTATAACGTAGGAAGAATTTGGATGTGTTGAAGGATCAGCATCCCTCCAAGGGCTTTTAAATAGAGTGGACGTTCCCTTTTTGCGGGCTGCATCCTTAAATTCTTGAATTTCGTCTGAGGTTGAAAAGCATTTGTATGCTTTGCCATTCTTTAACAAGGTATGAGCAATCTCAATATGACGGGGCGCTCTTTCAAATTGACTAACTATCTCATCATCATAGTCCAATCCTAACCAATTAAGACCATTTAAGATAACTTCTGTTGCCTCTGGTGTAGACCTTTTTCTGTCTGTATCCTCAATTCGGATATAAAACTTTCCATTTCTTCCGCGTGCATACAGCCAGTTAAATAAAGCTGTTCTCGCTGTCCCGATGTGCATGGATCCAGTAGGAGAGGGGGCTATCCTGGTAACAACTTGGGACATACTTCAATACCTTCAAATCAATCATCAATTCAGCAACGCTTTTAACTTCATGAAAGCATGATAACAAGGCTGCTAGACATAAACCGTATGACTGAAATTATTACCCAAAAGGAACTAAGAACTCTAAAGAAATAGAGTTGTACTTAATAAAAATAGTTTATTCAATACGTTCTAAGTAATCCAACAAGCCTTCCCTGAACCTTTATTTTTTCATGCGGAAAGGTACGAGTTTCATAGGCTGGGTTAGCTGCTTCTAATGCAATTGCTTCACCCCGAACAAAAAACCTTTTTAATGTAGCTTCTTGGTTTTCAATTAGTGCAACAACAATATCACCATTCATAGCCCTGTTGGTCTCTTTTATTACAACGACGTCACCATCATTAATACCTGCATTAATCATCGAGTCCCCTTTAACTTCTAATGCAAAGTGATCTCCACCACCCCTAAGTATTTGGCCTGGAACAGCAACGTTATGAGATATTTCACTTATCGCTTCTATGGGAACCCCAGCTGCTATTCGGCCCATAACTGGAATTTCGTTTGCATAGACGCTTTCAAAAGGCGCCGCGTTGCTATTTGCGTTAACTGTTCCTAATGTTTTACTGGAAAAATTATTGCCTCCGACTTGTTGAGTTTCTGATGAACTGGGCATTTTAATAACTTCTATTGCTCTCGCTCGATTGGCGAGCCTTTTTATAAAACCCCTTTCTTCCAGAGCAGTTATCAATCGGTGAATTCCCGATTTAGATCTTAAATCAAGGGCCTCTTTCATCTCATCAAAAGAAGGAGGTACACCATCCTTCGATAATCGTTTTTGTATGAACTCCAAAAGATCACGTTGTTTTTTCGTTAGCATGCTCTGCCTCTTTGTTGTATTAAAACACTTTTGTTCTATTTTAGTTCTTGTTTTGTGTCAATTAATAAAAATTAATCTAATTCAAAATAACCTATTTGGTTTCCTTTTTTTAAAGCAGGTTCGTTAGGGGCTCTAATAACTAAAGAATTGGCTTTTTGTAGTATACTCAAAAGAGAGCTATCTTGCTTAGAGAAAATCTCTATGAAGCCATCTTTTTTAAATCCCCGCATAAAATGCTTCCTCTCCCCATTAGCCGGTAAGTCATTCAGTAAAATTGCCTGTTTCTCAATGTTTGCTAGTTCATTTGTGCCAAGCATTTTACCTATTAGTGGTTTGATAAAAAGGTGGGCGCATACTAAAGCTGAAACTGGGTTTCCCGGTAAACCAATAAAAATTGTATCTTTATTTTTCCCCGCTAAGATAGGTTTTCCAGGTTTCATTGCCACTTTATAAAATGAAGTTGTAATATTTTTATCTCTGAATACATCTTTTATATAATCATGATCACCGACAGAGGCTCCGCCTATTGTAATTACTAAATCAGCCGGAACTGCTAGATCTAGGGCTTTATTGATACTGGACTTATTATCTCTAGAAATCGGAAGTATATGGCCATTGGCTCCCCACTTATTTACAAGTGAATTTAACCCAAATGTATTGGAGGCGACTATTTGATTATTTGTAGGTAAATTTCCGGGATAAACAAGTTCATCTCCAGTAGAAATTATTGAGACTAGTGGGCGCCTAATCACATTAACCAATGGGAAGTTCATTGATGCTAATAAAGCGATATCAAATGATTTAAGAGTTTTTCCCCTTTGAAGTAAAACTTCACCTTTTTTATAGTCGTCGCCTTTTTTTCTGATATAATCGTTGGCGTCAATATTATCATTAATGACAATATTATCCTCATTCACTTCTGCATCTTCTTGAATTAAAACACTGTCTGCTCCAGCAGGTAATGGTGCCCCAGTAAAAATCCTTACGGCTTGATTTTTGTTTATAGAACCGTCGAACAAGCCTCCGGCTGCTACCCGTCCTATTACTGATAATTTTTTGTTAGGAAGCTTATCTGATTTTTGCAATGCATAGCCGTCCATAGCAGATGCATCAAATGGTGGTTGATTGTGAGTTGCTATAGCATCGCTGGCAAGTATTCTACCGCTAGCATCTTCTATGCTCGCCATTTCACTCTCTAACTGTTTCGCCAACGAAAGCAGTTCTGATAAGGCTTGCTCAAATGAAATCATGAGCTTTCATATCGACCTGATTTTCCTCCATCTTTGAAAATAAGGCGAATATCCCGTATGACGACACCTTTATCCAAAGATTTTATCATATCGTATACTGTTAATGCAGCTATACTCGCTGCTGTTAGTGCCTCCATTTCAACACCAGTTTGCCCCGTTGTTTTAACAGTAGAAGTTATTTCAATGCCGGGAAGTGTGTCATTAAAGGAAAAATCTAAGTTTACCTTTGTAATAGCAAGAGGATGGCACAAGGGAATTAGTTCCGAAGTCCTTTTTGCGCCTTGTATTCCGGCTATTCTTGCCACATTTAGCACGTCACCTTTCTTCGCTCTGCCCATGGATATAACTTTTAAAGTTTCTTTGGACATCTCAACGCTACAAGCGGCTTTTGCTACCCGAAAACTTTGAGGTTTTTCCGAAATATCTACCATATGAGCATTGCCGTCGTCGTCAAAATGAGTCAGATCAGACATTTAAGGTAACTCCTCCGATTGGTTTTGAAATGAGATTTCTAGTAGCAGTTTCCACATCGTCTTGTCTCATAAGACTTTCTCCGATTAAAAAAGCAGAAGCACCATGTTTAGTTAATTCATTAAGGTCTTGTGAGGAATTAAGGCCTGACTCAGATATTAAAAACCGATCTTGTGGAACTAATTTTGCTAGCTTGCGAGTAGTTTCTAAATCTGTTTCAAACGTCTTCAGATTTCTATTATTAATTCCTATCAGTTTTGAATTAAGCTCCAACGCGCGCTCCAATTCTTCTTCATCGTGCACCTCTATAAGAACATCCATTTTCCAATAGAAGGCTGCATCTTCGAGCTCTTGAGCTTGCATATCAGAAACAGACGCCATTATTACTAGAATACAATCCGCATTCAGTGCCCTAGCTTCAGCAACTTGATAGGTATCGTACATAAAATCCTTTCTAAGTGCTGGTAGATTAGTTGATTGTTTTGCTTCGTTTAAAAAATTTTTAGCTCCTTGAAAACTGGGAGTATCGGTCAAAACTGAAAGGCATGCTGCGCCGCCAGACTCATATGCTTCTGCAATTTTACTTGGATTAAAATTTTTTCTTATCAAACCCTTTGAAGGTGACGCTTTTTTGATTTCTGCTATCAAACTATGAGAGTTCTTTTTCGAGTTTGCTAGTGCTTTTGCGAAAGGTCTAACGACCGGGGCATTTTTTGCGAGCGCTTCGATATCTGATAAGGGTTTAATTTTCTTATCATTCTCTATCTCGATAAGTTTATAGGCTTTAATTTTGTCTAAAACGGTTAGGCTCATTCTTTTCCCGTGGTTATTTTAATCAATTCATTGAGAGCAGTTTTGGCTTTACCACTATCTATTGATTCACTTGCCAATTCGACACCTGTTATTAAATCATCTGACTTTCCAGCAACGACTAAAGCTGCAGCAGAATTTAATAAAACTGCGTCTCTGTATGCACTTTTCTTACCTTCTAGTAAATCTACAAAAGCCTTACTATTCTGATTTGGAGATCCACCAAGAATATCTTCAAGACGGTGTACCGGAAGTCTGGCTTCTTCTGGATGAATTTCAGATTTTTTAACTTCTCCATTTTCTAATTGAAAAACTGAAGTTAGACCTGTGATTGTTATTTCGTCTGTCCCGTCTGAGCCGTGAACTAACCAAGCTTTCTTGGTGCCTAAAGATTTTAAAGTTTGCGCCATTGGCTCTAGAAGTTCGTTCGAAAAAGCTCCCGTTAGCTGATATTTTACTCCCGCGGGATTCGTAAGAGGTCCTAAGATATTAAAAATTGTCCGGGTGCCCAATTCTTGTCTTGCTGGCATGACATGCTTGATCGCCGGATGATGCATCGGAGCCATCATAAAACCAATGCCAGCTTTAACCAAAGCTTTTTCGACAATTTCCTTTTCAACCATAACGTTCACACCGCTCGCTGATAATGCATCTGCAGCGCCTGATTTTGAACTTAAATTTTTATTGCCGTGTTTTGCCACTGTTACCCCAGCGCCTGCCACAACGAAAGCTGTTGCAGTTGATATATTAAGAGTTCCTATTCCATCGCCTCCAGTTCCGACAATGTCCATTGCTCCGTCTGGTGCTTTTACTTTGACACATTTTGAACGCATGACTGAAGCTGCAGCGGCATATTCGATCACACTTTCTTGTCTTGTGCGCATCGCCATTAAAAGGCCACCAATCTGCGCTAGAGTTGCAGAGCCTTCAAATAAGATTTCAAAGGCTTCAATGGCTTTTTCATGGCTTAATGGCCCGTTCGATGCTTCAGCAATTAATGATTTAATTTGTTCACTCATTTTTTAACCTTAAGCATACTGATAAAATTTTTAAGAATATCGTGGCCATATTCGGATGCTATTGATTCAGGATGAAATTGTACTCCGTGAATAGGGAAAATCTTATGGGACAATCCCATGATAATTCCATCCTCAGTTTCAGCAGTGATTTCCAGATCTTCTGGAAGAGTGGAGCGCTCCACAATTAGTGAATGATACCGAGTAGCTTTAATTGGACTAGGTAAATCTTTAAACAACAAAGACTGTTTATGCTGGATCACTCCCATTTTTCCATGAACTATTTCGTGGCATCTTACAACGTTTCCGCCGAAATATTGGCCAATTGTTTGATGTCCTAAACAAACTCCCAGTAGTGGTATGTTTGCTGTGGTGGCAGCCCCAACCAAATCCAAGCAAATTCCAGCCTTGTCAGGATCGCATGGGCCAGGCGATAGTAAAATACCATCAGGACTCATTTCCAAGATTTGCTCAACAGTTATTTTGTCGTTTCTCTTTACAGTAACTTCTGCTCCAAGCTCAGAAAGATAATGTACAAGATTATAAGTGAAGCTATCATAATTATCGATCAGCACTATCATTAATTTTTTCTTTCAATACAACAGAAGGGGTAGCCCAAAGACTAATAATAGAGTTATAAATGTTCAGGGATGAACGGCGGCGTCAAGGGTTGATCGACCTACAAACATAAAAATTTGAATAGCTTTGCTTTAAATGAAAGGGTTTATACTTTGAAGGGCTTAATATCCGGTTTCTTATTAGGATCTATTTCATTGGCTTTATATTCAATTATAATTGGGGTTATTGCCCCCAAGTCGCCGGAAAGTTTCAATGTTGAAACTATTTACAGTTCTCAGTTTTCAAATTCTGAAACTAGCGGATCTCCGCAAAATATATCTTTAGATAATTTTAATTATAAAAATTCTGAAATCAGTGTCCCTAAGACTGATCGAGATATGAACAAGACATTAGATTCAATTTTACTAAATACCCCTAAAAATTCAGCCCTCCAAAACTCTTCCTATTCCTCTGCGTTGCAAATGAGTAAGGAAATGACTGACAATCCAAGTCAACCAATTATACCGAAGGTAAATACTGATAATATGATTAAAAAATAATACCTTTTTGTTCGAACGCAGAGGTTTGTTGTTTAAAGCTCTAAATGAAGTAGATTTTTATTTGTTAATTTTCAAACATTGCAGCATCGGCTGCTGCTCTTCTTATAGCGTTAGATTTATGCACTGTTTCCATATATTCAGCTTCAGGATCACTATCGAATACAACACCGCCACCAGCTTGTATATGTAATTTATTTCCTTTTAAAACTGCGGTTCGCAAAGCAATACACATGTCCATGTCGCCTCCAGAGCTAAAATAACCCACGCCTCCACCGTATACACCACGTTTTTCAGGTTCTAATTCGTCTATAATCTCCATAGCCCTAACTTTTGGAGCGCCAGAAACAGTTCCGGCAGGCATGCCGGCAAAGAAAGCTGATACAGCATCATGTTCATCACTTAGTTGACCAACAACATTGGAAACAATATGCATTACATGGCTATAGCGCTCTATTACAAACTGTTCAGTTGGTTTAACAGATCCTATTTTTGCAACCCGTCCAACATCGTTTCTTCCTAGATCAAGTAACATTAGATGTTCTGCTAATTCTTTTTTGTCAGCTAACAAATCTTCTTCTAACTGTTTGTCTTCTTCGGGCGTTTTTCCTCTTGGCCGTGTCCCTGCTATTGGTCTTACTGTCACTTCCTTTCCAAATACGCGAACTAAAATTTCGGGACTTGCGCCTATCACCTGAAACTCGCCAAAATTAAAATAAAACATAAAAGGTGACGGATTTGTCCTACGCAGCGATCTGTAAAGAGAGAAAGGTGAATAAGAAAAGTTTTGTGTCCATCTTTGGGAAGGCACAACTTGAAAAATATCTCCGTTATTGATGTAATTTTTTGCTTTATTAACTGCGGCTTTATATTCGTCTTTTGTAAAGTTTGAAGTGGGCTCCTCCATCTCTCCAGGTGTCCCTAAATTTCTATCAGTAATAGTTTGCTTTTTAAGTTCTAGTATTGCTGATGAAATTTTTTCTTTCGCTTTTTTAAAAGCCTCTTTCTCGTCTACTTTTGGTTCATAAAATACAGGAGCGACCAAAATGACTTCGCCTTTAACACCATCTAGAACTGCTATTATTGATGGGCGAATGAACATAGCATCTGGCAAGCCAATCGTATCTTTATTTAAATTAGGTAAATTTTCAACGTGCCGCACCATATCGTAGCCAAAATATCCAAATAAACCTGCAGAGGACTGGGGAAGTTCTTTAGGTAAATTAATTACACTTTGCTGGAGTAAATCACGAAAAACAGAGAGCGGTTGTCCTGAAATAGGTTTAAAGACGCTATCTCCGGAGCTTAGAAAACTCTGTTCTTCTTCACATTTCCAAATAAGATCAGGGTCCATACCGATTATGGAGTATCGTCCCCTTATTTCACCGCCGGTAACAGACTCTAAAATAAATGAATTTTTTTTTGCCCCAGCTAATTTTAACATTATGGACACTGGCGTATCTAAATCAGAGGTTAACTTAGAATAGACAACTTGATTACGACCAGATTTATATTCTTTTTCAAAAGTTGTGAATTCAGGCGTTAAAGACATAACTAAATCTATTGAAAGCTGGAATGAACAGCGTTTAAGGCTTGCTCATTAATATCAAGCTTAGAATTTATCCGTGCCATATTTGCAAAGCTTTCAAAGAGATCGGCAGATAGGCTATTGTTAATCTGATTTTTTATTTGGCTGATCAAAAGCTTGGCGTTGTCAGTGGACAGATCCGCCTCCGACACATTTTTAAGGCGCAAAATATAACTTTTTTGATCTCCGCTGACTACTTTTCCCTTACCAATTTCCAAATTGAAAATCTCAGTAATTACATTTTCGGGCATATCTGGCAAAGTTGCATCTCTAGTTTTATCATTAAAACTTAAAATTTCGCCCTTATACTGATTGTTCTTTAGTAAATCATTGGCTGACTGATCCAATTTAATTTGGATTTTTTGTTTTTCGATTGCGCTTTCCAACTCAGACCTGACTTCTTCTATATTTTTAGTCCGAGCAGCTACTAAATCATCTATTCTGAGTGCAAATAAGCCACCATTTGATAATTCCTTAATTTCAGGAAATTCCCCAATTTCAGTGTTTTGCGCACTTCTAGCAAAAGTCTGATCTTTTAAAACAGGAATATCTGTTTCTTCATTAAATAATATTTTTTCAATTTTAAAACCTACTTCGCTAACTAAATCCTCCAAGGTGCCGCCAGCTGCTAATAAATTTTGAGACTCTTCTATTTTTTCATCGACCAACTTTTTGGCTTCCGATAAGGCATACTCTTTAGCTAATGAGTTTTTAGCGTCATCAAATGAAGTGCTCTCAGCTGCAACAATTTCTCGTACCCTAAATATTACAGGTCCCAAATCAGTTTCGATAGGCCCCACAACCTCTCCTATTTTGGCTGAAAAAATTTCTTCGCTTGCGTCTGCTAATTTTTCCTTTGAAAACGTACCGTAAGCTACATCGTCCTCAGTTAAGCCGCGTTCTAACGACAATTCATCAAAGTCGGTATCATTATTTTTTATTTTTGAAATTGCAGAACTGGCTTCATCAGCACTCAAAAAAGAGAGTCTGTCGATAGTTCTTTCTTCCGGTTTATTGTATTCGCTCTTTTTTTCTTCATATATATTTTGTAAAATTCCATTATCTATTGGTACGCTATCAGCGAGCATTTCGGGTTCTAATATGGCGTAAGAAATCATCTTGCTCTCAGGTACAGTATATTGTTCGGTATTTTTATCGAGAAACTCCTGTAATTCTAAATCGGTTGGGTTTTGAGCGATAAAATCTACACTGTCAGCGGTTAAAACTTGGATGTTAAAGCTTCTTGCTTCCAGTAAAAAGGCTGCTAACAATTCAGCTTGAATTTTGTTGATGGTATTTCCGGAAAGAATGCTTTGGGATAAAATGTTACGGGCTGTCTCAGCTCTGATTTCTTCTTCAAATTCAGCAGACGTGTATCCAGCATTTTCAAGGGCATAATTGTAGGCATCTTGATTGAAGGCGCCGTCAGGCCCTTTAAAAGCATTTAACGAGATAATATTATCCCGTACGCTACTATCGTCCACAGATAGTGAGAGTTTAGTTGCTTCATTTTCTAATAGTTTATCAGTTACTAATCTTGAAAGTACTCTTTGTTGGATACCAAAAGCTTGCAGTTGCTGAAGTGTAAGTTGCTGACCAAACTGTTGGCTCGTATTCCTCAATTCACTCTGAAGCGCTCTAACATATTGGTTTACCGTGATGTCGGTATCGCCTATTTTGCCAATTGTCTTTACATTGCCACTTAGATTTCCTGTTCCGAAGCCTATAAGACCCACAAACAGAAAACCAAGTAAGATCCAAACAAATATTTTTGAAACTGAGGTTTTACTTTTTGTCATTATTTTTTCCTGCAGAAAAGCTGTTGCTTGTGTAAAGTGCTTATTGTTCAGTAGCAAGGAGGTTGTTTAGTATTATTCGGTTGAAACCTTATTATTGGCCTCGATAGGGCTCCACATATTGAAGTGCCATGTCCCAAGGAAAAAATATCCAAGTATCCTGGCTCACCTCTGTAATAAAAGTCTCAACTTGACTTCGACCTAAAGGTTTAGCGTAGACAGTGGCAACGTGAGCCTTAGGCATCAGTGAGCGCACCGCCTCAAGGGTCTTTCCTGTATCTACTAAATCGTCGATGATCAGTATACCGGTTCCGTCCCCTATAAGATCATTATTGGGTGACTTTATAATTTTAGGCTCAGATTGAGATTGATGGTCATAGGATTTAACACTAATTGTATCAACTGTTCTGATATCTAATTCTCTAGCAACTATCATCGCAGGGGCCATGCCCCCACGAGTGATCGCTACCACGGCTTTCCATTGACCATTGTCTGGGCCTTTGCCATCAAGACGCCATGCTAAAGCTCTTGCATCTCTATGAATCTGATCCCAGCTAACGTGAAACCCTTTTTCGTGTGGTAATCTTTCACTCATTAGTCTTTTTCCCCGTCACAACGTCAATATCAGGAGCGTCAACAGCCTTCATTCCCACAACATGGTATCCAGCATCAACATGAACGGTTTCACCTGTAACTCCTGAACCCAAATCCGATAATAGATAAAGTCCAGATTTTCCAACATCCTCGATTGTGACATTTCTTCTTAACGGAGAGTTTAGTTCATTCCATTTAAGAATATACCTAAAATCTCCTATTCCACTAGCTGCTAAAGTCTTAATAGGACCGGCAGAGATAGCGTTAACCCGTATTCCATCTTTCCCTAAATCTTCTGCTAGATACATAACTGACGCTTCCAATGCAGCTTTTGCTACTCCCATTACGTTGTAGTGAGGCATTACTTGTTCCGCGCCATAATAAGTGAGAGTTAATATAGAACCGCCATTTTGCATGAGATCCGATGCCCGCTTTGTTACTGCGGTAAAGGAGTAAACTGAGATATCCATCGTATTAATAAAGTTTTCTTTGCTTGTCTCAACATAACGACCTCTCAATTCTGATTTGTCTGAAAAACCTATTGCATGTACGACAAAATCTAAATTTCCCCATTGTTTTTTGATTTCTGCGAAGGTCGAATCAAGACTTTCAGATATGCTTACGTCGCACTCCAACAAAAAGTCAGAACCCACGGAGTTAGCAAGTGGCAAAACCCGTTTCTTTAAAGCTTCACCTTGATATGAGAATGCAAGGTCAGCTCCAGCTTCAGCACATTCTTTAGCAATACCCCATGCTATTGATTTGTCATTAGCCAGGCCCATTATTAAGCCTCGCTTACCTTTCATCAGCATATTTGACATTAGTAAAACTCCAACGATACTACTTGAATGGCATTTAAATTATTGTTGCATGCTCATCAAGAGAAAGCACATTGTTACGTATAATTTATTTATTGTTGTTTTGAAAAACAGGTGAACTGATGACTGATAAAAATGATATTTTTTCTGGTGACAACCCTTTTCAAATTTTTAAACGTTGGCTTCATGATGCCAGTAAAACGGAAATTAATGATCACGATGCTATAGCTTTATCAACAGTAGACGTTGATGGGCTGCCAAACGTTAGGATGGTGTTGCTGCGGGGTATAGAGGATTCTTCTTTTGTTTTTTACACTAATTATGGAAGTGTCAAATCCCAAGAAATATCAACTAATCATTTGGCTGCTTTTGTATGGCATTCAAAATCTTTGAGAAGGCAAATAAGAGTAAGAGGCAAAGTTGAAAAGGAAGATGGTAAAAAAGCTGATGACTACTACAGGAGCCGCTCACTAAAAAGCCGAATTGGAGCTTGGGCTTCTGTTCAGTCTCAACCACTGAAGTCAAGATCTTCTTTAATGGAGCAGGTGGAATATTTTGAAACAGAATTAGGAGACAAGCCAAGTCGTCCTTCATTTTGGGGTGGCTGGAGAATTCAACCTTTGGAAATGGAGTTTTGGGCTGATGGTGATGCACGCTTGCATGATAGATTTAGATGGAGAAGAGCAACATTAAAAGAAGATTGGAATATTCAGAGGTTAAACCCGTAAATCATTTGAAACCAAAAAATTTTGTAAAATGAAAAGTTACCCCTTTATTCGACCTCTTCTATTTTTGGTATTTTTTATTGTTTTAAGTAATGAAAACGTATCAGCAAGCTCTTTTGAAGATGAAAGTTGCAGTCCTTATGCTCAGTTGATCATTGAAAATAAATCTGAAGGTAAAGCCCCTTTGATCATTGAGGCGGTGGTTGCAGATGAGCCAGGTGAGAGGGCAGTTGGCTTAATGAACCGTACTGAATTATCTGAAAATGCGGGTATGCTATTTGTATACGAAAAACCGAGCGCACCAAAATTTTGGATGAAAAACACTTTAATACCGTTGGACATTATTTTTCTGGATAAGAGCGGTAAGATAATAAAGATTTTTGAACAAGTTCCTAGATTAAGTGAAAATAAAATCACAGCGGGTAAAAATATTTCTTTTGTACTCGAAATAAATGCAGGGTTAATAGAGCAATTCGAAGTTGACCCAAAGTGGAAACTGGATCTTACAGATTTTTTTAAAGCATCTAAACCATTTTGCTGAATAATATTTTGATATGTAATTATTGAAAAAGGGTCTTTTCAAAAGTTTACTCTTTGTTTAGTACAACAACCAGTCGGGGCGTAGCGCAGCCTGGTAGCGCACCTGTTTTGGGTACAGGGGGTCGCAAGTTCGAATCTTGCCGTCCCGACCATTCTAAAAATGTACTCGTTTAAATTTCTGGGTAGAGATTCTCGAAAATTGATCCCGCGTCATATCTAAAATTGTTACATAAGGACGCATTTTTGCCAATTATTTAGGCACAATATATTTTCTTTTTTGAAGTTGCTTTTAATGATTCATTTCATTCATCTTGGTGTGAACACAATTTGCTAAACAATAAAAAAATAAGGAAATTTTTTTTGATAGAAATTATTTTTGTTCAACCAATTTGTTAATTACTAAATGACAGCTTTTAAATAATTTAAAAGGTCAAGTAAAAAAGATTAAAATTTTTTAAAAAAAAACATTGACCACGGCTAGGTAAATACGCCAGGTTGTGGAGGCTAGGGGTGAAACCACAACATATAGTGGTGGAGCGGTCATTTCCCGTAAGAGCATCTTTGCGATGTCAACAACTGGTTGGGTGTAAACAAGCCTCGCCGGATAGACCACTTCCTTTCATGAGCCCCTTTAATACAAAGTAGACGAATGGGGCAGAAATAAAATGAAAATAAAAAGAAAATTTACTAAGGCGGGACAAGACGCATACGCTGGTATTAAGTTTATAAAGACGACGTCTGAGATCAGAAATCCTGACGGCACAATAGTGTTTAAGCTGGATGATGTAGAGGTGCCAGAAAGTTGGTCTCAAGTGGCCAGTGACGTGATAGCACAGAAATATTTCAGAAAGGCCGGCGTTCCTAGCGAGTTAAAATCAGTAAAAGAAAAGAACGTACCTGCGTTTTTATGGAAATCGCAAAAATCGTCTTCTGATACTCCTACAACAGGAGAAAATTCATCCAAACAAGTTTTTGACAGACTCGCCGGTGCTTGGGCGTATTGGGGATGGAAAGGTGGTTATTTTTCGACCGAAGAGGATGCTAGTGCCTATTTTGACGAAATGCGATACATGCTTGCAACTCAAATGGCCGCTCCAAACAGTCCACAGTGGTTCAATACCGGATTGCATTGGGCCTATGGAATAGATGGACCAGGGCAGGGGCATCACTATGTTGACTACAAAACTGGTAATTTGGTAAAGTCTTCTTCTGCCTACGAGCATCCACAACCTCACGCATGCTTTATTCAATCTGTTTCTGATGATTTAGTGAACGAAGGCGGCATAATGGATCTTTGGGTCCGGGAAGCTCGCCTCTTTAAATACGGGTCTGGAACTGGCACCAACTTTAGCTCTCTTAGAGGTGATGGCGAAAACCTTTCTGGCGGGGGGGCATCATCGGGACTTATGGGGTTTCTGAAGATAGGTGATCGAGCTGCTGGAGCAATTAAATCAGGTGGCACAACTCGTAGAGCTGCCAAGATGGTAATCTGCGATGCGGATCACCCTGATATTGAAGAGTTCATTAATTGGAAAGTCAAAGAAGAGCAAAAGGTCGCCAGTATTGTAGCAGGCTCAAAAATGCATGAGCAGAGACTAAATGAAATCTTCTCGGCTATTCGAAAATGGGATGGAAGTAATGAAGACGCTGTAGACCCATCAAAAAACAGTTCTTTGAAATTAGCTATCAGAGATGCTAAAAAAGTAGCGATCCCAGAAACTTATGTGAAAAGGGTACTTGATTACGCCAAACAAGGTTATGCAAGTATTGAGTTTCCAACTTATGACACAGACTGGGACTCAGAGGCATATGCATCTGTATCGGGCCAAAACTCTAACAATTCTATTAGAGTCACAGACGCTTTTCTTAAAGCTGTCGAAGAAGATAGCGACTGGGAGTTAATACGTCGAACAGATGGTTCTGTTGCAAAAACAATAAAAGCAAGAAAGCTATGGTCGGACGTCGGGCATGCTGCCTGGGCTTGTGCAGATCCTGGTATACAATTTCATGATACCGTGAACGCTTGGCACACATGCCCTGAGGATGGTGAAATTCGCGGTTCTAATCCTTGTTCGGAATATATGTTTTTAGATGATACAGCATGTAACTTAGCATCTATGAACCTGCTAACGTTTCTGGTTGATGGTAAGTTTGACTCAAAAAGTTATGTGCATGCCACTCGCTTATGGACCCTAACACTCGAAATTTCTGTTTTAATGGCCCAGTTCCCTTCAAAAGAGATTGCTCAGAGGTCTTATGACTTTAGAACATTAGGTTTGGGTTACGCCAATATAGGCGGGCTTCTCATGAATATGGGTTTTGGCTATGACAGTGATGAGGGTAGGGCTCTTTGTGGGGCATTGACAGCTATTATGACTGGGACCGCATATGCTACGTCAGCAGAAATTGCGCGTGAAGTTGGGGCATTTCCTGGCTATGAAAAAAATTCTTCACATATGCAAAGAGTTATAAGAAACCATCAAAATGCAGCTCATGGAGAAACAGACGGTTATGAAGGCCTTTCCGTTAAGCCATTACCCCTAGATCACAAAAATTGTCCAGATAGCGATTTGATAGATCTTTCCATGAAATGTTGGGATGATGCGAGGAAGCTAGGTGAAAAACATGGATTTAGGAATGCCCAAGTTTCTGTGATAGCGCCAACTGGCACCATTGGTTTAGTTATGGATTGTGATACAACTGGAATTGAGCCAGATTTTGCTTTAGTAAAATTCAAAAAGCTAGCAGGGGGCGGTTATTTTAAAATCATTAATAGATCAGTTCCAGCAGCATTGGAGAAGATCGGCTATGGATCAGCTCAAATCGAAGAAATTATATCGTATGCAGTAGGTCATGGGACCATCGGAAATGCGCCAGTAATAAATCATACAAGTTTGGCTGGTCATGGATTTGGAAAAGCAGAGCTTGATAAGATTGAAGGCGCATTGGTATCGGCTTTTGACATCCGTTTCGTATTTAATCAGTGGACTTTAGGGGCAGAGTTTTGCACCGATGTACTCGGTATACCCGCGGATAAGCTTAATGATCCAACTTTTGATCTGCTCAGACATCTTGGGTTTAGCAAAACTGATATTGACGCTGCTAATGACCATGTCTGTGGAACGATGACGCTAGAGGGTGCTCCCCATTTAAAGGAAGAACACCTGAAGATTTTTGATTGTGCTAATCCATGCGGTAAAAAGGGCAAACGGTATTTATCAGTGAATAGTCATATTTACATGATGGCGGCTGCTCAATCGTTTATTTCTGGTGCAATATCCAAGACAATAAACATGCCAAACGATGCAACGATTGAAGATTGTCAGAAAGCTTACGAGTTAAGTTGGTCGCTTGGGACGAAAGCAAATGCTTTGTATAGAGATGGCTCTAAACTTTCGCAACCACTTGCTGCAGCCTTGGTTGAAGATGACGATGAGGCGGCGGAAGTATTAGAAACTGGCTCTACACAAGAAAAGGCCGCTGTGATTGCTGAGAAAATAGTAGAAAAAATAGTAGTCAAAGAAGTAGCCAAATCGCGTGAGCGTATGCCGGAGAGGCGGAAAGGTTATACCCAAAAGGCAGTGGTAGGGGGCCATAAGGTGTATCTAAGAACCGGCGAATACTCTGATGGTTCTTTGGGTGAAATTTTCATTGATATGCATAAAGAGGGTGCTGGTTTTAGGGCCATGATGAATAATTTCGCTATCGCTGTCTCCGTTGGACTGCAATATGGAGTACCATTGGAAGAATTTGTTGATGCATTTACTTTTACTAAATTCGAGCCAGCGGGCATGGTACAGGGTAACGATAGTATAAAGAATGCAACTTCTATCTTAGATTATATATTTCGTGAATTAGCGGTTAGCTATTTAGATCGAACTGATCTTGCGCACGTAAAGCCTGAAGGAGCAAGTTTTGATGATTTGGGAAGAGGTCAAGAAGAGGGTGTTAGTAATTTAAAAGAACTATCGGAAACTGGAACCTCTAAATCACTCGAAGTTTTAAAACAGATAAGTTCTACAGGCTATTTAAGAAAGAGGTTGCCTCAGGAGCTTGTCGTACTGCAAGGAGGACAAACTAATTTAGCATTAGATAACAGTAACCTGGAGGCTGATGTTCTAGTCGATGCTAATGCGTCGGTATCGGAGCCTGAGGTAAGCGCTGTTGATGCTCGTACGAAAGCAAAGATGCAGGGATACGAAGGTGATCCGTGCGGAGATTGCGGAAACTATACACTTGTTAGAAATGGAACTTGTATGAAGTGTAATACATGTGGTGCAACTTCGGGTTGTAGCTAATTCGGTACATGGAGAGGGTGCGCTCTCTCCTAACGCCGCTCAGGCCACAGGCAAAAAATATTTATCTCGAGCAGCATAATTATGAGCTTGAATGGCGAAACTAAAGGGGCTTAGGCCCCTTTTCTTTATAAAGCTGAGATTTTTATTAATTCCGAAGATTATTGTTTATTTCGAGGATTAGATTAGTCCAAAATTCTACATTTTGTGCTCCGGTAACAACGTGTTGTCCGTTTACAATAAAAGTTGGTACTGAGTTAATTCCCATTCTTCTAGCAGATTGATCAAGTTTAACAATGTGTTCACTATCATTTTTCCCTTCTAACAGCCTTGTTATAAGGGCTTCATCAAGTCCAGAATCCTTTGAAAGATTAATCAAGACACGCTTTTTACCAATATCTTCTCCTTTAATAAAATACGCTCTAAACAATGAAGAGATTAAAGCGCTTTGTAAACCTTCCTGCCAAGCCCAAAATATAAGCCTGTGCGCAGCAAGCGTATTTGGAGTTTTAGCAATTTTATCTAGTTGCAAATCAAGTCCAGCAAGTTTTGCATGTTCTACGACTGGAAGGTAAGCTTTGATAGCTAAATCCTTGTTTCCAAACTTATTTTCTAAATATGTTTTTCTATCCATTCCTTCTATTGGCATGTCTGGGTTCAATTGAAAGGGATGCCACTGTATATTAAATGGATGGTCTACTGTTTTTTCTAATGCTCTATCTAAATAACTTTTCCCAATATAACACCAAGGGCATATAGGATCAGAGTATATGTCTAGTTTTATCATCGGTGACCCATGTTAATAAGGCTTAAATACATAAACGAATAAATGCTCTAATTTTCTTTCCACCATACATCAGGAAAAAAACCTATTCTATCACCATAAAGAGGGGTTTTGTCTGGATATTTTAGATTTGATTTGTGCGCTATACGGCTCGGCCCGTTATGATAAATTGGGATAACATAGCGACCTGCCATCAAAAGACGATCCATGGCTCTAGTTATAGACTGTAGCTCTCTTAATGAGCTTGATTTCATTATTTTATTCAAAAGATCATCCATTTTGGGAGACTTTATTCCCATCAAATTTCTTGTTCCCTCTACATCTGCATATTCAGACGACCAATAGAGATACTGTTCGTTTCCAGGACTAAGGGATAAATCCCGCGAGTAGGGGGCCATATCAAATTCAAGTTTTTTAATTCTTTCCCAATACTGAGAGCTATCAGCTAACTCGATTTTGACATCAATACCCAATCGACGAAGTGAAGTTGAATACATTTCGACAATCGATTGGTATTCTTGTGCCCCTTGTCGAAGTAAAATTGAAAAGCTAAATTGGCGTCCCTGACTATCTAAGAGCTTTCCATCAGTAACATTAAATCCAGCGATACTTAAATTTTTTAAAGCCTTTTTCATATTAGCTCTATTTCTTTGTGAACCATCACCTTTTGGTAGTTTATAACCTTCCAAAGTTCCGGGTAGAAGAGTTTGATCTGAGTTTTCTAGCAACCTCAAGACATCGCCGTCAGCGGCGCCCTCTTTCATCCCAAGAATTGAATTGGAGAAGTATGAAGAAATGCGCTCTTGTCTCCCAGCATTCTGAGCTTCATTAATATACTCAAAGTTAAACGCCTCAATTAAAGCTTGCCTTACTCTCCAGTCATAAAAAAGGGGTCTTCGGCTATTCATCACTAAACCTCTCATACCGGTGGGTCTTCCGTGTGGTATTTCAGATTTTATAACTTGTTTGTTTGTTACTGCCGGAAAATTAAATTGCGTCTCCCATTTTTCCGCGTTGCCCTCTCTAAAAATATCTATTTCACCAGCTTTAAATGCTTCAAAAAGTACTGTTGCGTCACCAAAATATTCAATTGATATTTCATCAAAATTTAAAGTGCCCTTTCTAAAAGGAAGGTTAGTTCCCCAATAATCGGGATTCCGAGCCATGGTAATAGACTTCCCAGGTTCTATATTTGAAATTACATAAGCTGCCGTTGAAATAGGAATTGTTTCTATACTCGATTTTTCAAAATCTATGTTATCCCATTGTGCTTTTTTGAGAATTGGCCTCATACCCGCTAAAAGTGCCAACTCTGGATTATCTTCGTTGAAAGATATTTTAACTTTTCGCAGACCAGTTTTTTCTATGCTTTCAATTTTTTTCCAAAGACCTCGGTATCGCCAGTGACCGATCGTTCCTAGGGTTTTGTATGACCAAATAATGTCCTCTACTGTAACAGGAGAGTTATCGCTAAATTTAGCTTCTTGCCGAATTGTAAACTCGACCCATTCTCGATTCGGTCCAGTTTCAATCGATTCTGCTAAAAGGCCATATAAAGTAAAAGGTTCATCCCAACTTCTACCCATAAGTGTTTCATAATTCCAAAAACGAAGCTGCCAAGGAGAACGCCCTTTAATGATATGAGGGTTCACAGAGTCAAAACTTCCTACTGCACCAATTCTCAAAACACCCCCTTTTTGTGCGCTCTGGCTGGTATAAGGAAGGGACACAAAATCATGTGGTAACTGCGGGGTGTCATACATAGAAATTGCGTGTTTTGGTTGGGAAAAGGCTACTTCAACACCAAATAAAAAATATATTAAAATAAATAAACTGAGGAAGTTCTTTAGTTTAAAAGTCATTATAAAAAGCCGATGCATAAATAAAATTAATTAACTACCTAATTTATTAAGATCTAAATTACTGATTTACAAACTTTTTGCTTGGAGTCGGGAGTTATAAGTTGTATAAAGAACTTACTGCTCGATAGGTTTCTTGCCTGTATGAAACCTGCCTCAATGACTTAGCGCCTGCTTTTGCAGGCGCTTTTTTTTAATTTAAAGTTTTTTTTAATTGATTCCAACGAATCAACTAAAAACAGTAGCTACTAAATCCTATTCTGCTTTCTTTGTAATTTTGGTCTGTGATTTTTTGTCCGGAGGATAAACCAAACCAGCTGAAATTACCAACTTGGCTGCGTCTTCAATGGACATGTCTAACTCGACAATATCGGATTTTGGAAAAAACAATAAAAACCCTGATGTGGGGTTAGGAGTTGTTGGTACAAAAACTGATACCATAGGGCCCTTTGAGCTTTTTCGTTCTGCTATTTCTCCTTTTGCAGTCGTGGAAACGAAGCCAATTGCCCAAATACCTTTTCGTGGATATTCGATCATGCATGCTTTTTCAAAAGACCTTTCTTGTTGGGCAAGCACTGTTTCTGCTATTTGCTTAACACCAGAGTAAAAGGATCGAACTACCGGCATGCGACTTACTAAATTTTCGGCATATCTAATAAATGATCGACCTATGAGGCCTTTGGCCATCCAGCCGACAAATGTTGCAAAAATTAGAAATACAACAACTCCAACACCTCTAATGTTAAGTTGTAAGTCATAACCAAATAGGGTGCCCAGGATTTTTTCTGGTCGGTATGCATCGGGTACAAAAGGCAAAACAAACCCGTCGATCCAACCAATTACGCTCCAAATAAGCCAAATCGTTAGTGCAACTGGCGCGATTACGACGACCCCTGTCAAAAAGCTAGTCCTTAAACGTGCGAGCATAATCTTGTCTTTGCCTATTTTATATTGTGTTGTTCTAGTTTAGATAATTTACTTTGTAAATCAAAGTGATAAACATCTTTTGAAGCTTTAAAAGCATAATGCGATTTTTGATGCAAGTTTTGCGTTATTTTTTATAAGTTCTATGTTGGACTTAAGAGATCTTCCCTGCGTCAGTTCATTGATTTTTGCAAGCAAAAAGGGTGTCACTTCTTTTGCGATTATTTTGTTCTGAATTGCTTCCTTTGCCGCGGCGTTTACTATTGGCTCTATTTCTCGAAATGGAATTTCATTTTCTTTAGGTATTGGGTTTGCTATTAGCTGGCCGCCAGCAAGAGATAGTTGTTCTCTAATTTTATGTGATTTTGCAATCAAAGCTGGATCATTTAAAGATAGGGGTGAATAGAATGGACTATCGCAAGACCAAAAGGCTGGTAATTTTGATTGCCCAAATGTAATCACTGGAACACCAAGTGTTTCTAACACTTCAAGTGTTTTAGGAATATCCAGTATGGCTTTAGGACCGGCGCACACCACCGAAACAGCAGTTTTGGATAGCTCTTGTAAATCAGCTGAAATATCAAATGTTTTTTCAGCAAGTTTATGAACTCCTCCAATACCACCGGTAGCAAAAACTTTAATTCCAGCTAGTTTTGCAATTATCATTGTTGCAGCAACGGTCGTTGCGCCTGTATCTTTATTTAGTAGGCAATGAGCCAAATCCGCCCTTGATAATTTTCTTACATTTTTTGTTTTCGAAAGATTGGATATAATTTCTTCTTCCAAACCAACTTTAATCACGCCGTTTATAACTGCGATAGTAGCTGGCGTCGCTCCTGTTTCTGTTATTACTTTTTCAACTTCTTGCGCGGTTTTAAAATTATCGGGCCAGGGCATGCCGTGAGTAATGATCGTACTCTCTAATGCAACTATTGGGTCGTCGTTTTGGATGGCTTTTTCAACTTTGGGCGAGTATTCTAATTTAACCATTAATGTTCACCTCGTACATAACTCGCGGCACTATTTGCAGCTAATTTAAGAGCTTTTTTCTTATCTGCAAATTTAAGATCATTTATTATATGACAAGCTAGAAAATAATCACCAGCGCCAGTTGCACGATATATTTTTTTAACATTAGGTGGTTGGAATGTAATTGGCTTATCGCTTAAAGACGCTTCTGAAAGATTGTTGTGAGCGTCAGTTACAATGGCTCTCCCTAATCCACTTCTAAGCAAATGAGTAGCAGCTTCTAATGTGTTTTCAAACTTCAAATCTAATAACTTCTCTGCTTCTTTTTTGTTGCAATAAATTGTTACGTTTGGAAGTTTTAAAAAAGGTTTCAAACGAGTTGCTTTAGAAGGTGAGGCTGGGACAATTCTTATGTCGTAATCCAAGTAATTTTTGTTATTTGCAGTTTTTAGCAAGCTATCTTGGCTCAAATTACCATCCAAAATTATCAAATTCTTAAAATTAGTAATATTTTTGATAACTTTTCCATCTACTAAAGGTTTTAATAAATTTTCACTATGTAATTCTACATTTTTGATGTCTGCAATTGCTGCTTTTAATCCATGAACGTCTTCAATTGCCACATAACTATCTGTTTTAACTATATTACTTTTGTAAATATTTTTTGTAATTATACCTAACTTATCACATAATTTAATAATTTTTCTACCCTTTGCATCCTTACCCAGTGCTGTAAGCAATTCTACTTCTTTTAATTGGCTCAATGCTAATTGCTGACAGATATTAAATGCTACGCCTCCAACGTTAGAAGTTATGTAACCGGGAACGTCGTCGCCCCAGTCAATTTGCCTCGGGCTTGAGGCGATCGTATCAACAAGGGCACTGCCAATGCATATAACTTTTACTTTATTGAGTTGCATCTAAGGCTCGAAAGGTAAGGGCTGCCCAATAACTGCTCCAAACAGCATCGTTCTTAGGATCTTCGTTGACCTCAATGATTACATTGTCGATCAGATACTCATTCCCCTCAGTAACTTTAAATTTTGCAATACCATCATCATCTGTAAAGGTGACTTGGGTGGTGACATTTTTTTCGAAATCTCTCTCAAAAATAGTTATTTGTCTATTTTTTTGAGGTTTATCGTTGAATATCAGTTTAACGTAAAATTCATCCTTAGAATCTCTGTTGTACGGATTGGTGAGTGCAACTATCTCGTGTTTTATGCCGGCCTGTATATCGCTACCCTGTGAGTTGCCAACTCCAATCAAAATTTTTGAAAACCTGTAATAATCTTCCTTAAAGTTCACCTTAGGAAATTTGAGGTCAGAGTGTTTTTTAATAGCCCATTCTTCACCTTTCTCGACTGCAAATTCAGAAAATTTATCTAGTGTTTCATAATTTATAGTAGACTTTTCACTAACATAAATCCCGGTTACCAAACCATTGTTAGAAAATGATAAAGTAGCTGCTGGAGTATCCCCCATTCTCGACTCAATATCTACTTTCTTGTTATTATTTATGTAATAAAATTCGGAAAACCTACTTTTGAAATACGATAGTTCAAACCCATCAAACATTTGACCATTTACCAAACTGAGTTTAACCTCAGCATCAATTTTTTGCTGGTAAGTGGTTGTGTCTAGCCACATTTCATGAGAAATCAGCGGTGAACTGTTTGCTACTAAAAGGCTTAATCCTGTAATTATAATGACGAAGTTTTTTTTAACAAAAACAGGTAACGTATTTTTTATCTTTGCCATATTATTCAGTTTAAAAGTTGCCGCAGTCAAAGCGCATGAAATATCACCTTCTATCTTGGATTTATCAATAAGCTCAAATGTGGTTCAGTTAAAGTTAAGATTGTCGGTTGAAGCTATTTTAGCAGATGTAAACCTCTCCGAAACAGATAATACAAATTTTTCACAAAATTCTTTCAAATATGACGAGTTAAGAAGCTTAAATCCGGAAGAAATAAAAAATTATTTTTACAATAGATGGTCTGACTTAGCGCCACTTATTCAAGTAAATCAATCGGGAAGGGCATTAGAGCTATATTTTTCTGAACTTTCAGTCCCTGAAATTGGAAATTTAGAGCTTACTAGGATTAGTCATCTCTATATTGAGGCAGAATTAAAAACCAAAGACCCAATTTCGTTTTCCTGGGATCCTAAGTTTGGCCCTGTAGTTGTGCGGCAAATGGGTGTTCAAAACGGTATTACACAATTTTTGCAAAATGGGGATAAGTCAGATCTGATTTATTTTAATGATAACGTTCAATATACCAAACTTAATGCTTTTTTAGATTATATACCCGTGGGATTTGAGCATATCATTCCAAAGGGCTGGGACCATATTGTTTTTGTCCTAGGTTTATTTTTCTTCTCAACTAAGCTTAGGCCATTGGTTTGGCAAATCTCTGCCTTCACGGTGGCGCATACATTTACATTAGCGCTAGGTTCAATCGGATATATCAAAATAGTTCCAGAAATCGTAGAACCGCTTATTGCTTTATCAATAGTTTTTATCGCAGTTGAAAATATATTTTTCGATAGGCTTAGTAAGTGGAGGCCAATTGTAATTTTTATTTTTGGCTTACTACACGGTTTAGGGTTCGCTTCTGTTTTAGGAGAGTTTGGTTTGCCTGATGGTTTCTTTATTACGGCTCTATTAGGTTTCAATCTTGGTGTTGAGATTGGTCAACTGACTGTGGTGTTACTTGCTTTTATAACCTTGGGCTATTGGTTTAATAAAAAAGATTATTATCAGATCTCTATTGCCAACCCTATATCAATAATAATTGGTTTAGTAGGAGCTTACTGGTTTATTGAAAGAGTAATTTAATATAAAATTTTTTGAACTTGCATATTCAAAAACTTTGGCGTAGGTCAGCAGCATTAAAAATCGCAGATGGGTTGAGGGTTCTTAAGAGAGAAATTCTTATGTGATCCGCCGGTTGAAGTTTAACTTTCAAGCTCCCATCAAGGCAATAAACCGGAAAGGAAATTTAAAATGGCTCTACCAGAGTTTTCATTACGTCAATTATTAGAAGCAGGTGTTCATTTTGGTCATCAGACGCAAAGATGGGACCCTTTGATGGAACCATATATTTATGGCTCTCGTAACGGTATTCATATTATTGATTTAACTCAAACCGTCCCGATGCTTGATCAAGCTTTGAACGTTGTACGTGAAACAGTGGCAAAAGGCGGCAGTATTTTATTTGTAGGTACGAAAAGGCAAGCATCTTCACCAATAGCTGAGGCAGCAGAGAAGTGTGCACAGTATTATATGAACCATCGATGGTTAGGAGGAACGCTAACAAATTGGAAAACAGTTTCTCAATCTATTCAAAGATTGAAATCAATAGATGAGCAGGTTGCATCTGGTTCGATTGAAGGTTTGACAAAAAAAGAGAGGCTAGGGGTGGAGCGTGAACATGCCAAGCTCAAGGCCTCATTCGACGGTATCGCAGAAATGGGCGGTGTTCCAGATTTGGTATTTGTTGTTGACGTTAAAAAAGAAGCCCTTGCAGTGGCGGAAGCTAATAAGCTAGGAATACCTGTTGTGGCTGTGGTTGATACTAATTGTTCACCTTCAGGAGTTGATTACATGATACCTGGAAATGATGATGCATCACGAGCCATAGGGTTATATTGTGATTTAGTAAGCAGAGCAGCACTCGATGGTATGTCTGCTCAATTGGGTGCCGCTGGTGTTGACCTTGGAGAAATGGATGAAACGCCAACTGAAGAAGTTTTAAACGAAACGGACAATGTTGAAGAACAGGTTCCAAGCGCAACTGAAGAAGAAGCTACAGAGAACAGCGCTGAGAACAAGGAAGTTTCTGATAAAGTTGAAGTTACTACCAAAAAGTCTAAGGCAACAGCAAAGACAAAAAAACCTGCTGCGAAGAAAGTAACAGCAAGTAAGGCAAAAAAGAAAGATGAAGAGACTACTGAACCTGCTCCAGCTAAAGGAAAAAAGGTTAAAGAGAGTAACCCTTCTGATGAAGAAAAAGCTAAATAATGTCCTCTAATTTGAGGCTGGTGACGATACAATTTCACGCGTTATTTATAACGCCGTATTTAAAAGGGTAAGAAAATGTCTATTACAGCAACAATGGTAAAAGAATTGAGGGAGTCGACTGGTGCAGGTATGATGGATGCCAAAAAGGCTCTCACGGAAACTTCAGGCGATTTTGAAGCTGCTGTTGATTGGTTGAGAACAAAGGGCTTGGCTAAGGCTGCAAAAAAGTCAGGAAGGATCGCTGCGGAGGGTTTAGTTGCTGTATGTGTTGATGGTTCGAACGGTGTAGCAATAGAAGTGAACTCTGAAACAGACTTTGTAGCAAAAAATT
>JAAXIY010000020.1:53337-65935 GCA_012270125.1 Paracoccaceae bacterium
GTTTCCAAGTTATTCATGTGGCGCATAATCTGGAAATCTTGAGAAATACCGTTTCCGCCATGCATATCGCGCGACATACGCGCGATATCTAGAGCTTTCCCGCAGTTATTACGCTTTATGATACTTATCATTTCCGGGGCTCCTTGCGCTTCATCCATTAGTCGACCCACTCTAAGAGCCGCCTGAAGTCCGAGTGATATTTCTGTTTGCATATCTGCCAATTTTTTCTGAAACAGTTGCGTCTGAGCTATTGGTTTTTCGAATTGTTTTCGGTCAAGGCCATACTGGAGGGCTGCATGCCAGCAAAATTCCGCTGCGCCCATTACACCCCAGGCAATTCCGTACCGTGCTCTATTAAGACACCCAAACGGACCCTTCAGACCTGAAACGTTTGGTAATAGAGCATCATCAGAAACCTCAACATTATCCATTACTATTTCGCCTGTTACGGAAGCTCTCAGAGACAGTTTACCTTCTATCTTGGGAGCGCTCAGCCCATTTGCGCCCTTTTCAAGAATAAAGCCTTTTATTTTACCGTCGTGATGCTCAGATTTAGCCCAAACAACAAATACGTCAGCTATTGGTGAATTTGAAATCCACATCTTAGAGCCAGAAATTCTATACCCGCTATCTGTCTTAACAGCCCGGGTCTTCATAGAGGCAGGGTCAGAACCCGCGTCGGGCTCAGTTAAACCAAAGCAACCGATAAGATCGCCTGCAGCGAGCTTTGGTAAGTATTTCTTTCTCTGTTCCTCTGTCCCGTACGCATAGATGGGATACATCACAAGGCTAGATTGAACTGACATCATTGAACGGTAACCGCTATCTACGCGCTCGATCTCCCTAGCGACTAAACCGTAACTTACGTAGCCAGCTCCCAGGCCCCCATACTCTTCGGGAATTGTGGTCCCCAAGAGCCCCATTTCTCCCAGTTCTTTAAAAAGTCCAGGCTCTATACTTTCATTTTGAAAAGCCTTCGTTACGCGAGGCTGGAGTTTTTCCTGTGCGAATGTTTGGCTCGCATCTTTAAGCATACGCTCCTCTTCGCTTAGCTGCTGCTCTAAGTAAAAAGGATCCGACCAGCTAAATACACCCAAGTCTGGAGCGTCTTTGCTTTTTACTATTGGCTTTTGCATTGTCATTTTGTGACCTCTCAAAACAGTTGTTTTGTTACTTTTAGCTTTTGTACAGCTCTTTCAAAAATATATATACTTATTAAAAACTAATGCAAATTTCCCAGTTAGGAAATTTTAGTGAGATTTTTGTTAAATTCAGCCGCTCTCTCTTGGTAGTGGACGGCGCTGCCAATTAGGTTCAGTTTTGCTTCGTCATCAAGTTCACGAATAATTTTTCCTGGAGCACCCATCACCAGCGATCCGTCAGGTATTATTTTATTTTCTGTAATTAAAGATCCGGCCCCAATTAAACATCCCTTACCAATTCTTGCTCCATTTAGTATTGTAGACCCCATGCCAATAAGTGTGTTATCAGCTATAATACAACCGTGCAGGATTACGCTGTGTCCAATTGTACAGTTTTCTCCAATTTCTAATGGGAAACCATGGTCTGTGTGAAGAACGCAGTTTTCCTGTATATTACTCCCATCGCCTACCAGGATCTTCTCATTGTCACCTCGGAGTGTGGCCCCAAACCAAACGGATGCCTTTTTGCAAACCTCCACATTTCCGATAACATTGGCATCGTGCGCTATCCAGGCACTGTTGTCGATTTGAGGTGTGTCTGCATTAAACTTAAAAACTGCCATTATCGGTCCCCGAATTCATTATTCAAACTGCGGACGAACTCTACAATCCCTGGTTGCTGCGATAGACGCAGCCTTTCCGCGGTTATTATTATTTTTAATTTCTCTTCTGTTTGATCGATATCATCATTTACGACAACATAATCGTACTCTGGCCAATGACTGATTTCCTCGACAGACTTAGCCATTCTACTTGATATCACATCATCACTGTCCTGGTTTCTTAATTTCAGACGACTTTCCAACTCCTCAATGGATGGTGGTAAAATGAAAATAGATAAGACGTATTTTCCCAAGTTAGAGTTTTTTATTTGTTGGCTTCCTTGCCAGTCTACATCAAAAAGGACGTCATATCCGTCATCAATTGAAGATGATACTGGAGCAATAGGGCTTCCGTACAAATTTCCAAACACTTCTGCGTGTTCCAGCATTTCACCGTCAGCTACTTTTTGGTTAAATTCTTCTTCTGAAATAAAATAGTAGTCTTTTCCGTCCTGCTCTCCATCACGAGGTTTGCGAGTTGTTGCTGAAATGGAGAATACACAGTTTTTATCCCATGCCTTAATACGTTGCGCTAAAGTTGATTTTCCGGCGCCAGACGGAGATGAGAGGATTATGAGTAACCCTTTTTCGTTCACTTTTGCTCTACTCGACATTTTGTACTTGTTCGCGAAATTGATCGACTAATGTTTTCATTTCTATTCCTAATTTTGTCAGATCGCTATACTGCGACTTAGAGCATATTGTATTTACTTCTCTATTCAATTCCTGAGATAAGAAATCAAGTTTTTTACCGACAACGTTGGATGAATTTACTAAATCTTGCATACTGACAATATGCACCTTTAAGCGGTCTAATTCTTCCTGAATATCTTGCTTTATTACCAGTAAGGCTATTTCCTGCTCTAATCTGTTTTCATCCACTTGATTTTGTTCATTTATAATTTTATCAAGTGCTGTTTTAAAATTTTTCTTTAAATGCCTGGACCTGTCCGGAAGTATTTTATCTATTTCTTTAATAAATTCCATAATTGAAGAGAGTTTCTCTACAAGAATTGCTTGAAGCCCCTGCCCTTCAATTCTTCTTGTCTCTATAAATTTTTTTATGAGTTCTGGAAGCTTATCCAACATGACTGATTTTAACTCAACTGTGTCTGTTTGAGAAATTTTGTTTTCTTCCCAGACTCCTTTTACAGAAAAAAAATCCAAAACTGTTAAAGGAGAAAATTGAATGTTTTTCTCATCACATTTTTGTTCAATAGTCTTTATTTCATCAATTGCTGTGTTAAGAACTTCGTTATTCAAAGTGAAGTTGCTTGATGCTTCGTCGTTTTGCTTAGCTTTTATTTTTAAAACTATCGATCCCCTAGCAATTTGTTTTGAAACTAATTGCCGGATATCGTTTTCCATAAAAGTCATGTACTCTGGAAGATAAATCTTAAGATCAAAACTTTTAGAGTTTACGCTCTTGATTTCGGCGTCTAATGAAAAGTTGCCCACTAGAATTGTATCAGACGCATATCCAGTCATTGAATTAATCACTTGGTAGTCTCCCAACTAAAACTTGCGTTAATAAGTTGCCTCTGCAGGTTGATGTTGCATTATCAAATTGCAAGAGAGTTATTAATCACATCTTTAATCAGATTTGGATCTACATCTCGAGCAATAAATGCCTTCCCAATACCTTTCGCCAAAATTAGATTTAATTTGCCGTCAACCACTTTTTTGTCCTGAAACATCAGCTCCACCAACTTATCAGCGTTTGGTAATGTGCCCGATATATTATTGATAGAATTCATCATTCCCATGTCTTCAAAGTGCTTTTTAATTCGTGTGGGGTCTTCTTGAGACGTTAAGCCCATTTTTGCGGATAAATCAAAGGCAAGGACACTTCCAATCGCAACGCCCTCTCCGTGTAACATTCGCTCTGAGTAACCTGTAGCGGCTTCTAACGCATGACAAAAAGTATGGCCTAGGTTTAGCAATGCTCTTTCTCCCTGCTCCTTTTCATCTGCAATAACGATAGCTGATTTCATTTCGCATGAATGGGCGACAGCCTTAATCAGTGCATGTATATCCCTGTTTCTTATATTTTCTGCATTTTCCTCTAACCAACAGTAAAACTCGTAATCGCCCAATAAACCGTACTTTGCTACTTCTCCATACCCAGCTAAAAAGTCTCTTTCTTCGAGTGTTTTTAGTGTGGAAATATCCGAAATAACTAGTGAAGGTTGATAAAAGGCTCCAACTAAATTTTTACCGTGAGAAGTATTAATACCAGTTTTCCCACCAACAGAGCTATCGACCTGCGCCAAGAGAGATGTTGGGCATTGA
Source organism: Paracoccaceae bacterium (assembly GCA_012270125.1). Taxonomy (GTDB): domain Bacteria; phylum Pseudomonadota; class Alphaproteobacteria; order Rhodobacterales; family Rhodobacteraceae; genus Salinivivens. Next base: position 57,434 of record JAAXIY010000020.1, read on the forward strand.
ATAAATTGAATTCCACGCCGCATGATTGCAGCTGCAAAACCTACTAAATCACCTACGACACCTCCTCCAAAAGCAACTACTAAATCATTTCGTTCGATTTTATTATCCAGCATCCAGTCAACTGTTGCTTGAAGGGTTTCCCAAGACTTACTGCTTTCCCCGGCTTTAATCGATAAAACCTTTGTTTCTATTCCTGCGTTCTTAAGTGTTGTTAACAATCTTGATAAGTGTAAATTTTCAACGTTTGTATCTGTTACGATTGCCAAAAATTTACGATTTAAAAGACCTTCCAAATAAACTGGAAATTTTAAGATTAAGTTTTCATCTATTAAAATATCATAGGAACGGTTTTCTAGTGAAACTTCTACCTTTTTCATAATCAGATTCTTTCGATTATATAATTACGACTTAATAACGATTTGATTACTAGATTTGCCATTTCCTCTAAAGAGGATTTTTCATGAGAATTTATAGTTATTTCGGCTTTGGAATAAATGTCTAACCTATCTTTATATATATTTGTAAGCGTTTCTTTAGGATTTTTTGTTCTTAAGAGTGGTCTTGATTTCTTGTGCTTAACTCTGTTCCAAAGCGTTTCAATATCAGCATTGAGCCAAACAGATACACCATAATTTTTAATTGAGAGTCTTATATTTTTATTTATAAAAGCGCCTCCGCCAGTTGCTAAAATACTTGGTGGTCCTTTTAATAAGCGAGTAACAACCTGATTTTCTTTGTCGCGAAAAAATTTTTCTCCATGACGTTCAAAAATCTCTGGTATTGAAAGTCGTGCTGCATGTTCAATTTCATCGTCTGCATCATTAAATGGGACGCTAAGCGCAGATGAAACAGCTTTTCCAACAGCACTTTTGCCGGATCCCATCATGCCTACCAATGCCACAGGTTTTTTTAACTCATACATATTGAAACTTTATTATCAGTTAGAAATACAAATACAATTGAACTTTGATATCTTTTTATAGATCCGCTATAGGTTATTTGGACATTAAAAATGCTGAAGTGGCAAATGTATTATGGGCAAACTAATTAAATGGCTATTTTATCTGTTTATGATAGGCCTATCTGTTCTTGTTATATACGCTTTTGCGGGGCCATTAATATTCGGCGTGGAGTTTGAACCTAATCAAGCACTTATCTCGAATTCTATAAAACTTAATGCGAATTAGTTGTTTTTTATATTTTTTTTTACTGGCTAGCCCGTTAGCTGCAGAAGCTCCTCTCTCTGCCATCGACTGGTTATCAATTAAAAAAAATGATGTAGAGAGCAGTCTTAAGTCTGTAGAAAAAGAAAGTAGCGATACAAATAAAGATATTCAAGTTTCTACACTAAGTTCTGATAAGTTTCAGTCAATAGGCCTCTTGCCTGTGTATGTTACTGGAATCCCTACTACTATTTGGAGAAATTCAAGTTTTAATGATTTGACTTATTCATTTAAGTCAATGCCAACTTTTAGTTATCCGCCCATTCAAGAGTTGGTTTATTCTTTATTGCTTGCCGAAGCCCGCCCACCTGTAGATGAGCCAGAAAGTTATTCGTTTCTTGATGTTAGGCTTCAAAAATTATTAAGTTATGGTGCTGTTGATCCCGCGATAGCACTCATCGAGAGGGCGTCGCCAGTCCCGGACAGTATGGTTCCCTTACTTTTTGATATTTCGTTATTGTCGAATAATAATATGCCTGCCTGCGATCCTATTTTTAAGAAAAGGAAAAACAGAGAACTACAAGGTGAATTAGTTTACTGTTATGCTCGTAAGGGAGATTGGCTTACTGCCCACTTAATACTAAAAACAGAAAGTGTACTTGGAGATATAAGTGAGCACCTAATTTCTCTACTTAATAGATACTTAGAAGTCGACTTTGAGGTTGATTTAAATGCTTTATTACCACCACCTAGCCTTATTACACCTCTTGAATACAGACTATATGAAGCGATAGGAGAACCCATTCCAGCGGAGTATCTTCCCATTAAATATAGTCAAAGCGATTTATCGGGCGACAATGGATGGCGTGCGCAAGTTATTGCTGCTGAGAGATTAGCGTCAACTAGTGCGATACCAGAAAACCAGATTTTGGGCATCTATACAAAATACAATACTAGTGTCTCGGGCGGTGTATGGGAGCGAGTTGATGCTGTTAAGAGTCTTGATACTGCATTAGAATTAAATGAAAATTTTGAAGAAATTTTACAAAATTCTTTGGAAGTTTTTTACAAAGCTGATCAGCTTTCACTTTTTGCAAAACTTTTTGCCCGAAGAATATATGAACAAAGTTTTTCACCTAAATCAAAAAAAATAGCTGCTGATTTACTATTACTAACCAATAACTTTGAACTCACAGAATATTATTGGCGGTCTGAAGATATTCGCTTTGGTTTAGTTTCAGGTGACTTTTCAAACGTTAAAACAAAAAATGAAACTGAAAATATTATTCTGAAAGTTTTCACAGACCCCAAAATGCCTTTTTTGGTAGAGCAGAAGTTAAATCAGGGCAAATTGGGAGAAGTGATTTTAAATGCACTTCTCCAGTTTGAAACCGGTATACAAGGTGACCTAAAGGATTTATCAGAAAGTTTATCTACATTAAATTTAATAGGGTTAAATAATACTGCTCGAAGGGCGGCTTTAACACATTTGGTGCTTCTAAATGAAAAACAATCAGGCGTTAATTGAAAACTTTTTAGAAGCCAAATTTGGTGAAGAAGGATTGAGCGAAAACACTATTCTGGCCTACTCCAGAGATTTAGAACAAATTTGCAAAAAAGTTGGCAAATCCTTGGTAGACGTCTCTCAGAGCGATCTTGAGCAATATTTTATATATTTGAAAAATTCAGGGCATTCGAAGTCTACTACGGCCAGGCGTTTATCTACGATCAAACAGTTTTATAAGTTTCATGTTGAAAAAGGGTTTTTAAGTACAGATCCAACTGCTCAACTTACTGGTCCAAGATCGTCAAAACCGCTACCAAAAACTCTCTCAGTTGGTGAAGTGGAGGCCCTACTGCAAGTTGCAAAAAATCATGGAGGGACTGAATATGAGCGGGTTAGAAATAGATGTTTAATGGAAATATTATATGCTTCAGGAATGCGAATTTCTGAGCTCATGTCCTTACCTGTTTCATCAGTTCGAGGAAATCCTGAAATGATTTTAGTAAAAGGAAAAGGAAGTAAAGAAAGACTTGTTCCTTTATCGCCTTCCGCAATTGAGGCTCTTTTTGATTGGTTAAAATTACGAGATCAAAAAGAGGATTTACGTTTAAATAAAATGGGTAAAAAAAGGTCTAAATTTCTCTTTCCTTCAAGTAGCAAACAGGGTCATTTAACCAGGAATTGGTTCTTTAATAAGATTAAAGAATGGGCATTAATTTCTGGCGTAAAGAGTGAAAACGTTTCACCTCATACAATTAGGCATGCTTTTGCAACACATTTATTGAGCAACGGAGCTGATTTGAGAGTTATTCAAACTTTGTTGGGTCATTCTGATATTACCACAACAGAAATTTATACGCACATCGTTAATGAAAAGCTAAAGGACACGCTTGACGATCATCATCCATTATCTGGCAAAAGTAAGTTAAATTAATGGTTAGCTAGCTTCAATTATCTGATAATAAAAAATTTAATTACTTGAGTTAATTTTTGTGGTACGCTACGTGCTCATATTGGTATGCACATCCGTTTTTCATAAATTAAAGGTACAATAAATGCTTTGGTTGCAGTCTTTCAATTTAGACTATGCCTTCTGGGTTACTATTATTTCTATAGTTGTTCTTCTTTTATTATCTGCATTTTTCTCAGGTAGTGAAACAGCTTTGACTGCTGCATCTCGAGGAAAGTTGCAAAATCAGGCAGATAAAGGGTCGCGTGGTGCTGCAAGAGCATTATCAATCACAGATGATAACGAGAGATTGATTGGTTCAGTTCTTTTAGGGAATAATCTAGTTAATATATTAGCAACTTCGTTAGCAACTGCGCTTTTTACTAAACTAGTTGGTGAAAGCAGTGTTGCTTTAGCAACTTTAGTTATGACGGTTCTAGTCCTAATTTTCGCAGAAGTTCTTCCCAAAACCTATGCTATTACGAATGCAGAAAAAGCAGCAGCAAGGGTATCGGCCCCTATCTCACTTTTTGTGACAATTTTCGATCCCATTGTGTCTGCAGTTAGAAAACTAGTTAGAGGAATTCTGTGGGTTTTTGGAGTGCGAACATCCGCAGATGAACAAATTTTAGCCGTTCGAGAAGAAATAGCGGGTGCAATTTCCTTGGGACATCTTGAGGGAGTGGTCGAAAAAGAAGATCGTGACCGTATTTTAGGTGCTCTGGATTTGTCAGAGAGAACAGTGGAAGAAATAATGTTACACCGTTCGAGTATTGAAATGATCAACTTTAATGATGAGCCAAAGGAAATATTGGCCCAATGTATGGCAAGTAACCACACAAGGTTGCCTGTTTATAAGGATGAGCCAGAAAATATTATTGGAGTCATTCATGCAAAGGATTTAGCAAGATCCATGTATAGCAATATAAGTGGCCCTGATGCAGCATTAGAAAATTTATTAGTGTTAGATATCGGTTCTGTCATCATGAAGCCGTACTTCGTTCCAGACACAACGGCTTTGGACGAGCAAATGCGCCAATTTTTAAGAAGGCGCGCACACTTTGCCTTAGTTGTGGATGAGTATGGCAGCCTCCAGGGTTTGATCACTCTAGAGGATATTTTAGAGGAAATTGTAGGAGAAATAGCTGACGAATTTGATCCTGACTCTGATGAATTAATTAGACCAGACAAGAATGGTGTTTACGAACTGGACGGCACAATGACTATTCGTGATATTAATAGAGCTATGGATTGGAGCTTACCCGATGAGCATGCAAATACCTTGGCTGGATTGGTGTTGCATGAGGCTCAAATGATACCAACAGTGGGTCAAGTATTTCGATTTCATGGTTTTAGATTTGAAGTGGCGGGACGTGATGCAAATAGAATAACTATCGTTCGGGTTAAACCCTTAGAAGCAGCCCCGAGTGATGAATTTTTAGCCCCTTAGAATTTTTCCTTCTGGATCAAAAGGGGGAGCTTTAAGAATTTTTCCTTTGTGAGGCTCTCCTAAAATCATAACATCCACGGTGTCTCCTGCAGATACATCTTTAACATAACCAAGAGCCAGAGACATACCAACATTATAGCCATAAGCTCCGGATGTAATCCGCCCAATACCTTTGCCACTATAAAATATTGGCTCACCACCTGTGGCATCAGCATTAGATTTTTTACAATCTTGTTCGTCTAGTTTTATTAAAACTAATCTTTCCCTGGGTTCATTTTTAAGATTTTCAACCAAAGCTCTTTTGTTTAAAAAATCTTTATCTAGTTTGCATAATTTTTCTAAGCCAGATTCGTGAGGCCAAACCTCAGGGCTATATTCTCTGCTCCAACTTCCGTAGCCCTTTTCGATGCGCAATGACATCAGCGCTCTGCTGCCAACTGGTCCACCATTTTCAATTTTTGATGCCTTTATTAGTGTTTTATAGATAATTTCTTGATATTCAGCGTCACAATATATTTCCCATCCTAAATCCCCAGAAAAAGATATTCTTAAAGCCAAACATTCAACACCAGCAATTGAAAGCTGCCCTGAATGCATAAAAGGCCAATTATTGTTTGATAGGTCTTGATTACTTAACCTTTGTAACATCTCTCTAGATTTAGGCCCGGCGATATTGAAGCCACACATATCAACTGTTTTGCTTTTAAAAGTAGTTTCTGGCGGAAGTTCAACACTATTGAAAAAGCGTTTTTGATACCGTTCTGCGATCCCAGAACTGACAATCCAAAATTCACTGTCTCCGACTTTAGTGACAGTGGCATCACCTGCTACTCCCCCATAAACACTGATTAAAGGCGTTAAGCATGATTGGCCGATACTATTGGGTATTTTATTAGCAAATACAGAATTTAACCAAGTCTCAGCTCCTGGCCCTTTACATACATATTTTGCAAAATTAGATATGTCGATCACGCCAACGGAGTCTCTAAGCATTTTTGCCTCGCGACCTACCGAATGCCACCAATCTTGCCGTTTGAAGCCAGATGTTTCCTCACAATTATGGTCGAAGTATAGTGGATGTTCCCAACCAAAACTCAATCCAAATTTTGCGCCAAGTTCTTTTTGATATTCATAAGCAGGTCTTGTTTTCAGAGGTCTTCCAGCTGATCTTTCTTCATTTGGGAAATGAATTTTGAAACGATTAGCATACTGATCGCCAACTCGCGCTTTAGTGAATGAATGATTGGCCCATTCATCAAATCGAGATAAATCCCAAGGGAATAAATCATATTTCGTTTCACCCTTAATAATCCATTCTGCCGTCATCAAGCCAAGCCCTCCTGACTGACTGAAGCCAGGGATAATGCCATTACAGCAAAAATAGTTTTTTATCTCAGGAATTGGTCCAAATAAAACGTTGGAGTCAGGAGACCAAATCATAGGTCCATTTATTACCCTCTTTATTCCAGCTGAACCAGCAATTGGAACTCTTTCGATAGCCCTAAGAACATTTTCTTCAATACGATCCAGATCGTCGTCAAAAAGGTCGTGGCCAAAGTCACATGGAGTTTCTCTTTCGGCCCAGAACTTATAATTCTTTTCATACGCTCCAATAAGTAAACCTTTACCTTCTTGTCGGAGATAGTATTCGCCGTCCCTATCAGCGATTGATGGCAATCTATTTGTTAAGTTTTTTATCTCTTCTATCGACTCAGTTACAAAATATTGATGTTCGGTCGGCTGTAATGGAAGATAAATATTGGCCATTTTAGCCACTTCCCTGCCCCAAAGGCCAGCCGCGTTGACAATCCAGTTTGTATGAATGTTACCTTTTTCTGTTTCGACAATCCAAGTCCCGTCTCTATTTTGCTTCGTTCCAATAACAGGTGTGAATCTATAAATTTCTGCCCCATTTTGACGAGCGCCTGCTGCATATGCATTCGTAACTCCTGAAGGATCTACATTACCTCCATCTGGCTCCCACATAATACACCTTACGCCCTCAAAATTGACAAATGGATGCAGGTTTTCCGCTTCAGTTATACTAACTTCGTGGAAATTCATTCCGTAAAGCTTAGCCTTCGCCGCTTGGATTTTTAATTGATGCTCACGTTCCTCTGTTTGAGCTAGATAAAGAGATCCCGGTTGGAAAATACCACAACCCTGCCCAGTTTCCTCTTCGAGCTGTTTATACAGGTTCATTGTGTAATGTTGGATACGACTTATGTTAGTGCTGTCGTGAAGTCCATGTATTCCAGCTGCTGCATGCCAAGTTGAACCAGAGGTTAATTCATCTCTTTCTAATAAAACTACATTGGACCAACCCAACTTTGTGAGATGATATAGAATAGAGCAACCAATTAAGCCTCCACCAATGACAACTACCTGTGTTTTTGTTTTCATTGCTAATAGCTCCCCGTAGCCTCAAACTAGATTTATTAAGTTCAATCAAAATGTACTCATGCGACTATTAATGTCGCTAGACCACTAATATGAATTTAAACTTAAAAATCAGTTTGAATTTTGTTAGAGTGCTTAATCGATAGGAATAACAGCATGAATGACTATAAACTTGGCTTTTTGTTTTTAGGTGCAGGATCTTCAAGTAGAATGCTCGGCGATGATAAGTTATTAAAAAAGGTAAACGGTGTTACCCAAATTCAAAAAATATTAAATGAAGCTTTAGCTTTGAGTTTTCCTGTTTTTGTCACTATTCCCGCAAATAATAATCAACGCAAAGATGCAATCTCAAAAACCAATGCTTTAATTATCGAGGTGGAAAATTCTCATTTAGGCATGGGGCATTCGCTTGCGGTAGGCGTTAATAAAATATCACAAGACTCTAACTTTGAAAGTATCGCAATATGTCCTTCTGATTTACCAGAATTAACAACAGCAGCTTTAAAGGAAGTAATAGATTTTTCTTTAGAATTTCCAGAAATGATTTGTTGCCCAATTGATGAAAATAAAACTACAACGGGACATCCTGTTATATTTCCAAAAAAATATTTTCATAGTCTTATGAAAATTACTGGTGATATTGGAGCCAAGGAAGTTTTGACAAAAGAAAAAAAGTCGATCAATTATTTTACAACTAATACAAGGAGTTATTTTTTAGATTTGGATACCCCAGAAGAGTGGAGTAGCTGGACAAATTTTCACAAAACGTGATGAATAAAAAAGAAAAGTCGAGGCTAGAAGAGACCCCGACCAGTTCAAGGGAGGTTAAATAATAGGCATAAGCCTCCCACTTTTGAAAAGTGGTACCTTTTTGGTACCATTATATTGATCAAAAGTCTATAGAAAATACTATATCTTGTGTAAACAGGCCTTTATCAACAAGTTAGATCAAAAAACCTGATTAAAAAAATGAAAAAAGACTGACGCTACAGCACCAGCCTTTTGTTCCTCCCCGTCGAACCAAGCCGACTTAAGT
>JAAXIY010000081.1:0-14609 GCA_012270125.1 Paracoccaceae bacterium
ACAGTGTTTCTCGACACACCTAGTCTTCTTGCAACAAGACTGACATTGCCGCCAGTTTCTTCCCAACTTCGCTGTATCATAATACATGTTTCTGCTCTGACTGGTGATCCAACGCAGTGTGGACAAGGCTGTAAGCCATCATCAGTAAAGGCACTCAAAGCTTCACTGATTTCGTGTCTTATAACTTTTCCAGGCGACTGTGAGATAGCTAGACGAATTACCTTCTTCAGTTCGGAGAAATTTCCAGTCCAATTGCAAGACTTGAGTATACGCAATGCCACGGGTGATAATGTATATTCACTAGAACAGGCTGACGCTATTGCGCATGCGACTTTTTCAAAATCTGATCTTTGAGAAAGTGAAGGTGTATTTAATTTTTTACCTTGAATAGAGTTTGCAAATCTTGACGAAATTTGAAACTCGTTATTGTCTAACCAATCAATTGGACCGGAGAAAATCCAGCCTTTTATTGATCTAACTTGATTATTGTCTCGCTGGGTTTCCTCAAATTGTTGAGCAGCAGCAATAATATCCTGAGCATTACTATCCAATGCATGTATATTTTTAAATAGGACTACACCTCCGCGAGCTACGAAAAGCTTTCCTTCCTTGGCAGTTCTTGGCTCCTGATCAAAAAACCCTATTTTTCCATGGTCCCCAAACATTTGTTTTTCAAACTGCTCGGGATTTATATGTAAGCAATCGACTTCGGTTAATTTTGATTTCCCAAATGCCTGTTCGTTGATCTCTCTGGCTAATTCAGTTTTTCCGGTGCTTGGATCTCCCAATATTGTCAGTGGTAGACCCAATTGAATACCGCGGACGGCTTCTTTTATTTCTTTTGAAAGAACCTCGTCTTCGAAAACAAGCTTGGCCTCGGTTGGTTGATTAAGAGACAGGTCACTATTTGGTATGGCCTTTTGATCATCTGCTAGGGGCTCGGCTTTGCCATTATTGATCAATAGATCACCATCAACCTTAATCACTCTTCGACTTATTGGAGGTTGTGCCCTCATGAATACTACTGAGCCCATTCGGTCTTTGATCGAAATAATTCCATTTGATCTTAATTGGTCGACGATATCAAAGAATTGAACATCAAATATTTCACCAAAATGCTGAGTTCTGCTTATATCCAAGCCATTTAAAACGGCTTTCGCATTTGCGTTAGCGCCTTCAATGAAGCCGTATTCATCAACTGCAATCATTGCAACACTAGTAGTGGGTAAATATTCCTGGCGAGCATGGAACATCAATATAAGTGAATCGCAGAAGTGTTCTGAAAATAGTCTGTTTTCAATATTCCTAGAGGCTAACTTAACTAGAGCGAGCGTATGTTCATTCCGTGCTTTTGCATTTGAGGTAGCGTCAATCACGCCAAGGAGTTTCTCTTCGTGATCAAAAATAGGAACAGCAAAGCAAGACAGGTCATTTAGCTTATGAAAAAAATGGTCTTTACCTGTAACGATGGCAGGTCTTTTTGTGTGGATCGCAAGACCTAGCGCATTTGTTCCACGATGATTTTCGACCCATACTGAACCTGGAATTACAGCTTTTCCACCTTCACCCGCTTTGAAGTCTTCATCTTGAATTGAGTCAAGAACTACGCCACCTGGATCGGCATAAGCCACCATAAAATTCGTACCGGCTATTTGGTTATACAAAAGTTCCATCTCAGGAATGACGAAATGTCTAATACTTTCGTTTTGCTCGAAGACAGTCTTAAATTTATCTTCGCTAAGTACTATCTCAGATGGTGTTCCAGCCGCCCGTAGGCCAAATTCCCTGCACCTTGACCAAGAGTCTGCAATTGATGCAATAACGCCGGAAGCTCGGTTAATACCAGCTTCTCTATTTTCATAGTCCCAGTTTTCAACTGACATATTATTTTCCCCCCGCAGTACCAAGAGCCACTCTGTTATGTTGAGAACTCGACTCGCTGTACTGTTACGCAGGGTAATCTAATAGTACTGTTTTCAGAGACAACAACCTTTACTGTTCAAAAAATGAACAATTTTTAAGGGCAAATGTTCTTTTATGAGCACAAGTTACAATTGTTTGCTCGCCTTAAAACCGCATTTCTAGCTGACAAATTTAAATCCAAAGGGAGGAAGGATTATGCCAGGCGAAAAGCTTGCAGGAAAAAAAGCTATTGTTTCAGGTGGATCCCGTGGCATTGGACGCGGTATCGCTTTGACTTTGGCTGCTGAAGGTGCGGATGTTGCCTTCTGTCATTATAAAGACGATGAAAAAGCCTCACAAACAGTAGCGGATATTGAAGCTCTAGGCCGAAAAGCTTTTGCGGCTGATTGCGATGTGTCCTCTACCAGTGCGATCAAGGACTTTTATGCAGCCTCAGTAAATTCAATTGGTGATATTGATATCCTTGTTAATAATGCTGGGCACAATATTACGGAGAACTTCGAAGATATAAGCGAAGAAAGTTTTGATCGTATGCTGAACGTTCATGTAAAAGGTACTTTCTTCATGACGCAAGCGGTCTACCGGGACATGATAAAACGCGGGAGTGGTAGGATTATTAATATCACGTCCCAGCTGGCATATAAGGGTGCCGGTGAGTTAACTCATTATAGTGCCGCTAAAGGGGCTAATACAACATTTACTCGTGCCTTAGCGCTTGAGTGTGCTGGCACTGGCGTACTCGTCAATGCAGTTGCTCCTGGGGTTACTAACACTGATTTGCTAACACCATTATCAGATAATTTACTTGATACTCTTAAAGCAGCCATTCCGTTAAATCGATTTGCTGAAGTAGATGAAATTGCCCCCGCGGTAGCTTTTTTGGCTTCGCCAGAAGGAAGTTTCTTCCATGGCAGCTGTATCTCTCCAAACGGCGGGGAAGTGATGTTCTAAGCCCACAGTTGGCTTTGATCCAGCCAATTAGGCCGAGAAGAAACCTATCAGAATTGGCCATTGGCGCTCATTCATTTGATTGCCTGCATTGAACCGCAAATTTTGAGTGAATGATGATAACCGGCGGAGCTACTCATCCTCTGCCTTCATTTTGAATAACTTATGGGAGGTTATTGTGAAACTAAAATTAACTTCAATTATTCCTTTGACGGTTGCGCTCAGTACTGCTTCTGCAGCGTATGCAGACAAATGGAGTGACATGTTTCCACATATTAAAAATACTGGAGATATTCCGGGGGAGTGCTCATACGAGAGCATGTCAAAGAAAGATTACTCTGGACAAAAACTTACAATTAATACTCATGCCGTTCCAGTTATGGGTGAGCCTACTGCTTTACACGCGGAGCAATTTAGCAAGCTTACTGGTGCTGAAGTAGACGTTATACATACGCCAGCTGGCGATTTGTATTCTAAAGCAATGGTTCCATTTCAGGCTGGGCAAGCACCTTATGACATCGTGTTTGGATTTTCCAACTTTATCCGAGATTGGATGCAGTATTTGGAGCCAGTCCCAGCGAAATATGTAGAAATGCGTCAAATGAAAGATGTTACGCAAAGCCACATAGATGTTGCTTCTTGGGATGGTCAAATGATCCAGTATCCGATTGATGGTGACAGGCATTACTTGAAGTATCGTAAAGATGTAATCGATAACCCCGAGTATCAGGCAAAATATAAGGCTGAAACTGGAAAAGAACTTCGTGTCCCTCAGACTTGGAAAGAGTATGCTGAAATAGCGTCATTCTTCAATGGATGGGATTGGGATAATGATGGTGAACTAGAATATGGTTCTGCTGAGGTTATGAAAAAAGATGACCTAATGTATGCAGCTTTCTACAGCCGATCAGTGGCATATTCCAAGAATCCAAGAACGCCAGGTGGATTTTTCTTTGATCTAGAAACTATGGAGCCATTGATCAATGGTCCTGGTTTTGTTGAAGCTCTAACTGACTGGGTTGAGGCTACTAAATATGTGCCGCCAGGTGGCATTAACTTTGGTCTAGGTGACGAAATTAACTCTTTTGGTGGTGGACAAACACTGTTCAGTTTCTCTTGGGACGATGCTTTTGTAGCGGCTATGGAAGACGGTAGCCCAATTAAAAATAAAGTTGGTGCTGCACCACTTCCAGGTTCAGATCGGGTCTGGAACAGAGTATCTGGCGCATGGGAAGAAACATATAACCAAGCACCTTACATTGTTTGGGGTTGGGCAGCAGCTGTTGCTAAGAAAAGTAAAAACCATGAAATGGCTTTTGACTATCTTTGCTTCTTCGCAAATGACGCCAATCACCAAGCTGATATAGCGATTGGTCGCTTTGGAGTTAACCCATTCAAAAAGTCTGACTTTGTCCCAGAGATATATGTTGAGCGTCAAGGATGGGATGAGCAAATTGCAAAAGAATACTCTGAGACCTTAATAGAAATGGAAGAAAAAAGCACAAACCGTGTATTTCCATTGCGTGTTCCAGGAGTATTTCAATTCAATAGTGCTCTAGCAACCGGCGCAGCTAAAGCCTTAGCTGGGCAGTTGTCTCCTCAAGAAGCTTTAGATGAAGTTGCAGACCAGTGGCGTAAAATCACAAAACGTATTGGTGCTGACACTATCCGTGAAGCTTATGCTGTAGGCGTAGCATTGGAAGATAATCTTAAATAAGGCTGTCCTTCTTTCCCTCGACAGCCGTGGGCGTCTCTTACAGAGGCGCCCACATATTAAAATTAAAAATTTTAATCGGTTTTGTTCATGAATTTTAAGCACAAATATTTGTTTTTGTTCCCAGGTCTTCTAGTTCTGATAGGAATTTTAATCTTTCCTGTAGGATTTACAGTCAGACTAAGTATGTCCAGCTGGGACAGTTTTTTCCCAGGTTTGGATTATGTGGGTTTAGAAAATTATTTCCGTCTATTCCAAGATGATAGTAGATTTTGGGAAGCGTTTGGCAGGCTCAGTTTTCTGTCTGTTACGACAGTAACCTTACAATACGTCTTAGGTTTTGCTTTAGCACTCATGGTTTGGAAAGATATAGCGTTTAAGCGTTTTTTCCGCGTTCTTTTCCTAATTCCAATGATGACAACTCCGGTAATTATGACGGTAATTTGGAAGACATTTTTTCATGAATCATTGGGTCCTGTTAATGATTTTCTTAACATATTTGGTTGGAATCCGCTGTGGTTAAGTAGTGAAATACTGTCCAAAGTGACGGTCATTATTGTAGAGGTATGGCAGTGGACGCCGTTTATGTTTCTACTTCTTTTGGCGGGTCTTCTTTCCTTACCGAAAGAACCCTACTTGGCCGCATCGATTGATGGTGCTGGTCCGTATCGAACTTTTATTTACGTAACCTTTCCCCTAATGGCACCTATTTCAATCGGTGCGATCATAATAAGACTTATAGAGGCTTCGAAAATTATGGACACTGTCTATGTTCTAACCTCTGGAGGCCCTGGTACAGCCACTGAAACTTCTAGCTTTTACATCTTTATTAAAGGCCTACGGGAATTTCAGTTTGGTTATTCGGCGGCTCTTTCATTCACATATCTGATAATAATGATCATCAGCCTTACAATTATTGCGAAGGTTCTGGTTCGATTGATGATCCGGGAATAATTAATTATGCGAAAACTCTATATAACACTAAAGTACCTTTTCATTGGACTATGGTCCATGTTTGTGGTTGCTCCTTTTCTTTGGGCACTATCGACATCCTTTAAGGATTTTAATTCTGTAACTGGAGGAGCAACTTACATCCCTTGGGTTGATTTTGAGCCCTCCCTTGAAGGTTGGAGAGTTTTGTTACGCTCGCCAGCTCAAGGTGGGGTTAATATAGTTGAACCTTACTTTAATAGTATTGCTGTGACTTGTTCGGCTAGCTTTATAAGTATTTTTCTTGGGACTTTGGCTGCTTATGCTCTGTCGCGTTTTACTTTTAAAGCGGGCTTTATCAAAAATAGTGATATTACTTTCTTCTTTATTTCTCAGAGAATTATGCCCCCAATTGTTTTGTCTATTCCTTTTTTTATTATGTTGGGAAAATTGGGATTGCTGGACAGTATGGTCGGTCTGGTAATGGTCTACGTTGTTCTTTTGATGCCAATTGCAGTTTGGATCATGGTTGATTTTTTCAACAAGGTACCACGTGAGATTGATGAAACGGCTTTAATAGACGGATGCAATCCTTACCAAGCTTTCTATAAGGTAGTGCTGCCAAATTCTGTTCCAGGATTAATAGTGGCGGGAATGTTTTGCATGATATTTGGTTGGACTGACTTTTTCTTTGCATTCATTTTGACATTTACTGAAGTTCAGCTGTTGCCAGTTGCAATTGTGGCTTTGAATTCATCTATAACCCCTTGGTGGAGTTTGTCAGCTTCTGCACTTGTTTCGGTGGCTCCATTAATTGTGGTTGCCTTTATAGTGGAGCGTTATCTCTCAAAAGGTAACTTATCTGGAGCATTGAAGTAAGATGGATCTACTTGCAAAAGAATTAGTATACAAACCAGATACAGAGTTTCATCTAAATAACATCTCGTTTGGAATGAAAAAGGGTGAGATATACACCATATTGGGCCGAACGTTATCGGGAAAGACTACCCTACTTAAAGCGATTGCAGGCCTTGTTAATCCTCAATCTGGACGAATTTTATTTGATGGAGCTGATCTAAGCAGAGTTCCAGTATGGAAACGCAATATCGCCATGGTTTATCAACAATTCATTAATTACCCTCATCTTAATGTTTTTGATAATGTGGCGTTTCCTCTTCGTCAGCGAGGGGTTTCGGATAAGGAATTAAAGTCACGTGTCTATGATGCAATAGAGCGCGTTGGTTTAAAAGACTTTGAAAGCCGAAAAATCCAAGCGCTTTCAGGAGGGCAGCAACAACGTGTTGCTCTTGCTCGCTCGCTGGCTAAGCAAGCCAAGATATTGTTGCTAGATGAGCCGCTTGTAAATCTTGATTACAAACTTCGGGAACAATTAAGGGAAGAGTTCGGTAGAATTTTTACCTCAGAGTTTTCTTCAGAAAGCATCCTCGTCTATTCCAGTACTGATCCGATGGAAGCAATGCAGCTTGGCGGAGAAACTATCGTTTTAGACGAGGGGCAGATTCTTCAACAAGGTCCTGCAAGTGAAATATTTGAAAATCCAGCAACAACAAGAGTTGCTGAAATTACCAATGATCCAGCAATGAATTTGTTGCCAGGAGTCATCGAAGATTCAAAAATTGTTATAGACTCAAAAATGAAATTAACTATTCCATTGCATTTTAGAGAATTATCTTCTGGACAATATACTTTTGGTATTCGAGCTAGTGATATTTCTCTTAGTAAAAAAGGTCATGGATTTACAGTTGAGCTTGCTGAAATCAGTGGGTCTGAAACATTTTTACATGCGCGACATGACGATGTTTCGTTAGTTGGGCAGTTAGATTTAGTAAAGAATTTTAATGTTGGAGAAGCCGTTAATCTGCAGTTTGATGCTCAGAAATTATATGCATTTTCTGCTGATGGAAATTTAGTCTCCTCGCCATTTCAGGAGTTTGGTCGTGGCTAAAATAGAACTTAAAAATGTTGCACATAGTTATTCTCCAGATGTTGAAAACCCAGAATATGCTTTAAAAAAATGTAACTTAAGCTGGAAAGATGGTGGTCGGTATGCAGTCTTAGGGCCTTCAGGTTGTGGAAAGACTACCATGCTCAACATTATGTCTGGTTTGGTAACCCCTTCTGAAGGGACAATTAAATTTGATGGCGTTGATATTACAAATATGTCAACCGCTGAACGAAACATCGCCCAAGTCTTTCAGTTTCCAGTAATTTATAACACGATGACTGTTGCGCAGAATTTGGGTTTTCCTCTTTTATGTCGAAACTACCCTAAAGAAGTTATTACTAAAAAAGTTGATCAAGTTGCCCAAACGCTTGGTTTGGAAAACCTACTAAATCTTAGAGCTACTAAATTGACGGCTGATCAGAAGCAATTAATTTCTTTGGGTCGTGGCCTGGTCCGAGAGGATGTTGCAGCGATATTAATGGATGAACCGCTTACTGTTATTGATCCTGACCTGAAATTTCGCCTGCGAAGAAGATTAAAAGAGATAAACGAACTCTACAAATCTACTCTAATTTACGTTACTCATGATCAGAATGAAGCCATGACGTTTGCTGAAAATATATTGGTCATGGATCATGGAAAAATCGTCCAGGTAGGGACGCCCTTAGAATTATTTGAACGTCCCAAGACAACATTCGTTGGATATTTTATTGGTTCTCCAGCAATGAATATGCTGAAGGCTGAAATAAAGGGGAAAAACGTTGTTTCAATTGGGGACACGTCATTTAAAACTGGCACTGATCTTTCTAAGGTTAAATCAAAGAATATAAAGCTTGGGATCCGGTCAGAGTTTGTAGAGTTGCATGATAAAAATGCAGATAACTGTATTTCTGTAAAAATCGATAAAGTTGATGATTTTGGAAATTTTCAACTTGTATCCGCAAGACATGGTATGAGCCCAATCAAAGCTAAAGTCAGCAGAGATTTGGCGGTTCCAGCCGGAGATGCATGGATGAAATTTCCAGATAATCGCTGCTGTGTTTATTCAAACGAAGTTTTAGTTTAGATATCAGTTTTTTTGATTAGAAAAGCTGTATGATTGTTTTTCCGTGGTTCTTTCCATCGAGCATACCAATAAATTTTTGAGGAGCGTTTTCTAAGCCCTGAGTGATATCCTCAATATATTTAATAACACCTTCGTTTACTAATGGCTCCACTTCTTTAAGAAAGTTGGGAAATTGCTTCCAGTGATCAGAGATAATAAATCCATTTATTGATAGGCGTTTGACTAAGATTGTTCGCCACATTTTTGGTAAACTTAGTGTATCAAATAGCGCATCTGCACCTAAACGGCCTGCATTATACCAGCTAATCATTCCACATAACGGGATGCGCCCATGAACATTCATCATTGGGAGAATGGCTTCCAAAATAGGACCCGCTACATTTTCAAAATATATGTCAATGCCATTTGGGCAGAAGTTGGATAGTGCGTTTCGTAATTCTTTGGATGAGTTATAAGCACGATGATTGAGGCATTGGTCGAAACCAAAATCTTCAATTGCAATACGGCATTTTTCATCTGTGCCTGCGAGCCCAACAACATTAAGTCCCACACGTTTTGCTAATTGCCCAACTATCGATCCAACTGGACCGGTGGCTGCAGCAACAACCAACGTTTCCCCACTTTTAGGGTGTCCAAACTGATTTAAGCCAAACCATCCTGTAAAACCGGGCATACCCAATACGCCGAGTGCGCGCGTTAGATGTTGTTGTTTTAGAGCCAGTTTCCGGACAGCTTTTTCGTTAAGAATTGCATGTGATGCCCATCCCGTCATTCCAAAGATGTAGTCTCCCCCTGTAAAGCTGGCTGACGCGCTTTCTATAATACGGCCAACTCCACCTGCCTCCATTCGAGCGCCAAGTTCCACAGGAGCAGAGTAAGATTTTGCATCATCCATTCGTCCTCGCATGTAAGGATCAAGAGAAAAACTTTGGACTTCGACCAGAACTTCGCCACTAGAAAGTTTTTTAGGTGTCCAATCTACGAGCTTAAAAGAATTGGCGTTTGGGATGCCGTCTGGCCTTGAGTTTAGTATAATTTCTTTCATGTTTTTCGCTTTTTAGAATGGTTGCGAGACCGCATATCGTATTCGTAGGTTTTTTAATAGAGCGAACTCGAAAGTAAATTTTACATTTAATCCAACTATGTGATACTCGGCTGACAACTTCTTCCCAAAAAGTTGTTAGAAAATAAATAAATGGGTAAAAGGTAGCTGGGATGGACAAAGAAATTCATAGAGTGGCTCTTGTAGGTGCTGGTGGAATGGGTGGGCTATTTGGCTCAATCCTCTCGAGTGGTGGTCTTGATGTAACTCTAATTGATACCAATCGAAGGCAGATTGAAGCCATAAGTCAAAGCGGCCTTTGTATCTCTGGTTTTGGTGGCGAAAGGCAACTGAGGGTACCAATAAAGCATGATGCTGCGTGATGGTTATGGAGCTCGAAATGTTTCTACCAGGCTAATCGCTCAATCAGAGTTTGTGTAAAAGGATAAGAAAATGGCTGAATCTGAAACAGAAATCGAAGAGTGGTGGAGAACATCAATAATAGATATGGAGCCAGGTAAAATTGCTTTTTGGAAACATCCTATAGAAGAGTTGATCGGAAACGTTTCCTTTCCACAAATGATTTGGCTCATGCTGCGTGGTGAGTTGCCTTCATTAGATGAAACTAAACTTTTAGAGGCCGCTCTTGTAGGTGGAGTGGACCATGGACCTCAAGCACCTTCTATAGCTGCGGCTAGAATGGCTGCCACGTGCGGTGTTGGTTTAAATAATGTTATGGCCACAGGTGTAAATATGCTTGGGGATGTGCATGGAGGGGCCGGCGAACAATGCGCGGAATTATATTTTGATATTCGTGATCGGCTAGAGACTGGACTTAGCCTCGAGTCAGCAACCCAAGAGAGTATTAAAAGCTGGAGAGAAAAATATGGAAAAATCATATCTGGATTCGGTCATAGATTTCATAAGCCAACAGACCCTCGCGCACCACGGTTAATGGAGTTGGTGAGGAAATCTGCCAAACAAGGGGTTGTGTCTGGCATTTTTGCAGAAATAGGTGAAGCAGTGCAGGCAGCCATTGGAAAGCAGCGAGGTGAACCTATAGCTATGAATATTGATGGGGCGACCGCTGTGATCTTTTGTGAATTGGGGTTTCCTCCTCCTTTGTCTAGGGGACTTTTTTGTCTGTCGAGATCTGTTGGAATTTTAGCCCATGGCTGGGAGCAAATTCAACAAGGGGGCAGAAATAAAGGGCCCATCCCGCCAAATTATTTGCCAAAATATGAAGATGGATAATTCCAAAGTTGCCAAACACTAATCATCTAAACTGACAATCAAAATCCAAAGCTTTGGAATATTTTGGACATATATTCCCCCAACGATGATGTAAGTCATGTTGCTACCTAAAAATTTAACTATTAAACCCACATGTCTCCTTCATTGAGACATATTGTGTAAAATAGTGATATTATAGTAAGCTCATAAGAAAAAATTTTCATGTTTTGAATTAATGAATAAAGCTCAAAAATTATTTAAAGTTGGTTTAATAGGCACAGGCCGTATCAGTGATATCTACCTTCAGAATTGCTCAAAGTTTGATGGAATATCTGTTGATGTTTGTGGAAGTTTAAATCTACAGGAAAGCGAAGAAAAAGCACAGAAATTTGGAGTGCCACGTGTGGCTCATCCTGATGCTATAATAAGTGATCCCGGGTTAGATTGTATTTTGAATTTAACAATTCCTGCTGCTCATGCTGATATATCGCTGCGGTCTTTGAATGCGGGAAAACACGTTTATTCTGAAAAGCCTTTTGCAACGAACCAGGAAGATGCCCTTAAAATCCTTAAATTAGCGAAAGAAAAAAAATTAAAGGTTGGTAACGCGCCAGACACCTTTTTGGGCGGAAGGTGGCAAACTGTGCGTCGTTTATTGGATGAAGGAAAAATAGGGATACCAACTGGTTGTATGGCCTTCGTGGGAACACATGGCGTTGAGCGCCATAATCCAAACCCAGATTTTTACTATCAAAAAGGAGGAGGGCCTCTTCTTGACCTTGGCCCCTATTACTTAACCGCCATGGTATTTTTGATGGGACCAATCAGTCGTGTAAGTGGGATGGCAAGAAAGACTTTTGATAAACGTCAGATTGAAAATGGACCAAGGAATGGTGAGTGGATGGACGTTGAAGTTGATACGCACTCTCTATCCATGTTTGAATTTGAAAGTGGTGCATTGGGTTCAATGACTATTAGCTTTGATGTCTGGGATAGTGAGACGCCACGCTTTGAAATTTACGGTACAGATGGCACCATTTGCATTCCAGATCCGGACCCAGTTCATGGTGCAAATGATTTTCATGGACCTGTTTGGTATAGGACAAGAAAAGAAAGCCGTTGGGAATTTCAACCTCGCCCAACAGATAGACCTAAAGACTGGTTAGTGGCGGAAAATAATTATGGTTATAATGAAAACAGTCGTGGTCTGGGACTTTTGGATTTAATGAAGGCGGTCGAAGAGGATCGTGAACCGCGCGCTAGCGGTGAGCTGTCCAGCCACGTCCTAGAAATTATGCTGGGGATATTAGACTCTCCTAATAAAGGAGCCTTTGTTGACATTAAGAGTCGATGTAACAAACCCAAGCCGTTGCCCGAAATTTTTCCTTAGGAGACCCAATGAGTATAATAACACTGGATATATCAGAGCCATTTTTTACTACTCGTGTTTTAGAAAATGAAGATAGCTATACAGTAAACACAAAAACCATAGTTTTGAATCTTTCTGAGCATCCAATTAAAATTGAAAAACAAGAATTAAGGCATCTACAATCTGTAGTAGTGGCAAAATCGACAATTTATAATTTAAAACATGCGGTTCTTGTTGAACGTTTTGCGGAATATGATGATGAAGAAAGCTTATTGGCCAAAGTACGTGAAGAGTGGCCTTCAGCCTTTGAAATTCGGGGAGAGGAGCGCCTAAGAGGTATAGGTCATTATATGTCGCCTAAAGTATGGCTAGGCCAGTTTGGATTCACAATGTACCACTCATCTACCGTACCATTAAACGTGGGTCTTCATCGCGAGCATGACTTTTGCCCGGTACCTGGTTTTAGAGAAGTACATACACAAATTATTGGCTTTGGAAAAATGCAGCAATGCCGAGAGCGTGATATAGAAACTCTTTATTTGGAAGAGCCAATGGCTCCTGGGACAACGCATAGGCCAATGTTTGATGAGGAGGGTAACTATCCCTGGCATCAATTTGAAACAATTACACCTTCGATTTTTATGGCTGTTGAGATGCTGCCAGAGGGTGTGAACCCCCCATCTTTATAGGAAGCAATATGGAAAAAATTCTCTCAAACTCGATTGATTTTGAAGGCCCCTTTCCCGAGCAAAGGCGTAGATTACGTTTGGGTGTTGTTGGTGGCGGTCGAATTGCTCAAACCCAAGCTATGGCAGCACGAATGACGAGCAGGTGGGATGTCGTAGCCGGAGCACTTTCGTCCGATCCAATGCGATCAAAGGAGCGGGCAAATTTGTGGCATATAGATGAGGCCCGAGCCTATCATGATTTTGATGAGATGGTGGAGAAAGAATTAAAGCGAAGTGATGGGGTCGATGCTGTCATGATCACCACTCCAAATAATATGCATTATCCTGCTGCGAAAGTATTTTTAGAATCTGGGATTGATGTGATTTGTGATAAACCGCTGACTAATACGATTGAAGAAGCAAAAGATCTTAAAAAAGTCGTAGACAAAAGTAACTGTGTTTTTGCTGTTTGTTATACTATGTCTTGCTATCCAATGATCAGACAGGCACAGGAAATCGTTAAATCTGGTGTCTTAGGTGATATCAATCAGATTCACGTTGAGTTCATGCAGGATTGGATGACGCCTGAGAATGCAGGAGATGCTCCACATGTAAAATGGCGTTTAGACCCTAAAATATCAGGGCCAACTTCGTGTGTAGGGGATATTGGAACACACGCAGCGCATTTAGCGCAATTTGTAAGTGGTTTAAAAATGGTTGAGTTGCGCGCTGACTTTCATGTTTGTGGGCATCCAAAGCCACTTGAAGATACTGTATTCATGACAACTAAATACGAGGGTAATATTCCTGGAACGCTTATGGCGACACGACAAGCTCCAGGAAATCGAGGGGGTCTTAGGTTGCGAATTTTTGGAAGTAAGGGTGGCCTGGAGTGGGACATGGAGAATGCAGAAACCCTCAAGCTGAATGTTTTTGGTCAGCCAGACCAGGTGTTAACCAGAGGTCATGGGCATGGTGTTTCAGCCCGCACTGAACGGTTTGTTAGAACAGGCCGTGGTTTCCCTGAAGGCTTGATTGAAGCTTGGGCTAACCTTTACACTGAATTCGCATTAGCTGTTTCGGCGCGAAAAGATGGGATAGAAACTCCAAACGATTGGCTGGGTTACCCAAAAATTTCTGAGGGAGTTGAAGGTGTGAAATTTATTGAAGCATCTGTAAGATCAAATCAGGAAAAAGCATGGGCTGTGATTTAATAATGTCATGATTTTTTTAAATCTCACTTAACCAATTTAGCACCTATGGCTCTGATAAAAAGGAAGTTTAATGTCTAAACAAAAGATTTATGACATGAGTTTTTCAAAAATTTTTCCCCTTTATGTTGCAAAAATTGAAAGAAAAGGCAGAAATGTTTTAGAACTATACAGCGTGATAGAGTGGCTTACTGGTTACACTAAAGAATTGCTTGAAGAAGCAATCAGAAAGGAAGTAAGTTTAAAAGAATTTTTTGCTGCAGCGCCCAATTTGAATGATAAACGAAGTTTAATTACAGGTGTAATATGTGGAGTGCGGGTTGAGGAAATTAAAGAAGATTTAATGCGAGAGATCCGTTATTTAGATAAAGTGGTTGATGAGTTGGCAAAAGGTAAAAAACTCTCTGTAATCTTACGACAATAAAGTTAATATTTGAGAAAAATTTTAATTAGTTTGATCCTAACATAAAATCTAGACATAAATTTTTTACCCAAATTCGTGAGGTATAATAATTGGAACTGAGAAGTTGGTCTTTGAT
>JAAXIY010000081.1:14709-18106 GCA_012270125.1 Paracoccaceae bacterium
TTTTTACCCAAATTCGTGAGGTATAATAATTGGAACTGAGAAGTTGGTCTTTGATTTTACTATTAGGATTTTTATGGGGTTCTAGTTTTTTATTTGTTGAACTTTTGCTAGAGGCGCTAACGCCATTCTCAATAGTTTACTTAAGAGTACTGATCGCGTCATTAATATTTCTTGTATTGTTAATCATAATTAGACCGAGATTTCAGCTCACAAAAGGCGTGATTTTAAGCCTTTTTGTTATGGCAATATTGAATAATATTTTGCCCTTTCTATTGATTGCAATTGGCCAACAATCAACCACAGGAAGCCTGGCATCAATTTTAAATGCTAATACTTCGCTTCTAACCATACTAATGGCATCAATTTTGATCCCTTCAGAAAAATTATCGATCAATCGTTTGGTAGGTGTAGTAGTAGGCGTGCTCGGCGTTATAATTGCTGTCGGCTTTGAAAGTTTGTTTGATTTCTATGATGGTCGTTCAGGAAAGTATTTGATTTTGGCAGCTACAGTTTCATATGCTTTCGCTGGTATATGGGGTAGAATTAAACTGAGCCAGGTACCGCCAATTATCTCCGCCTCAGGTATGCTAATCATGAGCACCGTTGTAATGACACCGTTTGCTTTTTTCTATCGGTCTGAAGAAATTATGGGTTTGAGCTTAAATATTTTTGTTCTTGCTACTGCTTTTGCGTTGCTATGTTCAGTGGCAGCTTACTTTATTTATTTTAAAATTCTTGAGGGAACTGGTGCCGGAAATCTTTTGCTCTGTACAATAATAATCCCACCCTCAGCTATCATTTTGAATGCGATATTTTTGGGTGAAGCTATTTCTTATTCAGAGCTATTTGGATTATTGCTTATTGTCTTTGGACTGTTGATTTTAGATGGTCGCGTTCTGGAAACAATTTTAGGTCGAAGACCTTAATAATATAGACTTTTAGCTCATAGAAAAAGTTCGCTTGCAAAACTTTTTGTACTGAATTATCCGCAGCTTTCATAATAATGAAAGTCAGACGTAGTGTTATGAATATTGAAGCTCTATTTATTGCGGATAACCCAATTCCATCCCATGCTTTGGCTGCGATTTTGGCGCTATTTTTGGGGATACTTCAGCTGACAAGAAAAAAAGGTACGGTTCCGCATAAGTACATAGGTTATGCTTGGGTATTTTTGATGCTCTACGTTTCAGCAAGTAGCTTTTTTATTCACGAATTGAAGATAATTGGAGAGTTTTCACCAATACATTTTCTATCAGTATTTACCATTGGGTCAGTTATTTACGCCATTATCATGATAAGACGTGGTGAAATCACTAAACATAAAAGAACAATGACTTTGCTATTTTATCTAGGTTTGGTTTTGACAGGTGCTTTTACTCTGTTGCCTAATCGTATCATGTATACAGTTCTATTTGGATAATGTTTACTTAACAGCTTAGCATTTGAACCACTTGCCTAGACATGTTGAAAAAAGTATCGGTTTTGAACTAATTTTCAATCTGTATGCATGAACTGGAAAATCATGAAACTTGTTTCTTTCTTAAATAATGGCCAAGAGAGTTTTGGTGTTCTTGGAAATTCTGGTCTTCATCCTGTTCTAGAGACTTTCAAGAAAGATTGCCTCGATCTCAAGTCGGTTTTGGGATCACAAAAAATCAAGGATTTGAAAACGTTTTGCCAAGAAAAACCCATACCTTTATCACAGGTTACTTTGCTCCCACCTATTCCCAACCCTGGTAAAATTATCTGTGCTGGTATGAACTATAGAAAACCTTATCCGGTGGACGGAATAGCTCCACCTGATCCAGGAAACATAGTAATTTTTAGCCGCCATTCAGACACTTTAGTCGGTGATGGCACTAAATTAGAATATCCTCGAGGCGAGGCTGCAGAAACTTTTGACTTCGAGGGAGAGATTGTAGCGGTAATTGGAAAGTCTGGAAGGTTTATTTCTCCAGAGGACGCACTTCAACATGTCGTCGGCTATTCTATTATGAATGAAGGCTCAGTTCGTGGGTGGATGAAACACTCTGTGCATGCTGGGAAGAACTTTCATGCCTCTGGAAGCTGGGGGCCCTGGATTACTACAGTTGATGAAATTGATGATTTTTCCTCTTTAAAGCTGGAAACTCATGTAAACGGAAAATTGATGCAATCTGCTTCAGCTGCAGAAATGATTTTTAGTTTGTCTGAATTAATTGCCTATATCTCAAACCTAACACCTCTTAATCCGGGCGATATAATAGCTACGGGTTCACCAGATGGTACGGGGGGAAGTCGGAACCCTTCTGTTTTTCTTAAACCAGGCGATTGTGTGGAGGTTTCAGTAGATAGAATAGGAACGCTTAAGAACCATGTTGGGCACTAGTTAGGGATTTATGAACTTAAAATTAGGAGCCTTGTCGTCAGGTGGAGCTCTGAGCATATCGAAACTGCGCTGTAATTGAGACTCTGATAAGTCACGCCCTATAATTACAATGCGAGTTTGCGTATCATCTTCGGGCCAATCTTCTAATAGCACCGGTGGGTCAAAAATATCTTGCACCCCATGAAAAACAAAAGGTTTCTCAACACCTTCAATAAACACAATACCCTTTACTCTCAAAATATCTTTGCCTCTCATTGCAATGAGAGTGTCTAGCCAAAGATCAAAAGTTGTATCTTTAATCGGACTATCTAAAACAATTGATGCTGAACCAATTCGACTATCATGATTGGAGGTTGGTAAAGAAAGTTTCTGTGCTGGTGCAAAACCGGAGATATTTTCCAAAGGATCAAGTTTAGGTACCTCACCTAAAGTCCACTTCACCACCTCTGGCTTCGTTGATTTTGCTTTAAGTGCATTAAGGTTCCAGAGATGCTTACTTGTGCCTCTTCCTTTATGAGACTCAATAAGTTTTGCGCTAGGGTTTAGAGTGCGAAGTCGACTTTGAAAGCTTTTTGCCTCAGCTTCTTTAATGAGATCAGTTTTGCTAACTATAATTAAGTCAGCCATGGCCACTTGTGAAACTGCTTCGAACTGAGCATCCAGAGTTTTAGGGCCATTTGCGGCATCGGCAACAGTAACAATCCCATCTAAGACAGTCGTCCTTGCTAATATAGTGTCTACCAGAAGTGTTTGGGTAATAGGGCCAGGATCGGCTAAACCAGTTGTCTCAATTAATAAACGATCAAACTCGATTTCTTTTCTATTCTTACGACCAATAAGACTTGATATAGTCTTCGATAAGTCTCCCCTGATAGAGCAGCAGAGACATCCAGATTGCATTAAAATAATTTCTTCACTGCTTTGCTCTATTAGGTCATGATCTAGACCTGCCTCACCAAATTCATTGACAATTACTGCGACACGGCCTGCGCTAGTATCTTCTAGAACGGTGTTCAAAAGAGTTGTTTT
>JAAXIY010000013.1:0-461 GCA_012270125.1 Paracoccaceae bacterium
AACCACTAGCCTCTCTGATAGCCTAGCTATTATTCGCTTTCGTAGTTTTACAGTGACTACTCTCCCCTGGGGTAACTTTGGCTTTACATTCGCATTTTTCCCAGCCCAAAGAGGCAATCGCATTTAATTGGACTGGTGACCGGTTTTTGAGACCGTCAACTAAACTTAAGATTAGCAGTCCGTGTGCTATTTTATCCGAAAATCCTTTTTTCCTTGCAAATTCTTTGTCCATATGAACGTCAAAAAAGTCTCCCGAAATTCCTGCAAAGTTTACAATATGGGTTTCAGTAATATCGATATTGTTGGTGTAAAAATAATCACCAACACTTAGATCTACATACGTTACTAAACCGGCCTGAATTTCCATTTAGTCACCAGTAGAAAAATGTGTTTGAGGCCTCGAAACATACATCATTCAACACAAACTTTTATATCTCTGGACAATGGAAACTAACTCAATA
>JAAXIY010000013.1:471-3639 GCA_012270125.1 Paracoccaceae bacterium
ACATGAGCAGGATCCTCCTGCCACCAATGCTCCGAAGAAAAAATCTCAACTTCACAATAACCTAGATAGCCTGTCGACTCGACAATCCGGCGGATATCTCGAAGGTCCGCAACACCATCTCCCATCATGCCTCTATCGAGGAGCATATCTTTGGTATCTTCAAGCCAATCATTTATATGGAAACCTAAAATTGGCACGTCAGTACTTTTTAGTGTTTCTTCCAATTTTGCATCCCACCATACGTGATAAATATCAATCGCAAGGCCTAAGTTTTCAGCACAAACCATTTTGCAAACATTAACCGCATCTTGTGCGGTCATCAAAACGGTTCGGTTCCCACCAAACATAGGGTTCATTGGCTCTAACGCTAGACTCACATCTTGCTGCTTGGCATAGTCAGCAAATTTGCTAAGACGCTCGGCTAGATATTTCTGACTTTCTAAAATTCCTTATGAACCAGGATTTGTACCACCTGTGACAATCGTTAAAACATCCGCACCCAATTCTGCAGCAGTATCAATAGTTTTTTGCACATCACGATCCGACCCTATTTCAGAGCCTGTCAGGTAAGGTGTTCTACAAAGACCAGAGATTTCGAGACCCGCAGATTTTGTATAGTTACCAATTTCATATGCATTGCCATAAAGCCCTTGGGTCCAGAACGTAATTGCTCCAAAACCTCGTTCAGCACAAGCATCAATAACTTTTTTTGTTTCCCACCCAGCTCCATGGCCCGGTAAATTGTGGCCCAGAGTGGCGGTATTGAGAGCTAAAGCAGTTGTATCATTTTCGAATACGCGCATCACTAAAAACCATACACCGAGAGTAATTGCTTCATTTTGAAGCTAGCTCGTTCTGGGTCTACTAAAACATTTGCCTGATCAGCGAGCTTAAAGGTTTGAACAAAATAATGTAAACTTCTTGCTGATTGTGCACCGTTGAGCATAATAAAATGTTTTTGAAAGCCATTCAGCCACGCCAAAAAAACGACACCTGTTTTGTAGTACTGTGTCGGTGATTGGAAAATATGACGTGCAAGAGGAACAGTAGGTTGCAGGAGTTGTCTATAGTTATCGATATCATTCTCATTGAGGCGCGAAATGGCAGACGATGCAACATCTGCAAGGGGATCAAAAATACCAAGAAGCGCATGCGAATGACCGAAATCGTCACCCTCGATTAATTCAGGATAATTGAAGTCATCACCAGTATACATCTTGACCGTATGGGGCAATCGACGGCGCATAATAATCTCTTTCTCTTTGTCCAATAACGAAATTTTTATTCCATCGATGCGGTCAATATTGCTCTCAATTATTTCTAATACAACCTCTAAAGCATCCTCAAAACTACTGGCTCCCCAATATCCCAATAACTGAGGGTCAAACATTTCACCAAGCCAATGTAAAATGACTGGATGATCACATGAGTCCAAAATTTGACCATATACTTTGATATAATCCTTTGATGAGGTGGCAACCTTGGCGAGTGCACGGCTTGCCATCAAGATAACCCGTGCATCTAATTTTTGAACTTCCGTCAACTGTTCATGATAAGCTGATAGACCCTGCGCTACCGCAGTCACATATTTTGTCTCAATTTGATCGGTTCCGACGCCATTCGCAACCAAAGCATTGGGTAATTCTATGCGTGTTTGCTTGATTAACTCTAGCGCACCTGACCAATCTAAACCCATTCCGCGCTGCGCAGTATCCATAGCTTCTGCGATGCCCAAACCTAGACCGGCAAGATGACGGCGGAATTTTAAAGTATCAACCCAATGAATAGCTGATGCCGTGTGTGGATTACATGATGCAAAAGGATCTGCAACGACATGTGCAGCAGAGTAAATCGTCCGGCAAGAATTTTGATTTAACGGTGTTCCAGGCCGATAATTGCTCTGTAATTTATATGAAAGTAAATGGCCGTCATTATCTGGAAGGAGTACATTCATGTTAATTCCTTAATATCTGGAAATTAGTAGTCCCGCATCTGCAGAGATTACTTGACCTGTTGTGTATGGCAAATCTCCAGAAGCCAATGCAGAAACGATTTTACCCATATCTCCCGGAGTTCCAATTCTTGGTAAAACCGTTAGTCCAGCCTTTGCTCGTTCTTCGTATTGTTTAATAACTGGTGCAGTCATCTCAGTATCAATCAAGCCTGGCTGAACATCGTATACATGAATATTTTCTGCACCCAATCTTACAGCAAATGTTTTGGTAATCATCGAAGCTGCAGCTTTTGAAGCACAATACTCAGATCTGGGAACAGCTACTGCTACTGCATTGGATGATGTGATGTTAATCAGTGAGTAAAAATTTTTGTGATCTCTTTCTTGGCTTAGAAGCATTTTGGAAAACGCTTGTGAAAGGAAAAAAACGGCCTTGGCATTCACAGACATACAGCGATCAAAACTTTCAGACGTTACAGCAAGAGGATCACCTCTGTGAATTACACCTACACCAGCGTTGTTGACAAGGGTGGTTAATGGCCCAAGGTTAGCCTCAATTGCATTCAAAACTTCCGAGTGTCTTTCAATTTCACAAACATCAAAAGGTGCCGCAAAAACATCAGCGCCTTCGCCTTTTAGTAATTCAACCGCTTTTAAGAGTTCATCGTCTAAAGACGGCGCATTAAGAGCTATCGCAAATCCACGTGCGGCCAATTCACAAGCGATGCCAAGGCCAATACCGCGACTTGATCCAGTCACAAGAGCTACATGGTTATTTTTCATGCAATTGCTCCATTTTTGAGAAGCTCTCGCGCGATTATCGTCCTCTGAATTTGGTTGGTACCTTCGTAAATTTGGCAAATCTTAGCATCACGATAGAGCCGTTCAACCTCAAAACCTCTTATGTATCCAACTCCACCAAATACCTGCACTGCATCAGAACTGCGTTTAACGGCTATATCTCCAGCAAAACACTTTGCCATCGAACAATGCATCGTTGCATCTTCTCCAAAATCAATTTTTTCCGCTGCAGATTTAGTCAACAAACGCGCTGCCTGAACATCTTTTGCCATATCTGCTAACAACCACTGTATACCCTGAAATTCAGAAATAGCATTATTGAATTGTTTACGTTCTTTTGCATACTCAATCGCTGCTTCTAAGCCCGCTTGTGCAATACCAACTGCTAACGCTGCTATACCTACACGACCCTT
>JAAXIY010000031.1 GCA_012270125.1 Paracoccaceae bacterium
CCGCGGACCTACTGATTACAAATCAGTTGCTCTACCAGCTGAGCTATAGGGGCACTGAAGTTTCATTAAATAAACACTATCAATCATGCAAGATACAAAATTAATTTAATGAAAGATTACTTATTTGCCCTAGCCAGTAAGAAAACAGCACATAAACTTATCACAACTATCAAAATGGAGCCAGGAGCCGCATTTGGCAAATCTTCCAAGCTAGCCTGAACATGGACACGAGTAGCAAGTGTTTCAAAATTGAAAGGTCTCAAGAGCATCGTTGCGGGTAACTCTTTAACGCAGTCAACAAAAATCAATAATAAGGCAGTAGCTGTGGAAGTACTGATTAATGGACGATAAATCTGTAACAAAACTTGAAGTTTATTTCTGCCCAATGATTGGGCTGCATTTGGCAAACTAGGCGAAATTCTACCAAATGCCCCATCAACAGTGTGTTGTGCAATTGAGAAAAAACGAACGCAGTAGGCTAGTATGATTGCAAAAGCAGTCCCAGTGAAAATCAATCCAGGGTCATATCCTGTTAAATCCAAAACTCGATCAGCCACCCAGTTGTCAGCTATGCCTAGGGGAACCAAAATACCAATTCCAAGAACCGCTCCCGGTGCTGCATATCCGATGGTTGTTAAGGGCAAAATCGCCTGCGGTAGGGATCTACCAGACAGCCGAATACCATAAACCATTAAAAGTCCCAAAAGGACGGTTATGAAAGCAGCCAATCCAGAAACTATAATTGTGTTTTTAATTGCAGAAGTTAAGTCAGCATTTATCCAAATGTCCAAGCTTCCGTAGCCTAAGTTGGCCAAAACACAAAAGGGTAAAATAAATCCAAAGAAAACTGGTAGAAAACATACAGCGAAGGCCATGAAGCCTCTTGTCCCACTTAGACCGATTTTTTCTATGTTTTGATGGCGATAAGACAAATTAAAGAACCGCAATTTTCTCTGATTGAATTTTTCCAACGAAACTAAAATTACGATTAAAACTAATACGGTAGATGCAATCTGAGCTGCACCGCCCGCATTATTGCTTTCAAGCCAAACACTAAAGATCCCTGTCGTTAAAGTTTGAACTGCAAAATAATCTACAGCCCCAAAATCACTGGCTGTTTCCATCATAACCAAAGCAACTCCAGCAAAAACAGCAGGTCGTGCTAATGGCAAACCTAATCTAAAAAATCGTCCTATAGCAGATATACCTAATGATTTTGCTACTTCTTCAGCAGAGTTTGATTGTTCTAAAAATGCTGAACGTGCCAACAAATAAACATAAGGATACAGGGCTAGAGACAGCACAAATATTGCCGAACTCAAACTACGAACTTCTGGAAACCAGTAATCCTGAGCCGTTTCCCAATTGAAGACACTCCGTAAAAAATATTGAATAGGGCCAGCGTATTCTAAGAGATCAACCAGAGCATAAGAAGCTACATAAGCGGGAAGAGCAAGAGGAAGAAATAAGGCCCATTGTAGCCATTTCGACCCCAAAAAATTGTACCGTGCAATTAACCAAGCCGTAGTGGTTCCCAACACACCAGCCAAAAATCCCACAAAACACATTAAAATGATGGTATTGGACGCATATCTTGGCAAGGTAGTCGACACTAAATGAGGCCAAATGTTTTCAGTTGGGTTTAAAGCAATTACAAAAACAGAGAGTATAGGTGCGACAACCAGCAATGCTATTATGACAGCATTAATAGACCAAAAATCCAAAATATTCAGAAATATAAATCTATTTTTTTTAATTTCAGTCTCTATCAAAATGAACCTGCTAGAACCAATTGCACATCAAAAAACCATATCAGATTGTCTATAAATTCCAAAACTTAATTCATACCGAGTGCTGTTTTATACATACTTAATACTGCTTCTTCTTCGGCAACCTCTTCCAGATCCCTTTTTCTTAGCGATACAATTTTCCGCATAATCCTAGTATCATATCCACGTGATTTTGCCTCAGCCAGCACTTCTTTTTGTTGATCAGCAATATCTTTTTTTTCTATTTCTAATCGTTCAAATCTTTCGACAAATTGCCTTAATTCTTCAGCAGTTACCCGGTAACTATCTGGTACTGAATCAACCATAGATTTTCTCCTAAAAATTTTTATTTATTAATAGTAATTTTTGTATTTGCTAGGAACCTTGCGATATTGAATAAACTAGCTTAACTCAAGGTCAAAACGGAGCCAGAAATGGAAATACTTATATGGATTGGTTCGATTTTGTCACTACTTGGGCTTGTGGGGCTCTTTTGGTGTATTAGAACTGTTCTACGAGCCAAAAAAACTGCAGGTTCTGATGAAGAATTACGAATGAGTTTACAAAAAGTAGTACCTTTTAATATGGCAGCATTGTTTTTATCTGCCATCGGCCTGATGCTCGTTATTCTTGGAATAATGCTCTAAAAAGTTACTTTAAGTTAAACTTGATTTATATTCCATTTTTCATATATGTTTTTCATATTGGAGGTCGATATGAAGCCAATAGTAACATCGTTTTTTGACACAGCCACAAACACAATATCTTACGTTGTTTCAGACCCAAACGGTAACTCGTGCGCTGTTATAGATAGCGTTTTAGACTTTGACTTTTCTTCCGGGAGAACCAACACCGCATTTGCAGATGAGATCATAACTTTTGTCAACCAAAAGGGCCTGACGGTAGAGTGGTTGTTAGAGTCTCACGTACATGCTGATCACTTATCTGCTGCCCCCTACTTACAAGAAAAGGTAGGAGGAAAAATTGCTATCGGAGAGAATATAAAATTAGTCCAGGATACTTTTGGTAAAATATTTAATGAGGGAACAGAATTTCAACGAGATGGCTCACAATTCGATCGACTTTTTAAAGACGGCGATAGTTTTCATATAGGACAAATGCGTGGTGATGTAATCCACACCCCCGGCCATACACCCGCTTGCCTTACTTATGTGATTGGTGATGCAGCATTTGTTGGAGACACTCTATTCATGCCAGACTTCGGAACAGCTCGTTGTGATTTTCCAGGAGGATCGTCCACAACAATGTTTAATTCAATACAAAAGATACTAAGCCTACCTGATGAAACCCGAATATTTGTTGGTCATGATTACAAGGCTCCCGAAAGAGATGAATTCGCTTGGGAGACAACAGTCAAAGAGCAGAAAGAGAAAAATATCCATATAAAAGTAGGAAAATCAAAAGAAGATTTTGTGAAAATGAGGGATGAGCGGGATAAAAAATTGAATATGCCAAAATTGATCATCCCATCTCTTCAAGTGAATATGAGAGCCGGAAACATGCCGGAGCCTGATGATCAGGGAAATACTTACCTGAAAGTTCCAGTCAACAAACTGTAACTACACAATAATTTAAGGAAATAGAATGGAGACAGATTGGATAATGGGCCTCGTCGGAGGCTTAATGATTGGACTAGCCGCTAGTCTATATTTACTAGGCAACGGAAGGATCATGGGAGCCAGTGGTATAATTGGTGGTTTAGTAGATAAGTCAGAATGGTCCTCAGCTACTGATAGAATAGTTTTTTTAATCGGATTAATATTAGCACCAAGTATTTACATTTTTATTTTTGAATTTGAAGCCGACACCAAAGCGACAACAAATGTTATTATATTAATTTTGGCTGGATTATTGGTTGGTTTTGGAACTCGGCTCGCCAATGGATGCACATCAGGACATGGCGTATGTGGCATATCTAGATTATCGATCAGAGGGATCGCTTCTACCATATTTTACATTTTTGCAGGAGTAGTGACTGTAGCCCTACTTCGTAACTTATGGGGAGCTATACAATGAGACGTTTAGTTGCGTTTTGCTCTGGGTCACTCTTCGGGGTTGGTCTCTTATTATCAGGAATGACAGACACCTCAAAAGTTCAAGGTTGGCTTGATTTTTTTGGAAATTGGGATCCCACTCTCGCCTTTGTAATGGGTGGCGCGATGGTTCCCATGTTTATTGCCTGGAGGTTTACAGAGGGTCGAAAACCGATCTACGCAGAAAAGTTTCCATCTAGGCCTCAATCTAACATTGATCGCGATTTGATACTTGGATCAGTACTTTTTGGTGTGGGATGGGGGTTGGCCGGTTTATGTCCAGGACCAGCAATCGCTTCTTTGGGTTTTGGGGGAAGCCAAAGTGCCTTATTTGTTTTAGCAATGCTTTTAGGCATGAGACTAACACCGTCTATCAGACTTCAAATATCGAGTTCATCAGCAACCTGACTTCGAAAGTAAAGATATGAATATCATAAATATCTCTGGCCTCTACAATGTTTCCCCGCAAATATTACCCTCAGATGTTATAACTCTATCGGAAAAAGGTTTTGAAAAAGTTATCTGTAACCGCCCTGACTTTGAAGTCCCACCAGATCTTCAATCCAAAGAAATCGAAAAGGTTGCAAAAGAAGTTGGAATTCTATTCGAATATCATCCGCTCACACATGACACTATGCACGGCCATAATATTGAAAAACAGATGGAATTTGCAGATGCATGTAAAAACCCTGTATTAGCTTATTGTGCGAGTGGCACTAGATGTACGGTCGTTTGGGCTTTAGGGCAAATAGGAAAAATGCCAAAGGATGAAATTCTAGCTACAACCTTAAGAAGTGGATATAATCTTACGGGTTTATTTTAAGCATATTTTTTTTAAAATGAGAGACTTTTTTCTCAAAGTAAATTCATACTACAATTTCTCTTAGGACGTAAAAATGCCACTACTTTCACGAATAAAATTAATAATTGCAGATTAGTTTCCTGTAATATTTGACTGAGCAATCAAAGAAGTTTTAGATTGTCCAGAGTTGCGAGCTATTAGTTTGGCTTTATAAATACGTTTAGTCAAAGATTTGGCTAAGAGAAACTTAATACCGACTCGGTTACCGATGGGAGATCACATGCCTGATACTATTTTTCCTCCAAGTGACAAATTTAAAGCGAATGCTATCATCGACAAACAAAAATACGACGAGATGTATTCTGAATCGATAAATAATCCCGATGCCTTTTGGTCAAAACACGGATTGAGAATAGATTGGATTAAACCCTTCACAAAAATTAAAGACGTGTCATACGAGCACCCCTCTGTTTCAATAAAATGGTTTGAAGATGGTGAACTTAATGTTTCTGCCAACTGTATCGACCGACATC
The DNA here is from genome assembly GCA_012270125.1 of Paracoccaceae bacterium. GTDB lineage: Bacteria > Pseudomonadota > Alphaproteobacteria > Rhodobacterales > Rhodobacteraceae > Salinivivens. Next base: position 5,159 of record JAAXIY010000031.1, read on the forward strand.
TAGAAAAACGCGGAAACCAGACAGCGATTGTTTGGGAGGGAGATAACCCAGCAGAAAGTAAACATGTCACTTATAACGAATTGCATCATCAAGTTTGTAAGCTTGCAAATGTGTACAAAAACTTGGGTGTCTCGAAAGGCGACCGCGTAGTTCTATACATGCCGATGATACCAGAGGCTGCCTATGCTATGCTAGCATGCGCCAGAATTGGAGCTATCCACTCTATAGTTTTTGCTGGCTTTTCGCCAGAGGCATTAGCCGCCAGAGTTGAGGGCTGCAAAGCCTCACTAATAGTTACGGCTGATGAAGCTCCAAGGGGTGGGAAAAATACTCCCTTAAAAGCCAATGTAGATAAAGCTTTGGAAATCTGTGGTGACGTTAAAACTCTCGTAGTTGAAAGAACTGGAGGGAATGTATCCATGAAAGATGGTCGAGATACATCTTTCAATGCAGCAATGAAGGAGGCATCAGAAGAATGTGAGCCAACAGTGATGAATGCTGAAGACCCACTATTTATTCTTTATACTTCTGGCTCGACCGGCGCCCCCAAGGGTGTCCAACATTGTTCCGGTGGTTACCTAGTATGGGCATCAATGACCCATGAATATGTTTTTGACTATCATGATGGTGATATTTATTGGTGCACGGCAGACGTTGGATGGGTAACCGGCCACAGCTACATTGTTTACGGACCTCTAGCGAATGGGGCGACAACACTGATGTTTGAAGGTATTCCAACTTTCCCTGATGCATCTAGGTTTTGGCAGGTCTGCGAAAAACATAAGGTAAACCAGTTTTATACTGCTCCGACTGCTATTCGCGCTTTGATGGGCCAAGGCAATGAGTTTGTAGAAAAATGTGACCTGTCATCTTTGAAGGTTTTAGGGACTGTTGGCGAGCCTATAAATCCTGAGGCATGGAATTGGTATAATGAGGTTGTTGGTAAAGGAAATTGTCCAATTGTTGACACGTGGTGGCAAACTGAAACTGGCGGGCACCTTTTAACTCCCCTTCCAGGAGCTACAGACACAAAACCGGGTTCTGCAACCAATCCATTTTTTGGCATTGAGCCAGTAATTTTAGACCCTCAAACAGGCAAAGAATTATCCTCTCCTGAAGCAGAAGGCGTTTTGTGTATTAAAGATAGTTGGCCAGGACAAATGCGTACTGTTTACGGAGACCATGATCGCTTCGTCAAAACGTACTTCAGCGATTATAAAGGATATTATTTCACTGGTGATGGCTGCCGTCGGGATAGTGATGGTTATTACTGGATTACTGGTCGTGTCGATGACGTAATAAACGTATCGGGTCATAGAATGGGAACCGCAGAAGTGGAAAGTGCACTTGTTGCCCATCCTAAAGTTTCAGAGGCAGCAGTTGTCGGCTTTCCCCACAATATTAAAGGGCAAGGTATCTATTGCTATGTCACACTCATGTCTGGAGAAACACCTACAGAAGAACTGAGGCTGGAATTAAGGAACTGGGTTCGTAGTGAAATCGGACCTATTGCTTCACCGGATCTGATCCAATGGGCACCTGGCTTACCTAAGACCAGATCTGGTAAAATTATGCGGCGAATACTGAGAAAAATCGCAGAGAATGATTATGGTTCTTTAGGCGACACGTCGACATTGGCAGAGCCTGCCGTTGTAGATGATTTGATTATAAATAGAATGAACGATGCTTAAAAGATACAGCCAAATTTCCAACAATCTGAAAAGTTAGTCAGCCTTGGAAATTTTGCTTAAATTTTCTCTTAGGGTTGTTTTTAAAACTTTCCCATAATTATTCTTGGGTAGCTCGCTGACTTGGATATATCTTTTAGGCCTCTTAAACCGGGCAATGTGCTCAAGACAATGTTTGTCCAAAACTTGTGACGAAATTTGATAGCCCTTTTCTGCCACAATGAACGCCACGACTTCTTCACCCCATTCGTCACTTTCGCTTCCAACAACTGAAGCTTCACTTACAGTTTCGTGGAGAAGCAAGATTTCTTCGACCTCTCGGGGGTATATATTTGATCCACCAGAAATAATCATATCTTTAGAACGATCGTGCATAGTAATGTAGCCGTCTTCATCGATTGAACCCATATCTCCCGTCAAAAGCCAGCCGTTTACAATTGTTTTTGAGGTAGCCTCCTTATTATCCCAGTAACCTGGCATAACAAGCTCACCTCTCACCATAATTTCGCCAATCTCTCCAGGGGTCATTGCGACCCCCTCTTTATTTCCTATTTTAACTTCAACAGCAGATTGAGCGTAACCAACTGACTGTAAACGCTTCTTCCATTTTTCAGAGTCTCTATCTGAGACTTCAAATCTAGGTAGAACGGTTATACCCATAGGACATTCACCTTGTCCGTACACTTGAATAAATAATGAACCAAACTGCTCTACTGCCTCAATTATATCTGATAAATACATGGGTCCTCCCGCATATACGATTGTGCGGATCCCATCTCCATCATAACCATTCTTCCTAGAGAAAGTTGTTAACCGTTTTACCATGGTAGGAGCAGCAAACATATGAACATTTTGTAATGTTTCAGCCAAACTAAAAATTTCTTCTTCGTCAAAGCCACCACTCACAGGTATTGCATGTCGAGCCCCTGCTAACACATGCATGATGCTGTACAAACCTGCTCCATGTGACATTGGTGCAGCATAAAGCGTGGTATCGGAAGGATGAACTTGGTCAACATCGGCAAAGTATGAAAGTGCCATAGTCTTTATCATACCATGAGTTATCATAACGCCTTTGGGTCTACCGGTAGTACCAGAAGTATAAAATAACCAAGCTAAGTCAGTAGATGAGCGCTTTACCGGTGGAATATGAATATTTGAGTCAAATTGCTGCCACTTTGGGTTGAATACAGTAACACCAGGAAAATTTATTTCAGAAATTGAACTCTCCTCACATAAAACGTAAGCACACCCGGCATTTTCTAAAATCCAACCTACTTCTTTTGTGTGAAGCTTAGAGTTGATAGGTAAAATAACTGCCCCCATTGACCAGATTCCATAGAATGCAATTAAATATTCTGGGCAGTTGCGCATATATACCGCAACTCGATCGCCTGGTTTGATACCTTCATTTTCTAAATGAGATCTTAGGGCACAAACAGCTAGCCAAAATTCCTTATATGTCGCAAGGCATTCAGAACCTAGAAATATAGCTTGCCGGTTTGGGTGTCTTACGGCAGTTCGTTCTAGCCAGATAGCAAGATTCATGTCATAGGGCCTGCATAATTAGGTTTTATAAGTCTTACTAGCTTAATATATTAAATATTCTACACAACAGACTAAACATTTTACCAAATTAATATTTTTAGAAACATAAAATAAAATCAATTTTTTCGAGAAGTTTCGCAGCAAGTTCTTTTCACAGGGCCGAGCATGTCATATACAGGCGTAAACGGCTGGTGGTACAGCAAAAGGGACAAGAGGGCAAAATGGCAAAAAGTAATACCAACAAAGATGTGGATTTCATCGAAGCTTTAGCAGGACTGCTTCGCCAACATGACTTAAATGAAGTTGAGGTAAGCAGGGAGTATGGAAAAGATGACAGCTTAACCGTAAGAGTAGCTAGAGGTGGTCAAGTTGTAACAACAGCTCCAACAAGCAATATTCCTCAGACCATATCAACACCCGCCGCCCCAACAACGCCTGTACAACCTACACAATCGCAAGAGCCAGCTGATGATCCAGTAACACATCCAGGTGCTGTTACATCGCCTATGGTGGGCACAGTATACATGCAACCCGAGCCAGGCGCTCCCGCTTTTATAACAGTTGGCGCCTCTGTTTCAGAGGGGGATACTCTACTCATAGTTGAAGCAATGAAGACAATGAACCAGATCCCTGCCCCAAAATCTGGAATAATAAAGAGAATATTAGTTGAAGATGGGGCAGCCGTAGAATTTGGCGCACCACTCGTTATTGTCGAATAGGACAGGCAATGTTCAATAAAATTCTAATCGCAAATCGTGGAGAAATTGCTTTACGAGTTATTCGCGCGTGCCGCGAAATGGGGATCAAATCTGTGGCAGTACACTCCACTGCAGATAGCGATGCAATGCATGTTCGAATGGCTGACGAAAGTGTTTGTATTGGCCCCGCGGCAGGAACTGCAAGCTATCTATCAATGCCGGCAATAATAGCTGCATGCGAAATTACTGGAGCTGAAGCAATTCATCCTGGTTATGGTTTTTTGTCTGAGAATGCAAAATTTGTTCAAATAGTCGAAGATCACAGCCTAGTTTTTATTGGCCCAACGGCAGAGCACATTCGCATTATGGGAGACAAAATTACAGCCAAAGACACAATGAAGGACCTTGGTGTGCCATGTGTCCCAGGTTCAGACGGTGGTGTTCCCGACGTAAATACCGCTAAAAAAATTGGCGCTGAAATAGGCTATCCCGTGATAATTAAGGCTACAGCTGGAGGCGGTGGCCGGGGAATGAAGGTTGCAAAAACAGAAGGCGAGATGGAGCAGGCCTTTATGACGGCCAGAGCCGAGGGCAAAGCAGCCTTTGGAAATGATGAAGTTTATATTGAAAAGTATTTAACGACGCCTAGACATATAGAAATCCAAGTCTTTGGTGATGGAAAAGGTACAGCAGTCCACCTAGGCGAAAGAGATTGCTCACTACAAAGGCGTCATCAGAAAGTTTTCGAAGAAGCTCCGGGGCCTTGCATAACCCCTGAAGAGCGAGAAAAAATAGGTAAAATTTGTGCAGATGCAGTGGCCAAAATAAATTATATTGGAGCGGGTACCATAGAGTTTCTTTACGAAAATGGGGAATTCTATTTTATAGAGATGAATACTAGGCTCCAAGTTGAACATCCAGTTACCGAAAGCATTTTTGGTGTGGACTTGGTTCGAGAGCAAATCCGCGTAGCATCTGGCTTGGATATGAGCTTTGGACAAAAAGATCTAACAATTAACGGGCATGCAATAGAGGTAAGAATAAATGCTGAAAAATTACCAAACTTTGCACCTTGCCCTGGAAAAATTACCGCATATCACGCACCTGGTGGCTTAGGTGTTAGAATGGACAGTGCGATTTATGACGGTTATTCGATACCCCCATATTACGACAGTTTAATTGGGAAACTGATAGTACATGGTCGCGACAGAAAAGAAGCTTTGGCCAGATTGTACGGAGCCTTATCAGAGATAATTATCGACGGAATAGATACGACAATACCTCTCTTTGACGCTTTATTAAGAGAAGAGGATATTAATAATGGTTCATATAATATCCATTGGTTAGAGCAGTGGTTAGAAAAAAACTTAGCTGAACCAAATTAATGTAGGAATTAACCGGAAGTTTTATTTCGAGGGTAAAGTGATTAATTATTTGTCACCTGAAGTTCTCCTGTTTGCATACCAGCAAGGTCTTTTTCCAATGGCCGAAAGCCGTGATGCTAAACAAATCCAATGGATCCAACCCAAAAAGAGAGGAATATTCCCGATAGGAGAATTTCATATATCCAAGTCTTTAAGGCGTGCACTACTAAAAAATGACTACTCCATAAAAATAAATTCCAACTTCCCCAAAGTTATAGAAAAATGTGCTGATAGAAATGAAACCTGGATCAATAGCGATATTTATGATTGCTACTGCAAGTTGCACAAAGATGGATTTGCTCATTCAGTTGAAGTGTGGAAAGACAGCCAATTGATTGGGGGTGTGTATGGAGTTGCTATAGGTGCTGCCTTTTTTGGTGAAAGTATGTTTTCTGAGGTATCCAATGGATCAAAAATAGCTTTGGCATACTTACATGATAGACTCTTAAAAACTGGATTTTTATTATTTGACACACAATTTTTAACGGAGCATTTAGCGAGTCTGGGTGCTATAGAAATTACTCAGGATGAGTATTTAACTAAACTAGAAAAATCATTAAACAAAAATGCTAAGTTTGTAGATACTAACTATTCAGTGGATGTTGAAACCATCGCACACCGAAGTACCCAAACATCATAACGCGCATCTTCTAAAGGGTTCAGTGCAGGTGATGAAGCAACCATCCACCCTCTAAATATTTCACTTTCAGATTTTTCTTTAAAAATTTTGAGGTGAGCGAAAGCGTCACCAACTGGATTGCTAACTGGATAACGACATTCTGAAAGAGTAATTGAAAGTTTCCAAAGTGAATATGTATCGCCAGATTTGAGTCCAAAATCGACCACTTCTCCACTAACTTTATCCAAACCTCTTAATAAAGCGCCATCAGCTATATTGGTTTCTTCTTTTGCATTTGCAAAAGACAGTGGGGATAAGAAAAAAATAACAAGTAATAAAAGCTTGCTCAATTATCACTTCCTGAAACAAATTTCAGCAGCAAGGAAACCAAGCTCACAGAACCCTGCGTGTCGAGGAACTCGTCACCAGGCTGCATGTAGTCATAAGAGGCACCAGGAATGATTTCTATAAAATTTCCACCCAGCAAACCCTCTGAACTAACGGTCAAGGCACTGTCATCTGGAATATCTATTTGATTTTCGATAGCCAGTTTGGCTTCAGCTCGATAAGTCTCAACATTGAGAGATAAGTCGCTTACGGTACCAACTTTTACACCGGCTAGGCGAACATCCGTCCCTACATGTATTCCATCAGCAGATCTAAAATCCGCTATTAAATTATAGTGTTTTGAGTTTGACAGGGAAAGACTAGTGGTCTGATAAACAAAAACGATAAAGCCTAAAGCAACAGCAAGCACAACCGCCCCAATTATTACCTCAAGTTTATTTTCTTTCATTTATTTACTCCGGGCTCCACGCCTCGTAATCCTGTCGTTCTTTAAGATTTTTCCGCTTTAAAGAACCAGATGGTTTATATGATGCAAGACTACCCGTAACATTTGGCTTATGAGAAATTTCCCATGATTTCCTAGGCAGCGGCTTTTCAGTTGGTGGCTCATCCCATGTTTTATGCAACCAGCCATGCCATTCAGCACTTATCCGGCTGGCTTCAACCTCACCATTATAAATAACCCATCTACGATTATCATGCTTATCTTTGAAAAATACATTACCGGCGTCGTCTTCACCCACTTTGACGCCCTTGCGCCAAGTATAGAGCTGTGTTCCTAAAGTTTGGCTATTCCACCATGTTGTGGCCTTAGAAAGCACGCTAAATACACCCATAATAAACTCCAATATTCTCCAATCTTTTATGCAATAGAAATTGAAAAACGTCCATATGCTTGGGAAAGCAAATTATGCAGATTGGTCTTCTTTTTGATTTTCCGCGTAGATCATGAGGGGACTTGTCTCAGAACTTACAGCTTCTTCGTTAACAACTACCTCTGTCACTTCATCCAGACCGGGCAAATCAAACATTGTGTCTAGTAATATATCTTCAAGAATAGACCTCAATCCTCGAGCTCCAGTTTTTCTCTCAATAGCTCTTTTTGCGATCGCATTTAAAGCATCGTCAGTAAAAGTTAACTTAGTATCCTCTAACTCAAAAAGCCGTTGATATTGTTTTACTAAGGCATTTTTAGGTTGAGTAAGTATTGTGACCAAAGCATCTTGGTCTAAGTCTTCTAGAGTGGCTAAAACAGGCAATCTCCCCACAAATTCGGGAATTAATCCAAACTTAAGTAGATCTTCAGGTTCTAAATCCTTAAATATTTCCCCTACGCCACGCTCATCATCGTCACGCACATCTGCGCCAAAACCCATAGCGCTACCCTTGCCACGCTGAGCAATTATTTTATCAAGGCCTGCAAATGCGCCGCCACAGATAAACAAAATATTAGTCGTATCAACTTGCAAGAACTCTTGTTGAGGATGCTTTCTTCCACCTTGAGGAGGAACACTCGCCACTGTCCCTTCCATAAGTTTTAATAAAGCTTGCTGAACACCTTCACCAGATACGTCTCTTGTAATTGAAGGATTTTCAGATTTGCGGGTGATCTTATCAACCTCATCAATGTAGACAATTCCCCGTTGAGCACGCTCAACGTTATATTCTGAGGCTTGTAAAAGCTTTAAAATTATATTTTCAACATCTTCACCTACATATCCGGCCTCTGTGAGCGTGGTCGCATCAGCCATAGTGAAGGGAACATCAAGAATTCTAGCTAAAGTTTGAGCCAAAAGAGTTTTACCACACCCTGTAGGTCCAATCAGTAAAATATTTGACTTGGAAAGTTCTATATCACCCGATTTCGCGGAATGCTCCAAACGCTTGTAGTGATTGTGTACAGCAACTGAAAGAACTCGTTTTGCTATTGATTGACCAATAACATAGTCATCAAGGACGCCGCAAATTTCTCTAGGAGTTGGCACCCCATCGGACGATTTAAAGCCTGTTGCTTTGGTTTCTTCACGGATAATATCCATGCAGAGTTCAACGCATTCGTCACATATAAAAACCGTAGGACCAGCAATAAGTTTTCTAACTTCATGCTGACTTTTACCGCAAAAACTGCAGTAAAGTGTGTTTTTACTATCAGAGCCAGAATTTGTTGACATTAAACTCAGTCCTTTGTCTTATTCGGTGCCCATAATTAACTTTAGCTTAAGTCAGGCTTTCACGGTCTACAATGGCAAAATTCAAATTTTATTACTAAAAAGCAAATGTGATGCCAATTTACTCTTCTTCACTACTAGCGCGCTGTGTAACGATTTCATCAATCAGCCCCCACTTCTTTGCGTCTTCTGCAGCCATAAAGTTATCTCTCTCCAAGGCTGCCTCAACTGTCTTCAAAGACTGACCGGTATGTTTGACATAAATTTCGTTGAGCCGCTTTTTAAGTTTAAGAGTTTCCTCAGCATGTATCATAATATCAGTCGCTTGACCTTGATAGCCACCAGACGGTTGATGTACCATAATGCGGCTATTAGGCAAAGAATATCGCATTCCTGGCTCTCCCGCTGTCAACAGTAAAGAGCCCATAGACGCTGCTTGCCCAATTACCAATGTAGAAACTTTTGGTTTGATATACTGCATTGTATCATAAATTGATAAACCAGAAGTAACTACGCCACCTGGGCTGTTTATGTACATACTAATCTCTTTGGATGGGTTTTCAGCTTCTAAGTGAAGCAGCTGAGCAACAATCAAACTGGACATACCATCATGCACAGCACCATTAAGGAAAATAATTCGCTCTTTTAAAAGTCTTGAGAATATGTCGTACGCACGTTCTCCTCGGCTGGTTTGCTCAACCACCATTGGTACAAGTGAATTCATATAAAATTCTGCTGGATCGTTCATAGGGCCTGCCTTTTCTAAAGCGCATTTAAAATGTTCTAACCTCAATGTTAGTGTTGCCATGCCAAAGCTTCAAGAGGTCTCAAACAATTGACGCAAATAAAATTGCAACTTGTAAATTTAGAATAACAAAAGCTTGACCTGTGAATTTACTCAACTACTTGGCTGAGATGGCAGAAACTTTAAACCTTTTCGAGCAACCAAATCGAACAACAGCACTCAAACAGCTTGCTAATTTCGTGCCCAAAGCAGGCTTGAGCTATACAAGCAAACGCAATTATGATTTTGGACCTGCAAATCATAATTACGTTTCCCAACTATCGCCTTTTATTCGACGAAGAGTTCTCTCTGAAACAGAAGTTTTATCGTCAGTATTAAAAAAACATGGGCTTTCATCTTCAGAAAAGTTTGTACAAGAAGTTTTTTGGCGCACCTATTGGAAAGGTTGGCTCGAAATGAGGCCATCTGTTTGGTCTGAGTATCAAAGCGATTTAAAGCGATTGGAAGATCAGATCATGACTCAATCAGGCTTACGAAGGTCATGGGAAATGGCCTGTGAGGGTAACACTGAGATAGATTGTTTTGACTTTTGGGCTAAAGAACTGAAAGAGACTGGTTATCTTCACAATCATTCCCGCATGTGGTTCGCCTCAATTTGGATTTTTACATTGAATTTACCTTGGCAGCTTGGTGCAGATTTCTTCCTAAGGCATTTGCTTGATGGGGATCCAGCTTCAAACACTCTCAGTTGGAAATGGGTTGCTGGCCTTCAAACTCACGGGAAAACGTATTTGGCCCGTAGAGATAATATTTGTAAGTTTACAAACAATAGATTTGCACCAAATGGACTATCTAACTCAGCCCAAGCACTCCCCGGCGTACCTCATCCTGGTCTGTCTTCATTGAACTTGCACAACACGCCGAAATCAAATCTCAAAACTGGGTTATTATTACACGATGATGACTTAGAACTTTCAACAATTTTAAACGGCCTACAAATTGACAGTACCATAGCAATTAACAATGCAAATGAATTAAGCCCATGGGAATGTGCAAAATCAGTTTATAAATTTGTTAACTCACTCATCGAGGATGCATCCAAAAGATATAAAGATAAAATAGGGACTGTAAAAATTGTTAAAAAACCAGAGGAAATAATAGCCTGGAGCGAAGAAAATAATTTAGATCAGATAGTTACAGCCTATGCCGCCACAGGGCCGAATGCTACTATGATTACAAATCTGAATAAACTAGGTTTAAATATCGTCCAGATTTCAAAGCAGTATGACCAAAAGGCTTGGCCCCACGCTACGCACGGATTTTTTCGATTCAAAGAGAAAATCCCAGCCCTTGTTAAAGAGCTGGGTTTAACTTCTTAACCAAACATATCAGCTGTTATGCCGGCATACCAACCGAGTGACTCCTCATAAGTAGCCTTGCGCACGTCTGCCGTTTCTCCAGTTTTGGAAATGAACCCGTCCACTTTTGCGATTTTCTCATCAGTGGCTTTGTATGTGGCGCCAACTTTAACACCATCATTTGTATCAACTAGAGACCAGCATGTGTTAGAAAATTTAGCTGGGAACACTTTTGATCCTGTCAGCGCACCTCTGATAGCCATAGCTGCAACTTTAGCCTGAGAATTAGCTGAAAACCCTGATTTCGGCATATCACCTTGGGAAGATGCGTCACCAAGAACATGGATATTTCCATCAACTTTAGAGGACATATCATGAGCACTTACTGGTGCCCAATTCCCCTCTGTTATGCCAGCCATCTCACAAATTCGCCCAGCTTTCATTGCCGGGATAACATTACAGGCATCAACTTTGGTCTCTTCGCCATCAATTGAAACTGTCATAGCCTCAGGATTAACTGAAACATTTGATCCACCAAATTCAGATCCAATCCAGTCAATCATTCCACTGTAGTGATTAGCCCAACCCTCTTGGAATAAACCCATTTTCGAAAACTTTGGTTTTGGGTCTGCGACGATAATTTTAGCCGTAGGATTAGATTTCTTAAGCATATGTGCAATCATTGAGATGCGCTCATATGGCCCAGGAGGACATCTATATGGATTAGGAGGAGCCACCATCGCAAAAACACCACCTTCTGGCATCGAAGAAAGTTGCGCTTTCAAAAGCTCAGTTTGGCTACCTGCTTTATAAGCATGTGGCATTTTATTTTGAGCATTTAAATCCCAACCCTCTACAGCACCATCAACAAAATCAATGCCAGGCGAGAGCACAAGCCGATCATAATTTAGTGTAGCTCCGCCAGCTAAAGAAACTGTCTTTGCTCCTCTGTCGATATCAACGGCCCAATCATGAACAACATTAATACCATATTCAGATGCAAGTTTTCCGTAACTATGTGCAATACTCCCCAAGTCTCTAAAGCCCCCAATATAGAGGTTAGAGAAAAAGCAAGTGTAATAAGTGCGGGATGGCTCTACTAGAGTTACATCAATTGCACCCTTACTGTCCTTAGCAATATACCTGGCTACAGTCGCACCACCAGCACCACCTCCAACAACAACAACACGTGGTTTCCCACTTGCCATAACCATGGGAGCTGACAAACTAGCAGTCACAGCAGCCGCAGTTTGAATAAACGAACGTCTATTAATAGTCATACTTTCCTCCACTGTTTTTTCTGGGATACCCCAGTTTCTTTTTAGTCACTTTCCTGGCTTTTATTTTAACCAGAAATTTTTACTGCAGCGAAGCAAAATAACTTGCTAGAGCTGCAATCTCTTCATCACCCAAAC
>JAAXIY010000072.1 GCA_012270125.1 Paracoccaceae bacterium
CAGATGATGGGTGGATTAGCCTATATGACTGGACCCAAAGGGCGCCCGTTACGAGCCGGCGCCTCGGTTAATGACTTGGTGGGAGCGCTATTTGGAGTTGTTGCCATTCAAGCTGCACTATGGGAACGGCAGCATACTGGCAAAGGAACTTTAGTCCGCTCAGGCCTATTTGAAAGTAACATGTTCCTTGTAGCTAACCACATGGTGCAGTATTTTCAAACTGGTATGCCCGCAGAACCGATGCCGGATCGAAAAGCTGCATGGGCAATTTATGATGTATTCCAGACCGCTGATGATGAACAAATTTTTGTTGGTGTTGTAAGCGACAAACAATGGGGTGAGTTTTGCAAAGCATTTGATTTAGAGGATTTGCAGAAAAATAAAGAACTTAGTACAAATACTCAGCGTGTTGCACGTCGAGAAGAATTCATGCCGCGTTTACATAAAATGTTCAAAACTCTTAATCTTTCGCAAGCTTCCAAAATCCTTGAAAATTTTGACCTGCCTTTTGCCCCAATCATGCGACCAGACCAACTTTTTGATGATCCACACGTAAATCACCCTGGAGCAACAGTGGAAGTAACTTTGAGTAATGGTGTTCGAGCAAAGGTTCCAACCCTACCCGTTGAATACAACGGGGTTAGGCCCGGTCTTTATCGAGATCTACCGGAAGTCGGCGAACATAATGAAGCTATTGCTCAAGAGTTAGGTTATTCAGATGAGGCACTAGAACTTCTACGTTCTTCTTTTGAAAGCTCTGCTTTAAATGAGAAAAAATAATTAGAATAAACTTTTAAAAAGTTGATGCTAGTCGATTAAGCCAAGCCTCATCAGGAGGGGCTTAATCAAAGATTTCTCAACCTCTAAAGGTAATCAGCCTGTAAAGGATTCATCTCCCATGACCGTGACTACATTGGATTCTAAGATAGCGCCCGCTGCTACGCGCTTTGCTTTTAGCTCTTCATTAGTAGCAAATGCTTTCATTGCCTCCGGCGAGTCAAAGTCAATTAAAACTACCATTTTGTTATCGTCTTCTTTATGAGGACCAGCAAAAATAAGTTTACCGCCTAAAGCTTCTAGAGCTGCTTGATTTTCAAAATACATTTCTTTCCACGAAACAAAGCCTTTAGAAAGATCTTGGGTTAGCATTACGATCATTTTTTATCCTCCACATAAAAATATTTTTTTAAAATCATTTTGAATATATTTTCTATTGGAGTGCAGTTATCCATTTTTAGCAATGTTTACCGAACGTTATCAGTTAGATCTTTCAATAAAAGAACTGCAATGATTAAAAATAACGCAAAAAAAACCCTCACTGAAAAGTGAGGGCTTTAGTCAACAGGGAGGAAAGAACGAATTAACTATTCGCCCAATCACAAAACCTTATACTGTTACGTTTTAAAAATGGATTAATTTAAAAAAATTAACTTTTTTCAACTTCGCGAAGAACATAAATTGGGCTCGACCAAGCCTGAGTTCCATCCTCTAAAGTAATACGAACATAAAAAGGATTATCTCTTCCCGTCTGCGGTTCTAATTTCCGTTCAATACTGACCGATTTATGAGTGTTTTCGTTAGGTAGTCGGAATAATCGAATACCACGTGGCAAAATATCTGAGGCATCAAGTATTGTGTCTTTGTAACCAATATCAGCCAGAGCTACAGTTTCATTGATTAATTCTGTTTTAATTTCAATGCTCCCTAATTTACTGTCAGTGAACTCTGTAATAAAACCCGCAAAGTTTCCAGTCGTTACCGACTGCCAAGCCAGATCGGAGCTTGAGACGCTATCAATTGTCTTATCACGATTAAAAAAATTTACTGCGGAAGTTGACGAAATTTTTGCTTTATCAAAATGAGCTGATCCATCCCAAGATACAGCTCGAAAACGGCCACGATACTCAGCCCCTTCCCACAAAACACCAATGCGGTCACCAAGATCACTTTCAGCATAAGGACGATAACATTCCAAATGTTCAAGCCCATTGAAGATATCAATACAACGCACAGGCGAAGCAGCATCAACACTAACTTTCAGATTTGAATTCCCAACTGGAAGGTGCACAATATCGCCCATTATTGCTTCAAGGCACGTCTTGGTTGAACAAGCTTTAGCGATCATTGGGTCATCTAAATACTGAGTTGCAGGTTCGTCAAATGACATTGAAACACTCAAAAGCATTCGCCCACTTGGGCCACCCGTCGTCGCGTAATGATGGCGACTGTTGATACACTTTATCAAACTTTCACGTGTAAGTTCTGGCATTAAAAAGCAGGTCAGACCACCCACAGCACCAAACCAACCGGCACCGGGATAGCTCGCTCCAGGGCGCCCCTTATGCCCATCTGAATTACCAATAATACCTACCCGGTATCCATTTTTAAAAGCATCCTGAACAAGCCACTCAAAAGTACCCCAGGCAGAATGCACTTCGACAGATTTTTCAAAGCGACCATCATGGGCGATACTAATGTCTGCATATCGTCCACCACAATGAGCGAAGCAAATAACATCCCATTCTTCATTTTGAGAAAACGCCTCAAATAACTCATTCACTGTATGACAATCAGTATCAAGATCACTTTGATCCTCAATAAGAGCATGCGATGATCGCCGCATAGTACGACCCTCTACTGGAAAGAAAACATTCCGATCACCACCCAGAGCTGTATTCCCAGACCACTCATAGCCTGGCAGAGTTACAAATTGACCATCATCGTTAAAATGGGCTGTAATCTTATTAAGATCCCTCCAAAACGTATCCGTCATTTGAAAATCATTTCCCTGATGAGCACAGGCATCCAAAAATGCGAGATCGCGGCCAAAGGCGAAATAATCAGTCGCACTATTAGTGCCTAGTGTTTCTTCAGATTGACCATGCAAATCACCCCAATAATTTTTCAGAATTGAAGAATTGAAGACCTTAGAAGGGTTGCAAGTAGCTACAAGTGAACCATCGGGTGAATAGAGTTTAATTTCTAGCGCACCTGCAGAATTTACCATAAGCCCAGAGACAACAGTAGCGAAGTCACCTTCTTTAATATTAATAAATTCCGGCAAGTTTTTGATCGGCTGATTAGTTATTGGTATGAGTTTCTTCACTGCTTGGTTTGTGGGATTACCCCAAATATCTTCCGCCTTTATCTTTAGTGAAAAGGTTTCGCCGCAAGTAATTGTAGAGGGAATAACAGCAACCCAAATTTCTGGTGGGCCAGGTACGATTGAAATGGCAGGCTGATTTGGAAGTGTTTGAAAATTATATGTCGCGATTGGATCAACTAAAACGCGAAACTCAAATCGGTTTTCACAGAATGTTTGCAGACGCATACCAGAACCACCATGATCAGTGACTCCAAAACGAACTGTAATTGTGTCACCCTCTTTCATGAACCCTTTGACAACTTTTATCTG
>JAAXIY010000038.1 GCA_012270125.1 Paracoccaceae bacterium
TCACATTTTTCCAACGCTTGTGTGTCCACAGCCACTGCTCAGTATGAGCTTTGACGCGCGACTCCAGGCGATGAAGGAACTCTTGTGTCATTTTAACTGTGGCACTGTGTTCAATAGGTTCATCAAAATGTAAATCAAAACTTGAAGTGTTTCCCTTTCTTACCACAAAAAATGGCATGAAGATGGCGTTGTATTTAAGCGCCATTTTTGCTGCGGATGTCGCAGTATATGCTGTTTTTCCAAAAAATTTTAATGGTTCGCCATTTTGCATATGTTGATCAATAAGCAGTGCTATTAATTTTCCATCTCGCAAAAACTCCATCATTTCCGCCATACCCCTTTTGCCCCGAGGAAAAAGAGGCTTCCCAATTTCGGAAATGTTTTTGACATAAGTTTTATTAAAATACGGATTATTCATTGGTCGGTACAAAGCACCAAGTTGATAACCCTTTGATATTAAGTTGGCCCTAACGACATCATAATTTCCAAAGTGGCCTGAAACAAGTATAACTGGCTGTGAGTTAGCCCTAGCTTTTTCCAATAAAGAGCTTCCAGGACCGAGTATATTTGCTTTTTTACCAGATAATTTGAAATCATGAGGCGATAAAAGTTCGAACATCGTCATGCCAATGTTATGAAGGCAATTCTTGATCAGGTTCTTTTTATCGCTTTCAGGTAAATTGGGCAGAACTAAATTTAAGTTGTTTTCTATTCGTTTTTTATTTCCTGTTAATGGTGAAAGAAAAAACCTAAAAATTATACTACCTGTGAGAATTCGAAGTCGGTAAGGGAAAATTTTTAAAATGTTAAGAAAAGATGTGATCAATAACGCCTGACTGGCATATGAAAAATACACAAGATACTTTTTAATTCTTTTCATGCCTAATCTTTTAATTCATTTTCGTATACACCCCAAATTCCGTTTTTTGGGACCCAGCCTTTGTACCCATCATCGATAATTCGGCACCAATCTTTATTACACTTATCTAAAGTTGCTATGTTGTGCTGAGGTACCTTGGCGATCACCTGAGCATCAATTGACGGTAACAATCTCATTTCTAAAAGTTCATTCTTTATTAAGACATAACGTATCCCTGACAAAAGCGTATAGTGAACCCAGCCACCTAGGCCTTCAAAATCTCGAACACGGCGCCAATTTTCATACTCAGCATAAATCTCTAATGGCATATTTTGCCTTTTATAAATCCAATCAATTTTATGAGATAATGAAGGTCCTCTCCTTGCATTAGCTTCTTTGACCTTCAGTGACACGTATCTTGGGATTGGAAGATTCGTCACTTGTCCTTTTTGTGGCTCCTGCGTAAATCCAAAAAGAGGGATAATTAGAACTGAGGCAAAAATGAGTAATAAAGTAATTTTTGACACAGCAGTTTCTCTCAACAAAGCATTTTAGCACAAAATCGATTTCGTCTAATCTGGCATTAATATAAGTATTTGAAAAGTACGTACATGTAATGATGACAACGCGTTGTTATATGACGAACTTGGTAGTAAAGACAAACCCAGTGTTTGATAAATTCCAGGTATCTTTAGAAGTCAGACAAAAAATTGAGCGCCATTTGCTGAAATAGTTGAACCGTTAATGAAGCCAGCATCTTTTGATGCTAAAAATACTACGCATCTAGCAATTTCTTCTGGTTCTCCTAAACGGCCAGTTGGTATTTGTGAAATTGTTGCTTCAATGGCTTTTTCTGGCATAGCCATGACCATATCTGTCGCGATGTAGCCCGGGCAGATTGCATTCGCAGTTATCCCATTTCTCGCACCCTCTTGTGCAAGAGATTTGACTATACCTAAATCTCCAGCTTTTGTAGCAGCGTAGTTCACTTGAGCAAATTGTCCCTTTTGGCCATTTATTGATGAAATAACAATAACCCTACCAAATTTTTGTTCTCTCATCGCCGGCCACAAAGGATGAACTGTGTTAAAAACGCCAGTAAGATTGGTATCAACTACCTGGTTCCACTGTTCGGGCGTCATTTTATGAAAAGGTGCATCTCTTGTGATGCCAGCATTGGCAACCACTGTGTCAATAGGGCCTAGGTCAGCCTGAACTTGATTTAAACCTTCAGCACTTTCTTCATAGTTTGCCACGTTCCATTTGTAAGTGTTTATCCCTGTTTCACTTGAAAATTTCGAGGCTGCTTCATCATTGCCAGCATAAGTAGCAGCTACTTTGTAACCTTCATTCTTTAATGCTATCGAGATAGCCGCTCCAATACCTCGAGAACCACCAGTTACCAATGCTACCCGTTCCATGACACACTCCTTGAATCAGTAAGTAATCAAATTACCAAAATAATTATTTATACGCAATTATATTACCCATAAAAATTTTTTGCTTTTAGCGCTCTAGGCACATTGCAACGCCCATTCCACCACCAATGCATAATGTTGCGAGACCTCTTTTCACATCACGTCTCTTCATTTCATATAGTAGTGTGTTGAGAATTCGAGCACCCGAAGCACCAATTGGATGCCCTATAGCAATTGCGCCACCATTTACATTTACTATTTCAGGATCCCATCCCATATCTTTGTTTACTGCCAAAGCTTGAGCGGCAAATGCTTCATTAGCTTCAACAAGATCCAAATCCTCTACATTCCAGCCAGCTTTATCCAGAGCTTTCCTTGAAGCATTAACTGGACCAACACCCATTATTGCGGGATCTAAAGCAGCAGTGGCATAAGACTTAATAGTTGCAAGCGGATTTACACCTCTTTTTTCGGCCTGCTCCCTCGACATGACTAGAACGCCTGCAGCTCCATCATTGATGCCTGAAGCATTTGCGGCAGTAACGGTTCCTTCCTTGTTAAAGGCTGGTCGAAGCTTTTGCATTCCTTCGATGGTTGCCCCATGTCTAATGTACTCATCCTTATCGACTGTAATATCGCCTTTTCGATTTTTAACAATAAAGGGTACGATTTCATCATCAAATTTACCTGATTTTTGGGCGTTCTCTGCTTTGTTCTGCGATGCTACGGCGAAGTTATCTTGCATTTCTCGACTAATTTGCCATTTCTCGGCCACATTTTCGGCAGTCTGGCCCATATGATAACCATTGAAGGCATCCCATAAGCCGTCCTTTATCATGCTATCAATATAGTTAACGTCACCCATTTTTTGACCAGATCGCAAGTGCGATACGTGTGGAGACATAGTCATGTTTTCCTGACCTCCAGCTGCCACAATATCTGCATCCCCCAGCATAACGTGCTGTGCAGCGAGGGCTACTGCCCGAAGTCCTGATCCACAAACTTGGTTAATACCCCACGCTGAACTTTCTATTGGCAAACCTGCATTTACATGGGCTTGTCTGGCAGGGTTTTGACCTTGGCCACTTGCTAAAACCTGTCCCAGAATAGTTTCTGAAACATCCTCTTTCTTTAACCCAGCACGTTCGACTAAAGCCGAAAGAACGGTTGATCCTAGATCATGAGCAGGAACATTTGCAAATGATCCACCAAAACTGCCAACGGCTGTTCTAGCAGCTGAAGCGATTACGATATCATCCATCCGACGAATCCCTAATGTAAAATTGATAAACTTGACGCTTTACTTAAATGTTTTGCTGCGTCGCGGCAACCCAATCTTAGGTGGAAAAATTCTGTCATGTGAAAAAGCAAATGAAATGAAGTTCTATTTTGCAAAGATCTGTTTGATCTTTGTTGATTATTAAAATTTAATTAGAGTCTTTTGGAAACACTTTATCCGTTGACTCTTTCTCCCAAACCCTTATACCGACCGCCTATTGGTGTTGGTGGCTTCCGTGAGGAATGGCCTGTCGTGCTAATGCAAAAATGCATTAGCAAAAGGACAACGCCCTTCACAATGGCTATTAGCCAAACATAAAGAAGGAGATCAGCAGATGACTAAAAGAACTGCTGCCAAATATAAAATAGATCGCCGTATGGGAGAAAACATATGGGGTCGGCCTAAATCACCTGTTAATCGTAGAGAATATGGTCCAGGGCAACACGGTCAGAGAAGAAAAGCTAAGTTGTCTGACTTTGGATTGCAGTTGCGCGCGAAGCAAAAGCTTAAAGGATACTACGGCGATTTAACAGAAAAGCAATTTAGAAGAATATATGCTGAGGCTGAACGGGTCAAAGGTGACACGGGTGAAAATCTAATAGGTTTACTCGAGAGGCGTTTAGATGCGGTTGTTTACCGAGCAAAATTTGTCGCTACAATGTTTGCAGCCAGACAATTTGTGAACCATGGTCATGTTTTGGTGAATGGTAAAAGAGTTAATATCCCTTCGTTTCGGGTAAAAGAAGGTGATGTAATTGAAGTGAGGGATAAGTCTAAGCAGATTGCAGTCCTTCTTGAAGCTGTGCAGCTTCCAGAGAGAGATGTGCCTGAATATATTGAGGCTGATCATTCGAAAATGTCAGCGAAGTTTGTAAGAACGCCAAATTTAGGGGACGTACCCTATCCGGTTATTATGGAACCTAACCTCGTTATCGAATATTACGCCCAAAATTAAATTTAGTTGGTTTAATAAAAAAGGCTGCGACGGGGTCCCGACGCAGCCTTTTTTTTTCTGGTAAGAAATCTAAAGGGCTTATACAAAGATTTATGTTTTGGAGAAATTGAATGGTAAAGATAGAACCTCAGCCAGGCATTATGGAAATAGAACTTTACGAGGGCGGCGCATCGCATTTAGAAGGTTTGGAAAAAGTGATAAAGCTTTCTTCTAACGAAAATCCATTTGGGCCAAGTCCTAAAGCTGTTCAAGCTTACTCTCAATCTGGAAAGGCCCTTCATAGGTATCCATCAACGTCACATAGTGATCTTAGAAACGCTATATCAAAAGTCTTGGGTTTACCATCTGACCAAATTATTTGTGGTGTAGGTAGTGATGAAATTATCTCTTTATTGTGTCAGACTTTTTCGGGTTATGGGGATGAGGTTATTTACACTGAACATGGTTTTGCGATGTATAAAATATCAGCTCTTGCTGCTGGTGCTAATCCAGTAGAAGTCAAAGAAACGAATAGGACAGCTGATATAAGAAAAATCATTGATAGTTGTAATGAAAATACAAAACTTATCTTCATAGCTAATCCAAATAACCCAACTGGAACAATGATATCCTTAGAGGAAATACATCAGTTATCTAAAGAAATACCAAAGCAAACACTTCTGGTTTTGGACGGAGCTTATGCAGAATACGTTGATCATTATGACGGCGGTGCAGAGCTCGTTAAAATCTGCAAAAATATCATTATGATCAGGACCTTATCAAAAATTTATGGATTGGGCGGCATGCGAGTTGGTTGGGGCTTTGGTCCTAAAGAGATAATTGAGGCTTTGCAAAGAGTCCGTGGTCCTTTTAATCTATCTGTTCCTGCATTACGTGTTGCCGAAGAGGCAATTTATGACCAGAATTATATAGAAGAATGTAAGGAAGAAAATAATAATACTAGAGACTGGCTTATTGAAAGATTACGCGGACTGGGATTGCGATGTGATGCGTCTTTTACAAATTTCGTTCTACCACAATTTGAAAATCAATCTCAGGCAGAGCTTTGCGACACATATCTCCAATCGAAAGGTTTTATAGTGCGCAGGGTCGGAAGCTATAATTTACCTCAATTTTTAAGAATTACAGTTGGAGATCGCAAAACTTGCGAACAACTATTAAATGTAATTGAAGAATTCTTGGCAGGGCAGAAATGAGTCAAATATATGATCGTGTTGCTTTGATTGGTTTGGGTCTTATAGCCTCATCCATCTTTTGGGCATCAAAAAGAAACAACGTTTCGGGTTGCGTAACTGGTTTTGCAAGATCTAAGAAAACTCGTGATACTGCAAAAAAAATTGGCCTTTGCGATGAAATTTTTGATACCGCAGAAGAAGCTGTTAAGGATGCAGACTTAGTTATTTTATGTGTGCCGGTGGGTGCAATGGAGCAGGTTGTTTTGAAAATTGCGCCTTTTTTGAAATCTGGTGCAACTATAAGTGACGTTGGCTCGGTGAAAAGGGCAGTAATTGATGCGGTTGAGCCTCATTTGCCTGATGATGTAAACTTTGTTCCTGCCCATCCATTAGCTGGCACCGAGCACTCTGGACCAGAGAGTGGGTTTGCTTCTCTATTTGATAATCGTTGGTGTTTACTAACAGACCACAAAACAGCTGACAAAAAATCTCAAAATAAGGTTGTGAGCTTCTGGGAAGGTTTGGGTGCCAATGTGGAATTTATGGAAGCGGATCACCATGACTTAGTGCTTGCAGTAACAAGTCACGCACCTCACCTGATTGCCTATACAATGGTTGGGGTAGCAGAAGATTTAGGTAGGGTAACTAATAGTGAAGTAATTAAGTATTCTGCTGCAGGATTTAGAGATTTTACTAGAATAGCCGCATCTGATCCAACAATGTGGCGAGATGTTTTTTTGTCTAATAAAAAAGCTACTTTAGAGATTTTGGGTCGGTTTACTGAAGAGCTTTTTGATCTTCAAAGGGCTATTAGGACTGAGAATGGAGATAAGTTATTGAATTACTTTACTCACACTCGATCAATCCGCCGTGGAATTATAGAAGCAGGGCAGGATATAGAAGCACCTAATTTTGGCCGTGATATAGAAATAGATCAAAATTAAAAGTACTTTGATTACGAATTATTCTGAGGGGAATAGCTTGAGTACAATACCGGTAGAAAAAAATGATGATATTCTCTCTATGGAGGAAATATTAGAGATTTCTGGACTTGATATGATGCAGGGAATATTAGATGGAATTTATCCGCCCGCCCCGATTTCCAAATTGCTCAACTACAATGTGCATGCTGTGGAAAAAGGTAAAGTCGTTTTCAGGGGAAAGCCTAACTTAGCCTCTCGCAATCCGATGGGAACATTACACGGTGGGTGGTATGGGACTATTCTTGATAGTGCAATGGCATGCGCAGTTATGACAACTCTACCTAAAGGTAAAATCCAAACAACTTTAGAATTTAAAGTGAATATTATTCGCCCAATACCTGCTGATGTTGAAGTTGATGCTATTGGAACTGTTGAGCATGCAGGCAGGTCTACAGGTGTTGCTGTGGGAAGAATTGTTGATGTAGCATCAGGTAAACTATATGCTTCAGCGTCGACCACATGCATTATAATGACGCCAAAACTGAAATAAGTTTACACAGTAACACTAGGCAAATTTACAAATTGCTCTAAATTTCAGGAAAGTCAAAAAAATAGTCTTTAATTATGCGTTATTTGCTTACATCTTTTTTTATTGTAACTTTGTCTTCCTCCGTTTTGGGAAAAGAAGGTCTGGAGTGCCCTAATCGAGGAGGTGATCCTTCAAAGTTTTGCCTTCCTGGGCAAATTTGGAATGAAGAAATCAAAGAGTGCGTAGATTTAGTTTGACGTGAGATCTTTAGAAAGTATTGAAATATTTTGTCTGTTAATGGGTGGCGCTAGATTGGCAAAAGATTAATTTTTAGCCTGTAAAAAAAGCGTAGTTTATTTTTAGACGCCTCTTTTTAAGCTGTGCATTTCTGGTAATCACGCTATCACTCTTTACAGAGGAGATTTGCAAGATAGATTATTCGTTAACACCAGTTCAAACTGTGAATTAAGGAAAAAATGTCTAATAGTTGTTCAACAACTGTGCTTGCAGCAGATGAAAAAGTACGAATTACCAGATTTGATTTTGACCCAGGTCAAGAAACAGGATGGCATGTTCACGAACATAATTATGTAATAACTGCAATAACCGACTGTTTTATGGTAATTCAACATCCGGATGGAACACAAACTAGATCAGAAGTACATGCAGGGAGTGCATACAGCAGAAACGCAGGAGTTCGTCACAATGTCATAAACGGCTCTGAGCGGCAAATGAGTTTTATTGAAATTGAAATAATGAATTCTCACGGAAATTAATGTGGACCGTATTATATTTTATATACGACTATTTTAAATTGTTCTTTGAGTGTTTTTGTGGTGCTGCTGGGCAGGATTGAACTGCCGACCTCTCCCTTACCAAGGGAGTGCTCTACCACTGAGCTACAGCAGCATATTTCAAGAGTTGCAACTAACCGTAAAAGTATTTCGAGGCAAGTCTATTTTCGCTATACAAAAGTAGTAAAGAAGCAGTCTAGACCCAATTTATTGTATCAAGTATAGAAAACACATGCCAAATTCAAAATCAGTTAAAATAGAAGCGAATAATCGAGAAGATCGCTTAAAAGCTGCCCTTAAAGCGAACATGGCTAAGAGAAAAGCTCAGATTAAAGCTCGGACGTCAGCATCCGCAAACAAGGCAAATCGAAAGGACTAAATTTGGATTCAATACTAGTTACAGGTAATGGCCCTTTAAATGGAAAAATTCCAATTGCTGGAGCAAAAAATGCCTGTCTAACTTTAATGCCTGTAACACTATTAACTGATGAACCTGTTACACTTACAAATGCTCCAGTTTTAAGCGATATCAAAACAGCGGATGCATTACTAAGTTCATTGGGTGCCGAAGTTACTTTTTTAAATGGTGGAAAAGTGATTGTTATGTCCTCCCATAATTTAAATTCAAGTCATGCTGACTATGATATTGTACGAAAAATGCGAGCGTCTAACTTGGTTCTAGGCCCATTGTTAGCTCGAACTGGAGAAGCTGTGGTTTCATTACCTGGTGGATGTGCAATAGGTGCCCGACCAATGGACCTTCATATCGGCGCTTTGGAGGCTTTAGGGGCTACTATAGAGTTGAAGGATGGCTATCTGCATGCCAAATCCAATGGCCGATTGAAAGCAGGTACTTTTGAAATGCGCATGGCATCCGTTGGAGCGACTGAAAATTTTATTATGGCCGCTGCTTTAGCTAAAGGTACTTCAGTTTTGAAAAATGCAGCAAAAGAACCTGAGATAGTTGATCTTGTAAAATGTTTACGGTCGATGGGAGCACAAATTAAAGGTGAGGGTTCTAGTAATATTGAAATACAAGGTGTCGATAGATTAGGAGGAACCACTCATCCCGTAGTTGTTGACCGGATAGAGCTTGGTACTTACATGATCGCCCCTGCAATTGCCGGCGGCCAGGTTGATCTGATAGGTGGAAAAAAGAAATTGTTGGGTGAGTTTTGGCAAAGTTTGGAACGCTCTGGCCTAGAGATTTCAGAAACATCCGAAGGTATAAGAGCAAAAAGAGTAAGTGATGTAATTAAAGCTGTTGACGTAAAAACAGAAGTATATCCTGGTTTTGCAACTGATTTACAGGCTCAATTTATGGCTTTGATGTGTTTGGCTGACGGTAACAGTCTTTTGGAAGAAACCTTATTTGAAAATAGATTTATGCATGCGCCAGAATTAATGAGAATGGGAGCAAAAATAGACGTCCAAGGCGGTATAGCGAAAGTGCAGGGTGTGTCTAAGTTGAAAGGTGCGCCTGTAATGGCCACTGATTTACGTGCCTCTGTTTCGCTGATTTTAGCGGGTTTGGCAGCAGAAGGTGAAACAAAGGTTGCGAGGGTTTACCACCTAGATAGGGGATATGAAAACTTAGTAAGTAAGTTGTCTAACGTGGGAGCAAATATACAAAGGATTTCAGACTAATGTCTGAAGATGCCCGCTTTGAAGATGGTGAAGACAAAGCTTTAAATATAGGCGCTTTTGATAAAAGTGATCTGGAAATTGTTTCATCTCTTATTCAAGATTCAGTTCTTCCGGCCAATGAAATCAAGTGGCTTCCTACTACAAATAAATTAGCACTGTTAATCAATAGATTCAGGTGGGAAGATAAAAACTTAGCTATATCAAAAGATCGAGAAGTAGAGCGCGTTCAGTCATTGTTAATGATTAGTCATGTCAAAAGTATTTCGTCTAGTGGATTTTCTCCAAAGCAAAGAGATAAAATTTTGTCCATTTTATCTACCTCTTTTGATGGAGATGACGGAGGATTGGGTAACATTTTATTTGTATTATCTGGCAACGCTGGTATCCGAATTGCGGTTGATGCTCTAGAGATAAATTTACGTGATGTCACTATGCCTTACATTGCGCCGTCAGGGCTTTCTCCAGAGCATAACTTTGATTAATCAAGTCTTATTTTTTTATGGAGACTTGAGAAAATGAAAAACAGTCGCTATTTCGAGCTCTGGTATTTAAAGGAAAATCAATGCCCGTTTTGTTGAACTCACAGAATTCTAATTTTGAAAAAGAGTTTAAAAAGCTCTTGTTAGCCAAAAGAGAAGACAGCGTTGACGTTGATGTGTCTGTCAGAGAAATAATAGGTGGGGTTATAGAACTTGGTGATCAAGCACTTATTGAATATACCAAAAAGTTTGATCGAATTAGTCTTACTACAGATACACTAAGATTTACTCAGTCAGAGCTTAAAGAACAAGCCGCGCAAGTAAGTGATAAAGACAGAAGTGCATTAGAATTAGCAGTAACGCGAATTAAATCTTATCATGAAAAACAATTACCTGATGATACATTTTGGACTGATGAAAGTGGAGTTGAATTAGGTTGGCGTTGGTCTCCTGTATCCGCTGCTGGCTTATACGTTCCTGGGGGTTTGGCCAGTTATCCCTCTTCAGTACTGATGAACGCTATTCCGGCTAAAGTTGCCGGTGTCAAACGATTAGCAATAACAGTCCCAACGCCAGATAATAAAGTTAACCCAATGGTTTTGCTTGCAGCTCAATTATCTGGGGTAGATGAAGTTTATCGTGTGGGTGGAGCGCAAGCCATCGCGGCGTTGGCCTATGGAACCAAAACTATAGAGCCAGTCGATAAAATAACAGGTCCAGGTAACGCATTTGTGGCAGCTGCCAAGCGCCAAGTTTTTGGAAAAGTGGGAATAGATATGATTGCTGGCCCATCAGAAATTCTAGTAATAGCCGATAAGACAAGTAGACCAGATTGGATCGCATTGGATTTATTAAGCCAGGCCGAGCATGATGAAAATGCTCAGTCCATTTTGATAACAGATAGTGACGATGTTATAAATGCTGTGACAGAAAAAATAGAAATAAATCTCCAAAATCTATCTCGGAACGAAATAGCTGGAAAAAGTTGGAAGAATAATGGCGCGATTATCAAAGTCCCTAATTTTGAGATGGCGGCAGAGCTTTCAAATAGAATTGCCCCGGAACATTTGGAACTCTGTGTTTCTGACCCAGAAAATTTAGCGAAAAAAATATCCAATGCTGGCGCTATTTTTCTTGGTCACTGGACACCTGAAGCGGTTGGTGATTATGTAACGGGTCCTAATCACGTCTTGCCGACTGCCAGATCAGCCAGATTTAGTAGCGGTCTATCAGTAATGGACTTTCTAAAAAGGACAACCCTAGCAAAAGTGTCTCGAGACGCTCTTTTAAAAATTGGGCCTTCCGCAGTAACATTGGCAAACTCAGAAGGTTTGGAGTGCCATGGACTTTCGATAAGTGAAAGAATCAAATCAAATTCTGAATAAATCTGTTTCAATTGAAAAAGCGAAATTATTGTTGATCCACCTATGAGCCTAAATTAGTCTTAGCCTCTAGAGGAGTTAAAATGAGCTATCTTTCAGATATAAAATTAGATGATCGAAATTTGCCGCCTCCAACATCTGAAATTGAGCAGGAGCGCAAAGTAGCTATCTTTGATTTACTAGAAAAGAACACATTTGAATTGCCTGAAAAAGTAACCAATGGCAGAATACCGGGCCCATTTAACCTCAATTTGGCTATCAAGGACAAAAGACTTGTTTTTGATTTGTCTGCAGCAGCAGGAGACAAAGTTGCAGAGTTTCATCTCTCTCTTTCGCCATTTAAACAAGTAGTTAAAGATTACTGGTCTATTTGTGAAAGTTATTATGATGCCGTCAAAAATCTCCCTCCTGGTCAAATTGAAACAATCGATATGGCAAGACGCGGGATCCACAATGAAGGTGCTCGTATATTGCTGGAGCGGTTAGAGGGCAAAGCTGAAATTGATTATGATACCTCAAGACGACTCTTTACACTGATTTGTGTGTTGCATTTTGGGAGTTGAAGGATGAATAATTCACTCCCACAATCAATATTATTTTGCTGTGATCATAATGCGGTCAGGTCGCCTATGGCTGAAGGTATTATGAAAAAACTTTATGGAACTGGCACATACGTTCAATCAGTTGGAGTGATTAATGATCTTGAAATAGATGGTTTTTCGATAGCTGTTTGTGATGAAATCGGTGTCGAATTGTCTAGACACAGATCGAGAAGTTTCGATGAAATGGAACGATGGGGAGATGATTTATCATCTTTTGATCTGATTGTGGCTCTTTCGCCAGCGTCACAAAGAAGAGCTTTGGAGCTTACTCGATTATTCCATTTAACAGTTGAATATTGGCCAATTCTTGACCCGACGGGTATCGGTGAAACTCGAGAAATGAAGCTAGTTTCTTATAGGCAAACCCGAGATCAAATTTTAAACAAACTTAGAGAAAAATGGGGTCAATTTGAGCTGACTTAATTGGTTGGCAATTTCATTTGAAATTCATTTAGTGCTAATAGCAACGATTTTATCTCTTCAGAACTATTATAGTGACAAACTGATACTCGAACACAATCTTCCCAACCAAGAGGATTCAAGATATTGCCTGAGTAATGATCCGCCTTCCTTACATGCGTCCTAATGCCGTTAACATTGAGAAAGTCTACTATTTCTTGAGAGGGAGAACCTACAATTCTAAAACTTACTAAACCTTTGCGGTTAGGGTTTTTTTCACCGCCAATAATCTGAATACCTTCTAGGTCTTTCAAGCCTTTAATATTGTCCTCTCCATTAATCATTAGTTCAGTTAATGAAGTTTCTTGGGCAGCTATAGCCTTTGCAGCGTTAGTTAATTTTTTGGTTCTATTATTCGTACTTTCAACTTTTTCGCCAAGCCATTCTAAATACTCGACAACATCAGATAGTGTGGCATAAGAACCAGTGTCTCTGGTTCCTAATTCCCAGTTTTCACTAGGCCCATCAAGAAGCTGTTCATGCTGCATTTGGGTTAAGCGATCAGAAACCCACGCAAATCCATATCCGTGACGAGAATACATCTTATATGGCGATATAGCATAACCATCGATATCATAGTCATCTATCTTTATCCCCCCATGGGCCGCATATTGTACGCCGTCAACAATTATTAGAGCTTCTGGAGAAATTGAACGAACTGCTTCGCTTATTTTCTTTAGATCAACACTAATACCTGTGACTGGAGAAGCATGTAGAATTGTTACTACGCGAGTATCTGGCGTTATAATATTTGAATAATGGTCTGCTGTTACATGTCCAAGAGTATCATCATGTTGTACATTGATATATTGTCGTTTTGTTTCAGCAGCCCAATATTTTGCGGCACTTCTTGTTGCAGGGTGTTCAAAACTGCTCCCTACCATATTACCACCCATGTCAGCTGATGATGCAGCATTTCTTACAAGCCGAAAGAGTAATTCTGTCCCACTTTCACCAACAAAAAATTGGCCTTTTGTTGTTCCAAAGAGACTGGCTGCATCTGATTTAGCTTTTTGGATAACATCCATTAGTGCTTTACTTGCCGCATTTGATCGCCCTTGGTTGTCCGGGATTGCTGCAAATTTAGAAGAAGTTTCCACAACTGACTTCAAAGTTAAGGCGCCACCTGCGTTCTCAAAAAAAATGCGTTCTCCTGAAAAGGGGCATTTATCAACAAATGCAAATTGTTCTCTAATTTCATTTAACAAATCTGGTGTAAAATGATCCACTTATGCACTCCTATCTAAATTACACTCAAAGCAGCGTCACAACGAGATCGCAAGGAAAACATTTTTCTTTTATTATAGTGTTTTCTTGTTTATCGTTTATTCCTTGTTAGTGCGCCTTAGGGGTATGTGCAATGGAAATAGATGTGACTATTTTTGAGATGGGGCCACGAGATGGTCTTCAAAATGAGAGTAAATTTATAAGCACTTCAGACAAGGTGAAACTTGTAAATCTGTTATCAACTAGTGGAATACCGAAAATTGAAACTGCAAGTTTCGTTAGCTCCAAGTGGGTTCCACAGATGGCTGATGGAGAGCAGGTTATGGCAGGTATCAATAGAAAATCTGGTGTAGCTTTCACAGCATTAACACCGAATGAAAAAGGGCTGGAGCGCGCCATTAGAGCTAAGGCTGATGAAATAGCTGTTTTTGGATCTGCATCAGAGGGTTTTTCAAAAGCAAACATAAACAAAAGTGTAAAAGAGAGTTTGCAGACATTCAGACCAATCGTTGAAGCTGCCCCTATGCCTGTAAGAGGATATATTTCTTGCATAACCGATTGTCCTTATGACGGCCCAACGAACCCCACTCAAGTTATTAAAGTTGCAGAAGAATTACTTGATATGGGGTGCTACGAAATATCCTTGGGTGATACTTTAGGATCAGCTAACCCAAACACTACAGAAAAATTATTGTCCGCACTTTTGTCTGTATTCAAAGCAAAAGATTTAGCAGTTCATTTCCATGACACGCAGGGTAAAGCTATTGAAAATATTGATATTTCATTAGATTTTGGGATTTCAACATTTGACGCTTCGATTGCTGGTTTAGGTGGCTGCCCTTATGCACCAGGAGCTAGAGGAAATGTTTCTACAGAAGCGGTTATTGATTTTTTAGAAAGCAAAGGTTTCCATACTGGTGTTGATAGAGAAAAAATAAAAGTAGCAGCAGAGTTTGCAAGGAGCCTAACGCGATGAATTATGAAACTTTATTGGTCAATAAAGATGAAAGAGGTGTTGTTTCACTAACTTTGAACAGGCCTGACAAAAGAAATGCCCTGTCAGCAAAAATGATAGATGAGCTGACAAACTTTGCGGCTTCTTTAACATCCGATGTTCGCGTTACGGTTATTCAAGGGGCAGGTAATTTGTTTTGTGCAGGTGGTGATCTGGAGTGGATGAATGCCCAAATTAAAGCGGACAGGTCAACAAGAATAGCTGAAGCAAGAAAACTAGCCTTTATGCTAAAAGCTTTGAATGAACTTCCTGTGCCTTTAATAGCAAAAGTGCATGGTGCTGCTTATGGTGGTGGAGTTGGCTTAGCTTGTGTATGTGATTATGTCATATCAAGTTCCAATGTGAAGTTTGGCTTTACTGAAACCAGATTAGGGCTGATACCTTCCACTATTGGGCCATATGTCGTTGGAAAAATGGGTCAAGCTAAGGCTCGTGAAGTATTTATGTCAGGCAATATTTTCAGTGAGCTGGATGCAAAAAAGTTGAACATAGTATCTGAAATTTCTGATGATTTGGATCAATCTGTCGAGGAGCATATTATTCCATACTTAAAAACAGCGCCCAAAGCGGTTGGTGAGGCAAAAGCTTTGGTTAGGTCACTAGGTGCTACTATAGATGATAAAGTTATAGAGCAGACAATTCAGCAATTAGCAGATATATGGGAAGGTGAAGAGGCGCGTCATGGAATAGAATCCTTCTTGAACAAAACCAAACCTAGATGGTCGAATTAAGCTTGGTTTTAAGTTAAGGAATTTATACTCAGAATAAATGCGCCCTGCTACTTTCAAATTTAAATTTTAAGTTATCACCCACAGCTATGTCAGGTGTTTCCGCAGCAGCATATCTAAAAGGCGTACCGTTTTCAGTCATCAATTCAACCACGGTTTCTGTTCCAAGCTTTTCAACCAACGTCACACGACCAATCAGCTTTCCTTTTTCGTGGATCTGTAAGTGCTGAGGACGAATACCCAAGCGAACATGATCATCTGAATTTTTCTCTCGCGAGGTCAGCCGTATACCGTTAGCTTCAAAACCTTGACCCTTAAATGAGCCAGAAGAACCATTTTTTGTAACTTTTGACAGTTTACCTTCAAAAAAATTCATTTTTGGAGAGCCAAGAAAACCAGCCACAAATTCATTATCAGGTAAATTAAATAAATCCATTGGAGATCCCACCTGCATAACTTCCCCGTCGCGTAAAACAACAATTTTATCAGCAAGTGTCATAGCTTCAACTTGATCATGAGTTACGTAAATAGTTGTTGCATCCAACTGTTTATGTAATTTAGCAATCTCTACGCGAGTATCGTGCCTCAGTGCAGCGTCCAGATTGGATAGGGGTTCATCAAATAGGAATACTTCAGGATTTCTTACAATCGCTCTGCCAATAGCCACACGCTGACGTTGCCCACCGGACAGTGCTGCTGGCCTTCGGTCAAGTAGATGCTCCATTTGAAGAATTTTAGCGGCAGCTTCAACGCGTTTTCTGATTTCATCTTTAGAAAATTTTTGTAAGCTTAATGAAAAAGCCATGTTTTGAAAAACAGACATATGTGGGTAGAGAGCATACGATTGGAAAACCATGGCAATCCCTCGTTCTGAGGGCGGTAAATCCATAACAGGTCGATCTGCTATTATTATTTCACCATTACTTAAATTTTCCAATCCCGCAATAAGTCTTAGTAACGTTGATTTTCCACAACCTGAGGGGCCCACAAAGACGACAAACTCCCCTTTTTCTATAGATAAGTGAACATCTTTAATGACTTTCGTTTGTCCAAAAGATTTGTCTACATTTTTAAGTTCAACTTGTGCCATGTGTTACCTCTTCAAAGGTGGCTTTAACCAATTCAAAATCAAATTTACATCTCAATGTTTGAGTTTCGCTTATTCTATCAAAAATTATCTCCCTTGGGCCTCCAGTTATGTTTGACATATTATTAGCTGTCATCAGGGCAGGTTGATGCTTGCGCCATTTTAGGAAACTGGAAAATTTATTATAGATTGAGCCTTCACTTTTTGCCATGTCCAAGCCAGCTTTTTCCAAGTGGCTTTTCGATATGGGTAGCCAAGACTCATTTGCTGATGTGAAGCCTCCCATTGGCTTGTTTTTTTCCCAAACCAT
>JAAXIY010000080.1 GCA_012270125.1 Paracoccaceae bacterium
TCAAACAGGGTATATCGTTGAGAGACAATTTTCAAACCCAACCTAAGAGGGCCGTATTTGCGAGTTTTTTCTTATATGCATTTAGCCTTGGAACTTTGTTTCCACGTTTAGGAGATCTTCAGACTATTATGGGCATAGATAAGGCAACACTTGGTTTTGCTTTAATAGGCTTACCTTTTGGAGTTCAGCTAACACTGTTATTTGCCGATAGAATAGTTCGTAAAATTAACTTCAGATATATTTTGATCGTAGGAATACCACTGCTAAGTATTTCCCAGTGCTTTGCTGCACTCTCGCAAAGCCCATATACGTTTGCGGGAATTTTGATATTGGGTGGCGCAGCCATTGCGGTAATTGAGGTCGCAGTAAATTTGGAGGCTGATCGTATTGAGGCTCATAGTAGTCATCGTATTATGAATCGTTCTCATGCGTATTGGAGCTTTGGTTTTTTTGGTGCTGGAATTACCGGTGCTGGCTTTTCACAGATAGCTATTTCGCCATTTTTGAATTTTGTTGTGATTACTGTTTTTGTCAGTTTAATTACTTTTTTACTTTTTAAAAATTATGAACCAGCGAAACCTCGTAGGGAAGGTGTTGTCAGTCAAAATAAAGGTTTTGTATGGCCCTCACGGGGAATTTTCATGCTGGTGTTTTTTTCTCTTTCGGCAATGCTTGTTGAGGGGGCGAGTATTGACTGGTCAGTAATTTTTATGCGGGATATTTTTAATACTGTGCCTATAGTAGGTGGTCTGTCTCTTGCCCTAGCCGCTATTGCTCAAGGAATTGTACGCTATTTTGCGGATCAATTTGTTGATAGATATGGTCCGGAATTAGTCTCTCTTTATAGTCTTACTGCTATGGTTGTAGGAGTGGGTTGTGTTGTATTCGCGCCTGAACCTATTACCGCCCTTCTGGGCTTTCTTTTGATGGGTGGTGGAAGCGCTGTAATCTTTCCACTAGCGATGTCAGCCGCTGCTCAAAGAAGTGAAAAGACCCCTGAGGAAAATGTTGCATCTTTAGCGCAATTCGTTTTTGTGATCTTCCTTTTGGCACCGCCAATTTTAGGATTTATAGGTGAGCACTTGGGTTTGCGTTGGTCTTTTGCATTATGTTTCCCATTGTTAATCATTAGCTATTTTACGGTCTCGTCTTTAAATTCGAAAAACTAATTTTGAACACTAATCACTTATTGGAGCACCGCCAGCTTCAATCATTTTTTGGGTTAAACTTTCTATTCTCCCTGCTCGTTCAAAAGTTTCGGTGGGCGGCTTAAAGTCCCCAAGAATAGCTTGCCAGATTTGAGTTGCACGGTCTTGAGAAGGAATGGCACCATTTTTTTCCCAAGTTCCATAATTTGATAGATCTGCAACTAGTGGTTCATAAAATTCGGTTCCATATCTTGCCATTGTTTGTTTTGTTTCAAAGAAATGACCTCCTGGTAAAACCTCTTTGATTGGATCTAAGGAAATAGCTTCAGATGTTTGATCAACTCCTCTTGATAGATGCCCGAAGATTTGGAGTACCTCTAGATCGTTGATAAATTTTTCATAACCAAATGTTAAACCGCCTTCTAGCCACCCTGCTGAATGAAGAGTCAAAGTAGTTTGGGCCATTGCTGTTGCCATAAGCCCTAGGGTATTTTCCCCTGATGCTTGCATATCATGAGTATTTGATGCTGAACCTGCAGCAGACCTCCAAGGCAGACCTAAAAGACGCGCTAATTGTCCAGTACCGAGCGTCATTTGCATGTGCGTTGGTGTTCCAAAGGCTGGCGCTCCTGATCGCATGTCTACATTTGATCCAAACCCTCCATACATCACAGGAGCGCCAGGTTTAGCAACTTGAGATAATGTTAAGCCCGCCAACATTTCGGAATGTTGTAATGTTAATGCTCCGACAACAGTTATTGGTGCCATTGCACCAGCAAGACAAAATGGCGTTATAATACAAAGTTGACCCGAACGTGCAAAATCTATCAATCCTAAGGCCATTGGGATATCAATTAGACGAGGTGAATTGGTATTTATCACTGTTGAGCAATATGGAGATAATTGAAAATCTGTATTGCTAAGTTGTAAAGCTGCTTGAATGAGCTCAAATGTTTGTTCTGTTTGTGCTCTGCCTCGAGCATAAACGGCTAAAGGCTTATCTGCATTTTCTAACTGTGTGTTTAGTATTGTATAATGGCGATATTGAATTGGAATGTCTTGAGGTTCTGGAGCAGGGCTTAGTTTGTGAATGATGTCAAAACTTTGCTGTAATTGAATTGCATCACGGAAACTATCTTTGCACCCTGGACGGCGACCTCTAACTCTATCATGTGCGTTGGGGCATCCTCCTGAGGATGCAAATAATTGCCTTCCAAGATAAATATCTAAGTCATTTTCTGAGTTTGGCGCTTTAAGTGGGTATCTCTTCGGTGCCTTTTTAATGGCATTAAGTACAAGTTCTTTAGGAATAAATACCAGACCATCATTATTGACGGTTGCACCCTCTTTTTTGAGTAAATCTACTGCTTCTGGAAGAAGAATTGAAATTCCTACCCCCTCTAGAAGGTTTAGTGCATTTTCATGGATTTGGTTGATGCAATCTTCACTAAGAATATTTTGAGGAGAAAATGGATGTATTAAATTTTTATAATTAATTTTTTTATTTCGGTTTCTATTTACGCTTCTCCTGACCATATCAATCTCCTTAGATTAAGAATGACATGGATGTTGTAGCTATCTTTTCTATTTGCGACTTCAGTTAAGAACAACTAGCTCCACCAAGCACACAAAATTTTGCACAATGTGGGTGATTTAAGTACACTCGATTTTCGCTGGTTTTGAGATTATCACCCAATTCAAATTCTTTTTCGTAGGGTAGGAGCGTGCAAGCTACGACTTTCGGCTTTTCCTCACCCTTACGGTGTACAACCATTCGGGAATTTGAGCACATTATCGAATTTGGATTTTTTCCTAAAATATTCCAGCATTGTGTTGTTATTTCAGGAACTTCAATATTCTGTTCATCCATTTCTGGAAACAAAACAGTTTGATTTTTGTCGTATGCATCAATTTTAAAATTATATTCACTGAAGAGTTGTTCATAACCTTTTCTTGATACTTCTTCCTCAATGTTCCAAATGTTGCGGCCGGCAACGGAGGTCTTAATACCTTCCTGCATCAACCATTTAACTCCCTCTATTGTCTTGGAAAAGCTCCCTTTGCCACGAACTTCATCATGTTTTTCCATTTTATAATGATCGATGGAGACTCTTAGTTTTAGCTTGTTTCCATACATTTTATGGAGCTGTCTTAGGCCTTTTTTTA
>JAAXIY010000005.1 GCA_012270125.1 Paracoccaceae bacterium
CTTCATGGATCTGCTTGAACAAGCGTCCGACATTGCCAAAAGCATAAGCGTGTTTTGGCGGTTTCTCTTCTTCACTGTCCTCACCACATATATCAGCAACAAAAGACATAATAACATCCCCAGCCATACCTGACCCTAGTGAGAAGGTTACAATTGACGTTTTTTTATTGACCGCTTCTAGTACTTCTTCAGCAATACATTCAGCTTCCACCGCAACTACACCAACATCTTCCATCCTTTTAAGGTTTTCATATATTTTCATTGCCTCATCAGCTTTACGACCCCACCCTCGAAGTCCTCCACAATACTGACTGAAAGTAGGTATGAGTCCGATATGGCTCTGCACTGGTATGCCTTCACGTGTCATCTTCTCAACCGCGTCAAGTGATCTCAATGTGTAATACATATCTGCACCACGACGCATCGCTTCAAAGGCATCAGCCATAAGTTCTTCATTTGAATCAAACTGTGCCCACTTTGAGCCCACACGGCAGAAGTGAGTTGGAGCAATTGAGCGAACATCATCTATCTGATCCATACCGCAAACAAATAAATCAATACCTGCATCTCTACAGGCCCTGATTTCATCGGCATTAAGAGGATTTGCCATTGATAGTTTTTGACCAGTTATTTTAAGATTCTGAAGGTCCGAAATTGTGTAATTGCGTTTTGCGGGTTTTCGAGAAAAATCATATATGCGTTTCATTTTGGATCACTCCTTTTGACGATTTTTATAGGGCATCTTTTAATTGATATGTGGGGCCAGAGATTCTAGTCCTTCCAAAAATTTAATCACATAAATGCGCTTTTTGCTCCCCCAGACTTTTGTGTCTTAAATATAGATGAAGCATCTTTTGCTGGAGGCAGCGGCATTCGAACAGGCACGTTCTCAACACGCGGTTCAACGCATGGTTGGCCAATGATGGTGCGATCTTGCAAATCATCCCAAAATTTACTTTGCCCCAAACCGTGATAGTAAGAATTAGCTCCCAAGATTGGCCAAGCGTCTGCCTTGGCAATTTCATAGAATAGAATTAATCGAGGGCGATCACTTTGGTTTGGCGCTGATCCATGAAGAGTGCGGGCGTGATGCACTGTCATGCTCCCTGCCTTTCCTGTAAGCGTAACTATTTTTTCACGTTGAAAATCTGGATCGTCAGGATCAATCGCACCACAGAAAATACCATTATTGTGATGACTTAAAACAGGACCCTTATGGGATCCTGGTATCACTTGCAGAGGTCCGTTTTCTAAATTTACATCTTCCAACATCAAACCAAATGCCAACAAACTGTCGTTTGTATGAGGGTAAAATGCCCAGTCTTGATGCCACTCAACAGCCATACCACCACCTGGTGCTTTGGTATTTAATTTAGATGTTAATAGCGTAGCATGATCACCTAGGAGATCTCTTAAAACTTCAGTCACGCCAGATTTTTTTAGGATATCATCAAAATATT
Organism: Paracoccaceae bacterium; assembly: GCA_012270125.1. Classification (GTDB taxonomy): domain Bacteria; phylum Pseudomonadota; class Alphaproteobacteria; order Rhodobacterales; family Rhodobacteraceae; genus Salinivivens. Next base: position 1,461 of record JAAXIY010000005.1, read on the forward strand.
TATTCTGTTTATGGGGTAGCTTAATACGCGTTAGACGAGGATTTTCCGCACTGTGTCCTTCATCTAAATCAAAAACATCATCGTTCTCTGTAACTTGCCGAGAACTTTCAATGAAATCATAAGTAATGTCCTGAAGTTTATTTAGCTGGTCTTTGGTAATTACATCCTCCACCATCAAATAACCATTATCTTCGTAGAAATTCTTCTGTCTGGATGTAAGCATGACAATTCTCCTAAAATATATATTATGGTATCGATACCATTATTGCATGATATCGATATCATACCCATAGTTTTTGTGTCAACAAAGTTAGTAATCAAATGAATAATACAAAAAAAACAATAACGATGATCGATGTTGCAAGGGATGCCGGTGTAGGAACAATGACTGTTTCACGCGCACTGAGAGAACCAACAAAGGTCAATCCCGAAACACGCCAGGCTGTGATGACCTCAGTAATGAAGCTAGGCTATGTAATAGACGCAACAGCGGCTGCTCTCTCATCTAAAAGAACTCGCATTGTCGGGGCTGTAGTTTCGACACTGGATCAATCGATTTTTGCTGAAACAATAAGGGGCTTAACAAATGGCCTGCAAGCTAGTGGGCAACAACTGCTAGTCGCAACAACTGACTATGATAAAGATAAAGAGTCTGAATTAATATCTGCGATGATTGGACGAAAACCTGAGGCAATTGTATTAACGAGCTCTGAACATTCTGAAAGTGCTATTAATCTAATAAAAGCCGCTAATATTCTAACTATTGAGACATGGGAAATTCCAAAAAAACCAATATGTGCGGCAGTTGGGTTTTCAAACCGTGATGCTGGGCAATCAATTACAAAACACCTTCTCGAGGTAGGAAGAAAGAAAATCGCATTTTTGGGAGTCGATAGAGATGGTGACACTCGTGGAAGGCTACGACATCAAGGATACTGTGATGTAATCAAAAACAAACATCAAAATTTGAGTGAACTTCAAAGTCCAAAAATAGGATACCTTGGTCCAGATTACGGTGCTTCAGGATTAAATATGATTTTGAAACAATGGCCCGATGTTGATGCAATTGTTTGTGCCAGTGATGCAATTGCCTTTGGTGTGTATTGTGAAGCAAACCGCAAAGGAATTCAGGTCCCCACTGATCTAGCAATAACAGGTTTTGGTGATTTTGATTATGCCAGAGATAGTGGCGTTGGGTTAACTACTGTGCGCATAAATGGTGAAAAAATAGGTCAAGTAACTTCAGAGTTGATATCAGAAAGTAATAGTGGAGTTGATATTTCTGGAAGAGTAGTTGATTTAGGTTTTGAAGTTGTAAGGCGCTTAACCAGCTAATCGCCACACAAAGTTAACGGCCTTAATTGTGCTTTATGCATGTTTTTAAAGACTGAGAAAAAAACTAATTAGGGTTGTAGAACCCCTGAATTAATCAAATACTAAAGGGGTAGAGATTGTAAGATCAAAATAGAGCAGACTTTAAATAAATGAAAACATTTCCACCAGAACGCATAGTCTGTCTTACTGAAGAAACAGTGGAAACCCTCTATTTACTAGGCGAACAAGATCGAATTGTCGGGGTATCAGGCTATGCCGTTCGTCCTAAGCAAGTTCGCAAGGAAAAACCTCGTGTTTCAGCTTTCACATCGGCAGATATTCCCAAAATTCTTGCCTTATCTC
>JAAXIY010000078.1:0-12948 GCA_012270125.1 Paracoccaceae bacterium
ACGGCCCTCTTAGGTTGGGTTTGAAAATTGTCTCTCAACGATATACCCTGTTTGATAGTTTGAGCTGAACACTTTCATAGAGCAGAATTAGTCAACATTGAAAAGAGAGAAATATTAATAACAATGCTGTAAAAGCTTTTGTGTTTCCGATGAGATTACTCATTCTTATTCACCAAAAAACTAATCGACCTAAAACGGCAATAAATGCTTCAGTTTATAAAATTATTGTCGCTACAGAAACAGATGTTTTAATTAGAAACTTACTTACTGATCCATATGAGATCGTTCATTCAAGGAAATACAGCATTTTTTGGGTCTATAAGTGCCATAATTGCCGTATTTTGTTTTTCAATTAACGATGTGGCAATTAAATTTCTCAGCGGCGATTACGCCCTACATTTAGTAATCCTAGTCCGCTCTCTAGTTGGGCTAATAGTTTTATTTTTGATTATAGTGCCTTTTTCAGGAGGGCTCCAATCTCTTTACACTAATCGACTAGGCCTCCATTTTCTAAGAGGCTTCTGTGTCGTCTTCGCAAATATAACATTCTTTTTGGGATTAGCTGCATTACCACTAGCCGAAGGAGTAGCGATCTTCTTTATTAGTCCATTACTAATAACAGTATTTTCCGTTATATTTTTGAAGGAGACTGTTGGACCACGCAGGTGGGCTGCAGTTGGAGTAGGATTGGTCGGCGTCATAGTAATACTAAGACCTGGTTCCGAAACTTTTCAAATCGCCTCATTACTACCGTTAATGGCAGCGTTTGGATATGCTACTTTACATATGCTAACCCGATATATTGGAAAGACTGAGTCTGCTGCAGCAATGTCTTTTTATATCCAGATAACTTTTGTAATCATCTGTTTGTTACTTGGATTAATTATAGGAGATGGTAAATATTCTGGAAGTAATGACCCTTCTCTCCAATTCCTTTTTAGATCTTGGTCATGGCCCAGTAGTGAACACTATTTAATCCTCTTTTTAATTGGAGCCGGTAGTGCTTTTGGTGGTTTCTTCATTTCTCAAGCCTATCGAATTAGCCAGGCCGCAGTTGTCGCCCCATTCGAGTATATCGCACTTCCCATAGCAATCTTTTGGGGCATCGTAATATTCGACGATTGGCCCGATAAAGTAACTATTTTCGGAATAGCATTAATATTAGGATCAGGGCTTTATATAATTTGGAGAGAGACCACGGTGAAGGAATCTAAACCTTCTGGCGTACCGCGGTATCGTAGATAATTATTTGTGGCCTCATCTTTGTTGAACAAACTAATTATAAAAACCAGCCATTAAAACACCATCTTTTATTTCTGCACATCTTGTAAAATGAACAGGATGACAAATAGCAATTTTGTGAACTTCATTTGAAAATGCAGAGGCTGTACCAACCTTAAAAAAGGGTGAAACTAAATTTAGCGATAAAACAACTAGAATGGCGTATAGGGCTATTAAAACTGACTTTTGGATTTTGATTTCGTGAGTAATTTTTTTATTCATATTTATTCCTTATCTTTGCTGCTTTGTGAAAAAAATTTCTTAAACAAATAGTTCAAAAATATAACAATAAAGAGAAATATCAGCACGGATGTTAAAATCGAAGCAACTTCTTCGTTTTCCATATAATCTATGATTAGAAGTATTGCTAAAATTGCAGCAACTATCCAAATAACTGCTGCTCTAATCTTTCTTATCAACACTACTAGAAATGGTAGCTCATCCATCAAAACTTTCCCCAATTTTATTGTTTTATAACTCTTTAACTAAAAAGTTGGTAGCTGACTAAAAAGCAATGGTTTTTCTAAATTGGAAAACATTTTTTGGAAATAATTTAGAAATAAAGGCTTATTCACAACAAGTTTTTACCCAACGTCCAAATCAGAGATTAAAAAAAATTCTATCAAAATTTAAAAACGCGGCTAACGTTTAAATGAGAGTCGAATTAATAATAATGATCTCAAAAATAAACAACAGGGAGTATAAAAAAGTGCTAATTAGTATACTTGAAAAAGCAAAGATACGCCGTTTTGGAATATCTTTAGCTGCAACTTTTTCACTAATAATATCACTGTTTGCCTCAGTGGCCTATTCTGAAAATTTAGTTGCGAGAATGTCAGGGCATTGGAGCCCTAAACACCAAAGTGCAATCCATTCACAGATATTTGCAGACGAAGTAACCAAAAGATCTAATGGTCGACTGACAATTGAGTTTTATCCCTCAAAACAACTTTTTGGTATCCGAGAAGTTATGGGAGCAATCACCTCAGGAGCTGTTGAATTAGGTGGGGTCGTGGGAGTGGTTAGCTTTCCTCCTATCAACAAAAATTTCAATGTTGCTTCATATCCTGGCTTGTTTTCATCATATGAACAACAAAGAAGCTTCTTTAAAGATTCTGAAGCAGGAAAAGCTGTTTGGGATGATTTGACAAAGAAAAGTAATTCAAAATTAATAATGTATAACCCGGTTGGTCCTGTGATGACATTTTCAAGTGAGCGGGAACTTACTGGAATAGATGTTATGAAAGGCCTGAAAGCCAGAGCACTTCTTAAAAGTGAACGGCCCATGTGGGATGCTCTAGAAGCAAATACTGTATCATTGCCCACTGGGGAAGTTTATACAGCTTTGCAGACCGGAATGATCGATACGATTAATAGCCCTCCAGGTTCTATTGAAGCCTATAGTTGGTGGGAGTACCTAAAATATGCACAGAAACCTTATCAATACTTTGCAGATGCTTACATCATGGCAAACCAAGATTGGTTTGACTCTCTACCAGCGGACCTACAAGATCTAGTAATGGAAGTTGGTGCAGAAGTCGGTGCGCTAGCAACAAATACTATTCTGGATGCTGGAGAAAATACTTTGAAAAAGTTTGCTGAACGAGGAGGAATAATTACCGAACTTAGTGGCAGCGAAAAAAGTAGATTTGATGCTATGATGACCGAAAAAGTCATGCCGGCAATGGCGGATATGTTTGACCAAGAGGTTCTGCTAGCCGCTGAGGCGTTTGCAAAGTAGATGAAGCTCAAAGAATAAAGCTAAGGATAAATAAATGTGGGTTTTGACCAGGCTTAATACTATTTTGTCAAAACTATCTTATTCATTAGCTATGTTAATAGTAGCAATAATGGTAATGGCGTTGAGCTTAAGCGCCATTACCAGATATATATCTGGAACAGGCTACGATTGGTTAATTGAATTACCTCCAATTCTAGTCTGCTGGCTTGTGTTTCCACTTTTGGGTCCACTCTTAAAAGAGGGAAACCATATTCAAGTTGATTTTATTTCATCTGTAGTACCGTCAAATGTTATTCTATACATTAAGGTTGCGATGAATATGACTGCTTTTCTAGCATCATTAGTTTTCTTTAAAGCAGGATATGACGCCACAATGCTATATTATCGCTTAGGCCAAATGATGGAGCTCGAATTAGATATCCCTATCTGGTGGATGTACTTATCTTTTCCAGTCGGGTTCATTATTCTGGCGCTGTTTTCGATTGAAATGACCATCCAATCTTTTCTTGAAGCAAGAGAGCCTGACAAAGAGAAAAGTTAATGTATCTTTTTGCCTTCATATTATCGCTTTTTCTCTTATGCATTTCTGTTCCAATTTTTTTGGTCTTTGGGATTGGAAGCTCTTTAGCTGCAATAGTTGGACTGAATTTACCTTGGTCTGTATTGATACAAGTTTCCTTTGGGGCTTTGACCAAACATGTTCTTATCGCCGTCCCACTTTTCATCTTCGCAGGGTCAGCCATGCTTCGAGGAGGAGCCGCAACACGTTTGGTGCACTTTGCCACAACGTTAGTTGGACACTGGCCCGGGGGGCTAGGTATAGCCATGGTAATTTCTATGGGCTTTTTCGCTGCATTTTGTGGGTCAATTCTCGCAGCAATTACTGCCGTAGGCACAATAATGATGCCTAAAATGATTGAGCAAGGCTATCCAAAACCTTTTGTCGTAACGCTGGCTGCATCGGCAGCCTTACTAGAGGCACTTATCCCACCTTCAAATGCTGCGATTTTGTTTAGCGCATTGACTAACGTACCTGTATCTCAAACATTCGCGGCTGGTATGATCCCAGGCATAATTCTTTTATTTCTAATGATAGCCGTTGTGCTTTTTAAATGCAGTGACATCAAGGGAAGCCAAAAAGCAACAGGTTATGAAAGGCTAATTGCTGGCAAAAATGCTATACCTGCTTTAATCACACCAGGCATAATTTTAGGTGGTATCTATGCAGGACTGCTTACGCCGTCAGAGTCTGCAGCGATAGCTGGGCTGTGGGCTCTTATAATGGGGTTTCTGGTTTACAGAGAACTGACACTTGATGGCTTGCTAAAGTGCTTGAAAGAGACCGCAGCAATCACGGCCGTCATATTCGCCATAATTGCAACAGCAACTTTTCTTAGTGTGGTCCTTACTTACACACAGCTCCCACAAAAGATAATCACCTACTTTACTAATCTGGGTGCTGGGATTTATTTCTTTTGGTTTGCGCTGGCTCTAATTTGTTTAATCCTGGGAACCTTCATAGAAATTGTTCCCGTGTTTTATTTAACAGTACCAATCTTTGCTGCAATTGTGGTTTCATTAAATCAAAACTTACTGCATCTCTATGTTGTATTCGTAGCATTTGCTGGAATTGGAATGATAACACCCCCTGTATGCGTGGGGATATACACAGCTGCGGGTGTAATACGAGAGGATCCTTCTCGTGCTTTCAAAGAGGTTCCATTATTTGTTGGAGTTGGAATATTTTATGGTATCCTGATGATCTTCTTACCTATAACCGCAACTTGGCTACCAAATCTACTAAGATAGCAAATGAATAAATGAGGCAATTATTTTCACTTTTAAGATTATATTTATAGTAAGTTTTATTGCTGTGGTGGGCGTTATGGCTGCCTGGTATCTGGTGCCAAAGTTTCTCGAGACACCTTCCTACAAAGTGGCCGAAAAAGATGGAAATATAGAAGTTCGAATTTACGAAGGTATGTTGCTTCAATCAGTAAAAGTATCGGGTAGTCAGTATCAATCTTTGAGAAAAGGTTTTAGACCACTTGTAAATTACATCAGCGCAAAAGGGCGTGATGGCGAAAAAATCTCCATGACCGCACCCGTCATGCAATCGTTGGGTGAAAAAGAAGATCAGTGGATTGTCTCGTTTTCAATGCCTTCAAAGTATAACAAAAACAATTTGCCAGAACCAAATAACAAAACAATATACACAGAGACGTTAGAACCAATAATGACAGCTGTAATCCGGTTCGCTGGCAAAACTGACAAAAACAGCTTGTTAATAAAAGAAAAAGAAAAGGTTTTGATGGAATGGTTAAAATACAGAGATTTTAAGATAATCTCTAAACCCAAATACCTTTTCTATAATGACCCCAGCACACCAGGATTCCTTAGACGAAATGAAGTTATGTTTATAATTTCAAAGACTAGTTAAGGCTCTATCGACTTACTCAAAATACCACAGAATTTTCATTGATTTTGTTTCCGTGACTTACCATTTATCACTTTCTGACGGATACTGTCTCATAATTTCGTCTGATGCTCTATAAGCTGACATAAATTGATGCATTTCACTTGCTCTAGAATTAACAACCTTTTCTTCTAATTCAAAAGCATGGAGTTGCTTGTAAACATCTTCCTCACTCTCCGCGACCCAATGGCAATATAAAAAGTCATCGTTGCCCACCCACGTTTGCATACATTGAGCGTATTCCCCAACAGCCTGAACCGCCCATTGAAGTTCTGTTGGTCTGGGCTCTGGTGGCTCACGTTTCTCAGGTGGCGTAAGGTATTCCCGCCTAGCCTCTTCAGAAACAAACGTATGAACAACAAAAAAATGACGTGAGAAACGTTCTTTTAGCAATCTCAGCCTCCTTAAATTAGAGATTTAATTTAGAATAGCTAACTATAGTATTTTGAGAAGTATTTATTTTGTAGAGAAAATCTACCCTTAGCTTTCGTACATTCTTTTTTTCCTGGCTCTCGTATCAGCAGTAGCCTGGGCAGTTCCATCATGAAAAGATCCAAACCATCTATCCCACGGCATCTCTACTGTCCCATAATTGCATTCAAAATAGCGGTGATGAAGCTGATGGAAAAAGTCACCCATATTTGCACGTTCTTTATTTGCCACATAAAGTTTTTCAAAACCCGAGTGACTAAAGATTGGGTGAATTGATTGCATGTAACCGTGGAACATTAGATGAAGTGGGCTGGAGGCTAAAATAAAATGAACCAAAAAATTTGTATAAAACAGAAAGTGTTCGATAGGATGCATAGAAATTCCAGACCATGGCCCAACGTTTACATTGCGGTGATGAAGGGCATGAGCAATGCGATACATCGGCGGCCAGTGTAAAAATCTATGGATCCAATAGAAATGAAAGCTGGCCCAAACAACTAGTGCAGGGAATACTAAGATAAATAGAATTGGACTTTCAGAAAAAGTTAAAACGGGTGCAAAACCATTGGCCATTGCCCATAAAACGATAGCCTGGAAAAATGTCCAAATTGTTATACCACTGCAGATTGTCCAGAACATATTGTCTTTAACTTGATCACGAAACGTATAAACACCATTATCTTTTGCCGGATCGCGTTTATCGAATTTGAATTTCTTATCTTGCCCTTTTTTACGATACAGCCAGTAATGAATGCTCCCTGCAAAAAAACAATGCGGTATAAGGTTTAGAAGATACAGTGTTCCATAGGACTCCCAATTTAATCGTGCAAACGATGATACTGAAGGAAAGAAAAAAAACCACGCTATCAGAGCCAGAATGAATGCCAGAGTTGTTGTCGATAATTGAAACCAATATGAGGCATACCAGTCGAAAATAGCCCTGATATTGAAGGGGCGAGCGAACATTGGATTTAACTCTACTTTACCAGAAGGTTTATAATTCCAACGTTCTTTTTCTGAATCTACGTTGCTCAATTTTTCTTGCATTTTCATCCACTAAACCTGCTTTAAAGAAATATAGAGATTTTAATTATGTCTTATACAAATGCGACGTAAGAAAAATTAAATTCGGTGACTAATTCTTAGGCACTTTTTTTCAAAAGCTTTTTCGACGTTAGGTAATTTCCAGAGTTGTAAATTTTTCATTAATCTTAACAATACTCATAAAAAGGAGGTATATATGTTTACGACATTTACAGATTGGGAATTTACTGACATCGGTGCCATGGAAGAAACAGGAAGCAATATGTGGCCTAAGATGCAAGCCGTGGGCGCATTAAGTTTTAAAGCTGTTCAAACGGGTGAAAATACCGCAAGAACAATGATCCAGTGGCCAGATGCTGCTACAGCCCAAGCTGCTGTGGACGGTTTGCGAGCCGCAGCAATGGAAATGACGGACACAAAAGTTGTGGCTACCGCCGGCGGCGAAACAAAGTTGGATTTTAGCTAAAAGTTTTTAGTTCTCTCAATTGATAAAAGGGTAATCTGAAAATATTTTCAAATCATCAAATTTCTTTTATATAAAATAAAAAAGTGAGATGCGTTTTATGTATCCAGTTGCAGATAAGTTACCAAATGAGATTGAGAGGGCTGCCTTCGTTGAGGCACTCGCGCTGATCGGAACAGACCAGCAAGATGAATTTTATGCCTTTTGCGAGATAGGAAAATTACTTTCGGGTTACTCCAAAACTATGGTGTCACTTATTGACTCAACTCATCAGTGTGTTCTTTCTGGGATTTCTCTAGAGCCTGATGCAGATAGATCCTGGCCAGTAGAGAAGTCTTTTTGCCAACACATACTAGCAGACCTTGAGCCAACTATTGTCTATGATATATCAGAACATCCAGTTTTTGGAAAACATCCAAATGTTGTATCAGGTAAAATGACTGGTAGTTATTGTGGGTTTCCAATTAGAACCTCAGATAATCTTGTGCTGGGAACCTATTGCTTAGGAAATGATACCCCAAAAGCAATAAGTACTGAAGTCGTATCAGCAGTCGACAACATGGTTACAAAATTGGGAGCTTATCTTCAGCGACAAAGTAATATCCAACGAGATAATTCTCATAAAATGCTTTTAGGCTTAAAACATGCGCAAGAGCATTACCCCGAACTGACACTACAAGATTTAATTTTACTTATTGAGTTTCGGAATGGTAATTTTAAGAATGCAAATGACTTGAAACCACTCAAGAAACTAAAGTTAATAAGTGAACATGAAAAACTTACAGACAATGGAGCAGAATTATTAGATAAACTCAACTTATATGACACGTCATTTGCTTCTAGAAAAATAGATTTTACAGATCAGGCAGCAGCCTTTGATGCTCTATTCGAGGATTTGTGATCATGTATTCAAAAAGTGTTAATTATAAGTTTACTTCATTTACCTCAGCCAAAATAGCAGCTGGCCACTGCACAGAGTATTTAAGCCGCCACGTAGTGAAACTCGAAATGTCAAGTTTGACCATCACCGTTAGCAAAGAAAGTGAAGTAAGCATTTCGGCAAACTTTGATGAGATAGGTAATTTAAAAAAGTTTGATGGACTGCTTAGCTCTCTCGTCTCAGAGCTTAGAGATGCTTTTGACTTTAAAGAGAATAATAAATCATCTGTATGTGTGTTTAATTATCAAAAAGAAACAACCGTTGATACTGTTAAGCTAAATTGATCCAGTTTCTCCTAGCAACCGTATATCTTTCGTTTGAGAGGGTGAACAATGAACAAAATTTTATGCGCAATCTTAACTATTTTTTTTACTACTGAAATAGCATTTTCAGCTATGAGCGATTCTTCATCGTCATCAAATTCTTCAAGCTCAACCAGTTACTCTTCATCCTCTGACAACTCAGATCCCTACGCGCCAACTAGTCGGTTCAATGAAATAAATAAGCTTATCAAGTTAGAAAAATTTGCTGAAGCACACAAAATGCTCAAGGGCCTAAAAAAAATAAATACCGATGAAGCAGATCGATTAAATTTGCTAGGTTTTACGGCACGAAAGTCAGGTAATTTAACTGCTGCAGGAGACTTCTACGAACAAGCTCTCGCTATTAACCCAAGACATACCGGCGCTCTTGAGTATCAAGGTGAGCTATTTATTCAACTGGGCAAGATAGAGTTAGCAAAAGCAAACTTAGAAAAAATAGATAAAATCTGTTGGCTTCCCTGTAATGCTGAACGTGACTTAAAAAAAGCGATCGAAAAATCGACGGCTAATTAATAGTTACAACAAATTTTGTGGTCATTGTTCAGCCGTTAATATAATTTATTGGCAGTAGCTGAGTGTGTAAAGGTGACGGCATGAGCAACGATGTTAAATTTTGCGCCATTTTGACAATGCGTTACATAAATAAATCTTTGATGCAGAGCTGTCATGACTATATTGACGCGCATATGCCACCGCCGCCAAAAGGTTTGATAGCTATGCGATCTTTTCATATATCACCTGATCGAGGGATGTCTATTTTCTACTTTGACACCAACGAAAATTTAAACGCAGCATTTCCATCAATGAAAGAGTTTCAGCAAAATGTAGCAGCAAAATTTGATGCTAAAGCAGATGCTCAAAAGGCTATTACCTCCTCTCAATCTGATTTTGGTGAGTGCTGAAATAAAGAATTACAAAATTAAATTTCAACTGATTTCGCTGCCCGCTCTCGTGCCCATACAAAAATACCAGCAGCAACAATTATAAGAGCTCCGGCTATTGTCCAAAAATCCGGAAAGTTGTTAAACAATATCAAACCCCAGATAGTTGTGAAAAGCAGATTTGTATAGATAAAGGGCGCCACAAGACTTGCCTCACCAAGCGTGAGAGCTCTTATCAAACACAAGTGTCCAGCAGTTCCAAATAGTCCAATGATCAACGTTAGCAAAATTGCATTATTGGACATAGGACTCCAATTAAAAGTGATGTAGATGGAATAACACACTGCCCCAAATATTGCCGAGTAAAATAAAGATGTCCAAGGGCTTTCATCTGTCCCCACAAAACGTGTGGTTAAACTGTAAGTGGAATAAAATATTGCAGCACCGAGTGGTAAAACAGCATAGATTGTAAAGACCCCTGTTCCCGGCCTTATAATAATTAAAGCACCTAATAGTGAAACAATGATCCCAATTACACGTTTGGGACCAATTTTTTCTCCCAAAAACAAAAAAGCCCCAAGCGTAATTAATACAGGACTTATATTGAATATTGCCGATGCTTCAGCCAATCCAAGTCTGGAAAAGGCAAAGAAAAATAAGGTGGTTGCCATCATAAGTGCTACAGATCTTAAGAACTGAAGTTTAGGGTATTTTGTCCTCCCATACACTTTCATTTTTGGCAAAATAAGGATGGTTACGAGTATAGCCTGAACAGTATAACGCGCCCAAATTGTCTGCGCAGGACCAATTTCTTTCATTAAGTATTTAGCTGTTGCATCCATAGAGGCGAAGCAGAAAACAGCACCAATCATAAGCAAAATAGGGAGTGAGCTTACTTTCATCTAATGCTGGAGTTCTTAATATAGAATATTAACATTTTAAATTACACCTCTTTGATATACTTTTTCTCCCGCAACATGAGTTGCTACAATTGCACGATCGTCACCCATCATTATCGTTGGAAATAACTCTTCCCAAATATCATTAGCTCTTGTGCTCCGCTGCGATATTGCCGGTGTGGACGAAAGATCCAACACAACCAAATCAGCAGCCATTCCAGCTGTAAGACTACCAATCTGATCGTCAAGGTGCAGAGCTTTGGCTGACCCTTGAGTGGCCAACCACATAAGCTGGGCTGGATGAAGCGCTATTCCTCGAAGTTGGGCGATTTCATAGGCACAAGCCATTGTCCGAAGCATTGAAAAGCTGGAACCTCCACCGATATCAGTAGCAAGCCCAACTTTAGTAGACCGGGAGGCCAATCTTGCTATGTCAAACAAACCAGAGCCAATAAAGGTATTCGATGTTGGACAGTGAATTAACGAAGCCCCCACTTCATTTAAGCGATCAATCTCTCTCGCTTCTAGGTGGATAGCGTGGCCATACACGCCACGGGTACCCAGTAAACCAAAGGTTTCATAAGTATCCAAATAATCTCGAGCTTTAGGAAATAATTTTCGAACCCAATCAATCTCATCGACTTGCTCTGAAAGATGCGTTTGCATCAAGCAGTCTGGGTACTCGGCCCATAGAGCTCCAAGTGCTGAAAGCTGATCAGGTGTTGAGGTTGGTGAAAATCTAGGTGTTATTGCATAATGTGCTCTACCTTTTTTATGCCAAGCCTCAAGAAGAGCTTTACTGTCATCATATGCAGATTTTGTCGTATCACATAAGCCTTCTGGCGCATTCCGATCCATACATGTTTTTCCCGCTACAACACACATGTTGTAGGCCGCTGCAGCTTCAAAAAAAGCATTAACACTTTCTGGATGGATCGTGCAGTAACTTGCAACGGTTGTGGTGCCACTTGATAGAGAAAAATTCAGGTAACGGTTGGCAATTTCAGAAGCATAATTTAAATTATTAAATTTCATTTCCTCTGGGAATGTATAAACATTCAGCCAATCAATGAGGCGCTTTCCCCAGCTCGCTATAATTGCCGTCTGGGGATAGTGAACGTGAGCATCAACAAAGCCTGCTGATATTAAATGCTCACCATAGTCCATCACCTCAATATTATTAAAATCTGAACGATTAAAATTAGCTTCTTCAATACTGTTTATAATGCCATCAATTACGAAGATCCGCTTTCTTTGGATTTTCAATGATGAAAGATCAAAGTCTTTGTCAAAAGGATTTTTGTCAAAAGAAAGAACACGACCCTCAATAATTTTTTTGTCTTTACTCATCTGTGGTCCGTTTAGAGGGTCATGTGTTTAAATTTAGCATCAATTACAAAATAGAGGAGCACAATTATTAAAGTTGCTAGCAATATTTTACCAAATGAATTCATTAATTTAATACATCATCTGGATCGCCAACAGGATCATCCTTTAAATCTGAGGCAGATACAAATCTTACCATTTCATTGGCATTAGTTACAATAATATCAGCCAACCCTTGAGCTTCTAGGGCTTCATGTATTGCTTCTTCACTGTCTGCTAACCAATGGCAAAAAAAGAACTCGTCTTTGCCCATCCAATGCGCAACCATCTTGGCTTTCTCAGTTTGAGTGCCCTCTATCATCTCTTTGTGTGTAAGTGCTTTTGTGTTTTCTATGAACGCTCGCCTTGCCTCTTCAGAAAAGCATGTGTGAGTTGCAATAAAATGTTTCATATCTTTCAATACCTCTGCAGGTTCATAAATATTTAAAAAATATCTAATTTACTAATCAGGTCTTTTGCACTCCAGTTGGTTGAGCTTTGCCATCTATAATTAGCTTTGGCTCTATTCCGACGTCTACTAGTTTAGGTCGGTTCTCTAAATAAGACGAGATACTATTTATACTTTCGATATCATTAATAAACTGTAATAATCGGGGGAATGAATTTAGGATCTCAGGATCAAGATGTCGCGACAAGTCAAAATGATGATAGGCGGCAAATTCTGCTGCTCTGGGCGTATCATCAATGAAATATTTACCATCATATTTTTCAAGGCACCTGGCTAAATCCGCAAATCTACTCTTTAACCCCTCTCGCATGGCATCTCGCTTTGTTACGAAATCATCTCCAGTTGCAAAATTTACCGTCGGGTTTAAGGGCGCAAATAACTCTTGGGCACTTTGTAAAATTGCCATGGCTTCTGCAGCTTTTATTGGATCAGAAATTGATAAGCCAGATTTGTTCTCAATGTATTGCAAAATGGCAATACTCTGACAAATCTGCGTTCCATCCTCTGCCTCCATCATGGGAAGTTGTTGAAATGGAATTTTAGGCTTAACATTTGACCAAACATCATCGAAATGATCCCAAGACATCAAATATTCATATTCTAGCCCTGAGTATTCCAATAATAATTGTGGAGC
>JAAXIY010000078.1:13048-15507 GCA_012270125.1 Paracoccaceae bacterium
GCTAGTTTAGGGTCTTGGTCTAGACCTTCGCTAATCCACTGTGGCTTTCTGAAAGCAACATGATGATTGTTTAAGGCATCACCTATGACTATTACTTTTTGCGAAGATTTACCAACCTCAAAGCTCATATGACCCGGTGAATGCCCAGGTGTTGGTAAAGCTCTAATCCCTTCGATAATTTCATCATTACCGTCAAATAGATTTATATTTTCTTCAAGGGCTTCCAACCTTCGTTTTGCTCCAACCGCCATAGCAACGCGGTCTTCACGGACTTTATTTACGGTTTCACTATCAAACCAGTATTCCCACTCAGTTCTTCCGATATGATAATTAGCATTTTGAAAAGTTAGGTCGTCAAAATCATCCAGTACTCCCCAAATATGGTCTGGATGAGCATGAGTAAAAACAACATCCGTTATGTCATCAGTTGAAAGGTCAATTGCTTCTAAACTTTCAACAAGATTTCCCATACCATTTAAAAAATCTACTCCTGCACCAGCATCAAATAATACCTTCTTTGAGCCATCATCATAAAGCGTCAAATTGCATTCTCTGGTTAATTCATCCTTGGATAATTCAAAGTCATTTAAGATCACATCCAGCTCATCTGACGGCATACTGCTGTCAAAAGAAAGACTTCCAGGCAAAGTGATTGTTCCATCGCTTATTGTGCTTATAGATGCTGAGCCCAAATCAATTTGAGACCACGACAAACTGGGAATTGCTACAGTTAATGCTCCAGTAGTTGAAGTTTTTATAAATTTACGCCTAGTTATGGTCATCTACTAATCACCTCTAATCTTGAAATAAGTAGAGTTATTTCTTTTGTAATTTAAAAAATTTATACTTTTAGTTGCTTGTAACAGTACAAGATCATTTTTATCCGTCCAGTAAATTGTCATTTACATTTTTATAGGAGACTCTGAATTTGTGTTATGAAACTTCAAACGAACAAATGCTTACTATGTAAGTCGATCCTTACTGAAAAATCTGTTGAAACAAATTTCTGTGAGCGCTGCTTAGCTTCAACCGTAATCAAACATTGGCTTAAAAGCGATGAACTAGGTCAAAATTAAGCTGCAATCTTTGTGTTAGCGTTATTTAAGAATAACCTCGCAGTGTTCTTATTACGGGTAATAATAATAATTTTACCTTTTTTGTTATAGACCACATACCTCTTGTGATGCGGCCCATTGAGCGCAATCATTTTCATGGTTTTGTCCTGAGATGTTGGTAATTTCTACACCTGACATATGGTAACTAAATGATGCAATTTCAAGATATCTACCGAATGAAAATTAGCAAAATAAAAATATTTACTTAATGCTTGTACTCCCAGCACAAAATAAATAAAACAACTGAGCTTTCAAATTTCTTCTTCGATAAACTGTCTTTCCTTAAAACGACTATCAGTCCTCGATTTAGGCCTAGTTAGCCGGCCCGTCGCATACCGTGGACGGGATTTACTTAAGGAGTCTTACATAATGCCTACTGGTAAAGTTAAGTGGTTTAACAAAACAAAAGGTTTTGGGTTCATTGCACCTGACGAAGGTGAAAAGGATATTTTTGTACACATAAGTGCGCTTGAAAAATCAGGGTTAAGTGATTTAGCCGATGATCAAAAGGTAAGTTTTGAAATATCTAGTGGCCGTGATGGTCGTCAGGCAGCTGATAATATAGAGCTACAGTAAACTGAAATTAAAAATTGATGCGTACTGTCTTTGAATAGATGGTACGCATTTGTATCTAAGAAAAATTGCACTGATTTGTTAGTCGTTAGGCAACTTTAGCTATAACATCTAGAAAAGCAGAACCGAAACGATCAGCTTTCCGTTCACCAAGTATCTGAGAAATTTTTTCCATATTGTCAGGCTTACGCTTCGCAACTTTAACGAGAAGAGATGCTGAGCAGCTCATTGGTTTGTCTAAACCTCTTTCTCCACGAATAAGTTTGTTTTGCGCCTCTAAAAGAAGATCGTACAATATGCCTTCTTCCTCACCAGCTATCTTTCTTCGGCTAGGATGCAATTGTTCAGTTTTTCCAGTTATAACTTCCAAAAATGCGTTTCCAAAATTTTCTAATTTTTTAGCCCCAACTCCATTAATTTGTGCCATTTCATCCAAATTAGTGGGACGCTTTTGAGCCATCTCAACTAGAGTCTTGTCATTAAAAATTATATAAGCTGGCACTCCTGCTGTTTCAGCTAATTCTCGCCTTTTCGCCTTTAGAGCACTAAATAAAGGCATATCCTCGTCACTAACCAACATTTTAATGCGTGGACTAGACTTCGCCAATTTAACTGTATCCATACGCAAAGTTACACTTTCTTCATCACGTAATATTGGCAGGGCATTTTCCATTATACGCAATGCTCCGTGTCGATTTGGATCGGGCCGAATAAAATCATGACCCATCATCTGTCTGAATATTGCTTGCCACTTTATTCTACTGAAATCTT
>JAAXIY010000029.1:0-8367 GCA_012270125.1 Paracoccaceae bacterium
CGAAGCCTCGAAGCTCAACTCTATCTCCCTTGGCTAGGGCTTCCGTTATTTCACTGAACACTGTGTTTACAATACGCTCTACGTCACGCTGATAAAGGTGTGGATTCTCATCTGCAATAATTTGAATTAGTTCAGAACGTATCATCCGTAAAAACCCCCGTAACTTTGATTGCTCCACATTGAAGGACTATAAACACAATAGCTATCGATAAAAGACATTTGTTTGCTAAGTCCATAATCTTAATGTATTTTATATGTTTTTTTTAAAAAAATTAGGAAAATATTAAAATTTTTATTTTTAGAAAGTAAGCATTAGGGCTGATATCGTTCCAAAAGCGAATCGCAAAAAACGCCGCTATCGAAAGTTTCGGCAGCGGCGTTTTGATGGAAAATTATAAAATCAATCGTCTGTTTTTAAAGCAGCGCCAAGGATATCTCCTAAAGAAGCACCCCTGTCTGAGGAGCCGTATTGTTCAACAGCCTCTTTTTCTTCAGCTATTTCTCTCGCTTTGATCGAGACACCTAGTTTGCGCGTCTTATTATCAATGTTGGTAACTCTAACATCGACTTTGTCACCAACGCTGAACCTTTCAGGTCTCTGCTCAGCTCGATCTCGTGAAAGGTCGGATTTGCGGATGAAAGATTTCATACCTTCGTATTCAACTTCAATTCCACCCTCTTCGATTGATTTAATTTCTACTGTTATCACCGAACCTCGCTTAACATTGCCTGTTGCTTCAGCAAATTTGTCTCCACCCAAAGCTTTAATAGATAGACTGATCCGTTCTTTTTCCACGTCTACCTCTGAAACAATCGCTTTTACGATATCTCCTTTTTTGAAGTTTTGTATGGCATCTTCACCGCGCTCGTCCCAAGAAATATCACTCAAATGAACCATGCCATCTATGTCACCTTGCAGGCCTACGAATAAACCAAATTCTGTGATATTCTTAACTTCTCCTTCAACTTCAGCTCCTTCAGGATTTGCTTCAGCAAAAACTTCCCATGGGTTACGCATGGTTTGCTTCAATCCAAGTGAAACTCGGCGTTTTGCATCATCTATTTCAAGCACCATCACTTCAACCTCTTGACTAGTCGAAACAATTTTCCCGGGGTGAACGTTTTTCTTTGTCCAAGACATTTCTGAAACGTGGACTAGACCTTCAACACCTGCTTCTAGCTCAACAAATGCGCCATAGTCAGTTATATTGGTAACAACACCTTTATGAGTTGATTCAAGAGGATATTTTGCTTCCACAATAGACCAAGGGTCTTCCTCAAGTTGCTTCATCCCGAGGCTAATACGATGCGTATCCTTGTTTATCTTTATAACCTGTACTTTGATTGACTGGCCAATAGTAAGTATTTCTGATGGATGGTTAATTCGGCGCCAGGCCATATCGGTAACGTGAAGCAATCCATCTACCCCGCCTAAATCAACAAATGCACCGTATTCTGTGATATTTTTCACGACACCTTCAGCATCCATTCCCTCTGCAAGATTACCGATTACTTCAGCTCTCTGTTCTGCACGGCTTTCTTCTAAAATTGAGCGACGCGAAACAACGATGTTTCCTCTCCGGCGATCCATTTTGAGAATTTGAAAAGGCTGTTTCATTCCCATAAGTGGACCTGCATCTCGAATAGGCCGAACATCTACCTGCGATCCTGGAAGGAATGCGACTGCTCCTCCTAAATCGACGGTAAAGCCACCTTTAACTCTTCCAAAGATTGCACCGTCTACTCTTTCATCATTGGTATGGGCTTTTTCAAGTCTATCCCAAGCTTCTTCTCTACGCGCCATTTCTCGTGAAACAACAGCTTCGCCTTTTGAATTTTCAACCTGACGCAAAAACACTTCAACTTCATCACCAACCGCGACTTTAGGAGCTTCTCCGGGGTCTGCAAACTCTTTAAGTTCAACCCTTCCCTCCATTTTGTAGCCAACGTCTACTATTGCAAAGCCGGCTTCCACGGCTATAACTTTACCTTTTACAACCGATCCTTCTTCCGGTGTATCTATTTCAAAGCTTTCTTTGAGTAGAGCTTCGAATTCTTCCATTGATGCGTTTTGAGCCATGAGGTCTCATCTTCCTTTTCTATATATTGTTTCTGGCCGTTCGGTTGGTTCCGCCGGTCTTTAAATTAAATTAGTTGATTTAACGCCAAAAGG
Source organism: Paracoccaceae bacterium (assembly GCA_012270125.1). Lineage (GTDB taxonomy): Bacteria > Pseudomonadota > Alphaproteobacteria > Rhodobacterales > Rhodobacteraceae > Salinivivens. The sequence continues at coordinate 2,174 of JAAXIY010000029.1, forward strand.
GCCGGTTTAATCCGACCCATTAAAAACCTGCGCGGTTGTGCGCTTATCTCTCGTTTCAACATTACATGGCGGCTTAATATGAAATACCCATATGTTCAAGATAAATTTTCCACGCCAAGTTTAATTTTCTTTGATTACTTTATTCACTAAAGAGACAAGACTTTCTGCAACTAGTCAAATTTTAGTTTGAATATAATATAAGACATGATCTATCGCCTCTTTTATTGACAAGTTTGACGTATCAAAAACTTTTGCGTCACTTGCGGCAATCAAAGGTGAAGAGCTACGTGTTTTATCTCTTTCATCTCTTTCTTTAATTTGATCTATGATCGTCTCCAATTTTAATTCCTTATCTGTTTTTTGGAGTTCTAGGTATCTTCGGTACGCTCTTGCCTCTAAAGAAGCTGTGAGAAAAATTTTAATTTTTGCATCGGGACAAACTATTGTTCCAATATCTCTCCCATCCAAAACTGCCCCTGGCATTTTTCTGGAAAAATTTTGTTGAAATTTCAAAAGAGATGCTCTGACTTCTGGTATCGCGGCTATTTCACTAGCGGCTTTTGCTATATCTGGTTTTTGAAGATCATAGTTGTCTAAGTCATCAGTTTTTAAATTCTTAGCAACAGAAATTGGTTCATGACCTTCGAGATATTTTGCTCCAATCACCCTATAAAGTTTGCCAGTGTCCAAGTAGTGAAATTTCAGTTTTTCAGAAATAGCTTTTGAAACTGTTCCTTTGCCTGATGCTGCTGGTCCATCAATTGCTATTACTATACTGTTCAAAGCTCTGACTTCTGAAAATTGGCTCCAAGTTCAGCCATTAAACTTTCAAAGATTGGAAATGAAGTAGTAATGGGGCTGCTGTCATCTATCTTAACTGAACTTTTGCTAGCCATTCCTAAAATAAGAAAAGACATAGCTATTCTATGATCTAAGAAAGTTTCACATAAGCCGCCACCTTTTACGCCATCGATTTCACGCCCTTCTACAGACCACCAATCTTCTCCCTCTTCTATTGATAAGCCGTTAGATCTCAAGCCTTTTGCCATTGCATCTATGCGGTCACTTTCTTTTACTCTTAATTCATTAACCTCTCGCATTAATGTTTTACCTTTTGCAAAAGATGCAACAACCGAAAGAATAGGGTATTCGTCAATCATGCTTGCTGCTCTTTCGGGTGGAACATCAATTCCTATCATGTTGGGTGAAAATTTTGCTCGGATGTCAGCGACGGGCTCTCCCCCTTGAAAGCTTTCATTTTCAAATGTGATGTTAGCATTCATTTCTCTAAGAGTTTCAAACAAACCTGAGCGCGTAGGGTTCAACCCTATATTGGGAACAAGTACATCCGATCCTTCTGTTATCAAGGCAGCGCAAACTGGAAAAGCTGCACTTGAAGGATCTCTCGGAACTTTTATTTCCTGTGGCAACAATTCGGGATACCCTTTTATCCTTACCATATGCCCTGTGCTCGTCGTTTCGGTTTCAACTTCGGCCCCAAAACCCTGCAGCATTCTTTCAGTGTGGTCTCTTGTTTTCTCTTTTTCTATAACTATTGTTTCACCAGCCGTATTTAAACCAGCAAAAAGTATAGATGATTTAATTTGTGCAGAAGCGACAGGGGTTTGATAGGTTATAGGTACTGCGGATGCAGCCCCTACCACGGTGATTGGCAGTTTGCCATGTCGTCGCCCATAAGTCTTTGCTCCAAATAAATTTAAGGGTTCTGTTATTCTGGCCATTGGTCTTCTGTTAAGGCTCGCGTCTCCAGTGAAAGTCGCTGTTATATTGGTTGTGGACATTGCTCCCATAATAAGACGAACTCCTGTACCAGAGTTTCCACAATCTATTACCTTTTCGGGCTCTGCAAAACCTCCAACACCAAAGCCATCGACTGTCCAGTACCCATTTTCATGTTTCTCAACCAAAGCTCCAAATGAGCTCATTGCTTTTGCGGTATCAATAACATCTTGGCCTTCCAACAGTCCATGAATTTTAGTTTGCCCAACTGATAGAGCTCCTAGGATTAAAGATCTGTGAGAGATCGATTTATCCCCCGGTACTTTTGCTTGGCCTCGCAAATTTGTCACTCGCTTAGATGACATAGGTATGGGTTTGTCCAGCCCTGACATAATGTTGCCTTATCTTGTTTTGTCGACCTGATACCTGATGAAAACAAAACCGTCCATTACCAAATCGTTTTAGTTTACATTTATTTAAAATATACGTTTTTGGGTGTAGTTGTAGATGCTCTTCCAAATATTTTAAGCGACAAATGTCAGATAATGTGGAACTCTTCCCTCTTTTAAAGCTTTTAGTTCGTAGCGTGTAGATATCCAGTCGCACCACGGAGAACGCCAGTCTGATGCATCTTTTGCTAGCCACCTAAATCCTGCTTTTGGAGCTTCTTGAAGAGTTTGTCTGACATAATCTTCAATATCTGTGGCTATTCTTAATATACTCCCGGCTTTCATAGAATTGTGAAGAGGCCTTAAAAATTCTTGTGTTACAAACCTTCTACGGTGGTGCTTTTTTTTTGGCCATGGATCTGGATATAAAAGAAAAACTTTCTCGATAGAACTTTTTGGTAATACATCAAAAATATTTCTCGCATCTCCATCGTAAAGTCTAACGTTATTACAGGGGTGATCGCTTAATTTTCTAAGAAGCATCGCTAAGCCATTAATATAGGGTTCACAACCAATAATCCCGACGTCTGGATTTAATTTGGCTTGGTGCATCAGGTGTTCTCCGCCTCCAAAGCCTATTTCTAACCATATATGTTTATTAGAAAAAATTTCGGTTAAATTTAGAGATTTTCTTTGAGGGTTTTCTTCCCATGAAATATTTTTGATAGAATATTTGGCAAATTCAACTCGTAAAGTTTCAGATTGCTTGGCGCTGAGAGACTTACCCTTAAAACGGCCATAAAAGTTTCTCCACTGGCTTCCACTTTTATGGCGAGTAACTTCACTACACATTAATCAGGTCTATTTACGCATTTTGAAGATGAGCTAATTTTGTTCTACTAACATTTTGATTTGAGTTCATCGACGAGATCAAGTTTTTCCCAGCTAAATCCCCCATCTTTCTCGGGTTTGCGGCCAAAGTGGCCATAGGCCGCTGTTCTCTGATATATGGGTTTGTTTAGTCCCAAATGCGTTCTTATCCCCATGGGCGTTAGATCCATACAATTGGCAATTGCATTCTCTATAGTTTCTTCTGAGACGGTTCCGGTTCCAAATGTATCTGCGTAAATAGAAAGTGGTTTTGCGACCCCAATTGCATAGCTCAATTGAATTGAACATTTCTTCGCTAAATTAGCCCCAACTATGTTTTTAGCTAGATAACGAGCTGCATAAGCCGCCGAACGGTCAACTTTTGTGGGATCTTTACCTGAAAATGCACCACCTCCATGTGGCGCCGCTCCACCATATGTATCAACTATTATTTTTCTGCCTGTTAATCCTGCGTCTCCATCAGGTCCGCCAATAACAAACTTTCCAGTGGGGTTAACATGCCACTGAGTTTCATTCGAAATCCAACTGTCTGGCAAAACTTCTCTGATATATGGCTCCACGACCGACCGAACATCTGAGGACGTCATTTTTTCGTCGAGGTGCTGTGTTGATAAAACTATAGATGTTACACCTGTTGGTATCCCATTTTGATACTTTACTGATAATTGAGATTTAGCATCTGGTCCCAAAGTTGGCTCTGTCCCATTTTTTCTAACTTCGGCTAATCTCCTCAGTATTGCATGAGAATATTGGATAGGAGCAGGCATCAGATCTTCTGTTTCATCCGTGGCATATCCAAACATGATACCTTGATCGCCTGCACCTTCATCTTTGTTCTCGCTCGCATCAACTCCTTGAGCTATATGCGCAGATTGTTCGTGTAATAAGTTTGTTACCTCGACAGTTTCGTGATGAAATTTTTCTTGTTCGTAACCAATGTCTTTGATGCAAGCTCTAGCGATATCATCTATTCGGTTCATATACTCCTTTAGAATATTTTTATCGGATAGCCCCACTTCGCCTCCTATGACAACTCTATTGGTTGTGGCAAATGTCTCGCATGCCACCCTTGCTTCAGGCTCTTCTGAGATAAAAGCATCTAGAACGGCGTCAGATATTCTATCACACACTTTGTCAGGGTGTCCTTCAGATACAGATTCTGAGGTAAAGGTAAAGTTGCTTCTACTCAATTTTTTTCTCCAGATATTTTCAGTTCGTTTCTGTTGCTAAACGAACTCGATTAATAATTTGTTTGTACAAAAATGCAACCAATAGACTCATTAAAATAAGAGAAAGAAATATTAAATTTCCATATTCGCCGTAAACTGTGCTCTGTTTACGAGATGGAATAAACGCATCTAAATAACCTGACTTATTAACTGGGAGATTTTTTAAAACAATTCCATTGGCGTCAATAATGGCAGAAATTCCAGTATTAGCTACACGAATTACCGGCAAACCATATTCAATAGATCTAATACGAAGTTGAGCTAAGTGTTGTTGGGGCCCAATAGACCTCCCAAACCAGGCATCATTCGTGATTTGCAAAATAAAATCAGCGTTCTTAACTGAAGGTTTTAGAAAATCTGAGAATATCGCTTCATAACATATTAGCGGAACAAAGTTTAATCCATTTGATAGACGTATTAGCTGAGATCCACTTCCTCTTTTGAAACCCCAGCCAAATAAGTTCGATCGTTCTGAAATTTTAAAATAACTTTTTAAGTTTGTGAATGGTAGGTATTCACCGAATGGCACGAGTTTAGCCTTATCATAGAAGGCAGTTTCCTGATTTTTGTTTTCTATGATTAGAGAATTTTTTAAAAAGTTTGTTTGATCAATTTTTAAAGCTCCAAATACTAGTATACTTTCCTGTGTTGCTTCTCTCATTTTTTCAATTTCTTCAGATGCGGAATTATACGGTAAATATAAAGAGGTTTCTGGCCATATGATAATATCAGGTCTCGGCTTTTGAGCTGTCATTTTAATCATATTTTCAAAAAATTTTGGAGCGAATTCTGCCGACCATTTTTTTTCTTGGGCTGCATTTGGTTGGACCAAGCGAACGCTAGTGGCTAAGTTTTTTGAGGGCTCATCTCTGAAAGATTGGGGGGCAAACAATAATATGGATAACAGAAGCGTAGCTAGAGAAAGGTTAGCTATTTTTCGTATTCGAAAACTGGAGGCAATGGTAAAACAGGTTAGAAGTAGTAATAAATTCAGTCCATAGGGCCCTAATATCGCAAACCATTTATCTGCTGTGGTATCTAGCAATACGTAGGAAATATTAGCCCAGGGAAATCCTGTTAAAAAATATAATCGGAAATACTCTGCTAAACTTAAACTTATTACAACTCCTAAACTTGAAAGATAGTAATGGCCTAAAAAGGCAAAAGAAGCCCAGATTAATGCTAAAAAACTTGGTAACGCAATTAAAGCAATTGGAGCAATCCAGCCATGCACCCAGGGTTCAACCAAAAAGGGCTCCACGATCCAAATCAAAGAAACAATAAAATACCCAAACCCGAAAAAAAATGTTGATTCAAAAATATTTTTAGGAAGTGCTTTTACTAGAATAAGCCAAAACCAGGCAATCAATGAACCAATGCTTAAATACCATAAGGCCCATGGGGCATTACCTAGTGCTAACAAAGTACCTAGAACTAAGGAAATTATATTTGATTTATTCGGCAGCTTTAATAGCATCTGGCAATCTTAAACGTAGTTTTTTTACTCGACGGGCATCCGCCTCTACTATTTCGAACTCCATGCCATGAGGGTGTGGTACAATTTCTCCTCTCACAGGAACCCTTCCAGCTAACATAAAAACTAAACCGCCAAACGTGTCGATCTCTTCAGCATCAATAGAGGCTTCATTTGTTAGGTCTAAGCCAGTTTCTTCATTAAACTCTCGCAATGATGTTTTTGCCGTAGCTAAATACTGCCCAGGTTTTTCTAAAAGCCAATCTTTTTGGTTGGTTTCGTCATGTTCGTCTTCAATATCTCCAACCACTTGTTCAATTAAATCTTCAATTGTCACAAGACCATCAACACCCCCATATTCGTCAATTACTAACGCCATATGGATCCTTTCTGCTTGCATTTTTGCGAGCAAAACTCCTACAGACATTGAAGGTGGAACGAAAAGTAAGGTTCTTAAAATTTTCTTCACAA